>CAZHTG010000006.1:0-18050 GCA_964535795.1 uncultured Rikenella sp.
TCTCGTCATTTTTAATTAATTTTGCTCAATTCAAAAAGGTGCTTCAAACTTTAATCGGGCCCATTTGTTGAGTTTGTGTACCCATTGAAGAAAAAGGATATGGAAAACGATCAGGATAAGGTACTGGATGAGGTAACATCAGGTGAATACAAATACGGTTTTGTGACTGATATTGAGACTGATGTAATCCCCAAAGGACTCAGTGAGGATGTTGTCAGGCTCATCTCTGCCAAGAAGGAGGAGCCTGAGTGGATGCTCGAGTTCCGCCTGAAGGCCTTCCGCCACTGGCAGACGATGAAGATGCCGGCATGGGCCAACCTGAAGATACCTGAGATAAACTATCAGGATATTATCTTTTACGCCGCACCGAAGCAGAAACCGGCCCCGGGCAGCCTCAGCGAGGTCGATCCGGAACTGCTTAAGACCTTCGACAAGCTCGGAATACCCCTCGAGGAGCAGAAACACCTCACGGGTGTTGCTGTAGATGCGGTGATGGACTCAATATCGGTGAAGACAACCTTCCGCGAGACACTCGCAGAGATGGGCATCATCTTCTGCTCATTCTCCGAGGCGGTCAGGGAACACCCGACGCTGGTTCAGAAGTACCTCGCTTCGGTTGTGCCATATACAGACAACTTCTTCGCAACGCTCAACTCGGCAGTCTTCTCTGACGGCTCATTCTGCTACATCCCCAAGGGGGTCAGGTGCCCGATGGAACTGTCGACCTACTTCCGCATCAACGCCTCCAACACCGGGCAGTTTGAACGCACACTCCTCATAGCCGATGAGGAGGCTTATGTCAGCTACCTCGAGGGGTGTACGGCACCCATGCGCGACGAGCATCAGCTGCACGCCGCAGTGGTGGAGATAATTGCGGAACGCGGCGCCGAAGTCAAGTACAGTACAGTGCAGAACTGGTACCCGGGCGACAGGGAGGGCAAAGGCGGGATATTCAATTTCGTCACCAAACGCGGCATATGCAAGGGCGACGATTCAAAGATATCATGGACACAGGTCGAGACAGGCTCGGCAATCACATGGAAGTACCCGTCATGCATCCTCCGCGGCAACAACAGCACAGGCGAGTTTTACTCCGTAGCCGTCACCAACAACTACCAGCAGGCTGACACGGGTACCAAGATGATCCACATCGGAAAAAACACAAAGAGTACCATTATCTCCAAGGGCATCTCTGCCGGCTTCGGCCAGAACAGCTACCGCGGACTCGTCAAGGTGCTGGGCAAAGCCGAGGGAGCCCGAAACTTCTCGCAGTGCGACTCCCTGCTGCTGGGAGATAAGTGCGGAGCACATACATTCCCCTACATAGAGGTTGACAACCCCACCGCCATCGTTGAGCACGAAGCAACCACCTCGCGCATCGGCGAAGACCAGATCTTCTACTGCAACCAGAGGGGGATCTCAACTGAAGATGCAATCGGACTGATTGTCAACGGCTACGCCCGGGAGGTAATCAACAAGCTGCCGATGGAGTTTGCCGTTGAGGCACAGAAGCTCCTGCAGATAAGCCTTGAAGGAAGCGTGGGTTGATAAAAGAATTTAGTTAAAAGAGAATATGAAAAGCGAATTTTTATTACAGATAAAGGAACTTAAAGCCACAATTGACAATAAGGAGATCCTCAGGGGTCTTAGCCTCGAGGTCAGACCGGGGGAGATACATGCCATCATGGGACCTAATGGAAGCGGCAAGAGCACCCTGGCCAATGTCCTGACAGGCCGCGATATAGCTACCGTCACCCACGGATCAGTCTCCTTCGAGGGCAAAGACCTCCTGGAGATGTCACCCGAGGAGAGGGCACGCGAGGGTATCTTCCTCTCATTCCAGTACCCTATAGAGATCCCCGGGGTAAGCATGGTCAACTTCATGAAGACCGCTATCAATGAGCAGCGCAAGCACCGGGGGCTGGAGCCGCTGTCGGCATCGGAGTTCCTGCGCCAGATGCGCGAAAAGAAAGAACTGGTTGAGATCGACTCGGCACTGACCAACAGGAGTGTCAACGAGGGCTTCTCCGGAGGTGAAAAGAAAAAGAACGAAATCTTCCAGATGGCAATGCTCGAACCGAGGCTGGCACTCCTCGATGAAACAGACTCTGGGCTGGACATCGACGCATTGCGCATCGTGGCCAACGGCGTCAACAAAATTCGCAGGCCAGATACCTCTGTCATCGTCATAACACACTACCAGAGGCTGCTTGACTATATCGTGCCCGATTATGTTCATGTGATGTACGACGGCCGCATCGTCAGATCGGCCGGACCTGAACTGGCTCTCGAACTTGAAGCGAGAGGATACGACTGGATAAGGAAGGAAGCAGACGTCAGCGAAGAGACATGGACTACAGACCGGAAGTAACAAGCAAGCTGTCAGAGCTCTATGCGGGCGGCCACGGCACTTTCCTGAAAAGCTCCCCGGAGATCTTCAACAGGTACCGTGACCAGGCATTTGAGGAGTTCCTCCGCCTGGGCATCCCTGACAGGAAAAACGAAGCATATAAATATACTAATCTCGAAAAGTCCTTCGGTTTTCAGTACCAGGAGTACTACTCCCCGATGCCTGCCGACTTCAGGGAGGCGGAGAAGTTCCACTGCGAGGTTGAGGACCTTGATGTGTGGAACATGGTGCTGCTCAACGGATTCTTCCCTCGTGGCGAAGAGGGACTGGTGATGCTCCCGGGAGGGGTATGGGTCGGGAGCATGCAGGCAGCAGCAAAGCAGTTCCCGGCACTGGTGGAAAGGCATTACAACAAGTACGCTCAGAATGAGAACGACGGTCTGGTGCCACTGAACACTGCAATGGCCGCCGACGGACTCTTCCTTTATGCCCCCAGGAACACCTCCTATACAAAACCGATACAGATAGTCAACCTCCTTCACTCCGACAAGGATATTTTTGCACAGGACCGTAACCTGGTTATCGTGGAAGAGGGGGCACAACTCTCGCTCCTGGTCTGTGACCATGCTATCTCGCCGCAGCATTTCCTTACCAACACCGTAACAGAGGTCTTCGTAGGGCAGAACGCGAGGTTTGAAATCATAAGGGTTCAGAACCAGCATAACAACTCAGGCAAGATAACCCATACCTTCATTCACCAGGAGCGCGACAGCTATGCATCGTCAAACAATATCACACTGCATGGCGGGCTTGTACGAAACGCCACCTGGCACCGCCTCAACGGGGAGAACGGCGAAACACATTCCTACGGCCTGTACCTCGCTGACAAACAGCAGCATATAGCCAATTTCGTGAAGGTTGACCACGCCGCTCCCAATTGCAACAGCACACAGCTTTTCAAGGGTGTGCTTGATGAAAACTCCAGCGGCGCTTTCAACGGTCGCATAATGGTGCATAAGGAGGCGCAGAAGACCAATGCATACCAGAGCAATAACAACATTATTCTCTCTGACACGGCACGCATGGATACCAAGCCTCAGCTAGAGATCTACGCTGATGATGTCAAATGCAGCCACGGCGCCACCGTCGGTCAGCTTGACGAGAACGCGTTGTTCTACCTCCGCTCACGTGGGATTGATGCACGCGAAGCCAGGCTGATGCTTATGTTCGGCTTTGCACATGACGTGATAAAGAATATACCTATCGAAGCTCTCCGTGAGCGCATCGACAACCTTGTACTGAAACGCCTCCGCGGTGAGCTTTCGCGCTGCGCCTCCTGTGCTATTCAGTGCAACTGAATGAAGTGATGAAACTGTCAAAAACCATAGAGGAGATACGTTCAGAATTCCCGATCCTTTCAGTCAGGGTTCACGGAAAGCCTCTGGTATATCTTGATAACGGTGCCACCACTCAGAAACCGGAACAGGTGATCAGGGTGATGGAGGAGCTATACCGCACGGCCAACGCCAATGTGCACAGGGGAGTACACCGTCTCTCCGATATTGTCTCAGACCGATATGAGGCAGCCCGTGAAACCGTCAGGGCGTTCATCAATGCCCCGAAGAGGGAAGAGATCATCTTCACCGCCGGCACCACGGCCTCAATCAATGCGGTGGCCTTCTCATTCGGAGAGAGGTTTGTCACGGAGGGCCATGAGATAGTGATAAGCGGAATGGAACACCACGCCAACATTGTGCCCTGGCAGATGCTGTGTGAACGGAAAAAGGCGAAACTGAAGGTGATACCCTTCACTGACGAGGGCGTACTGGATCTTGAGACCTACCGCGGCATGCTGACTGAGCGCACCCGCATCGTGGCCGTCACTCACGTCTCCAACGTGCTCGGTACCGTCAACCCCGTTAAAGAGATAGTGGCTGAAGCACACCGTCACGGCATCCCGGTGCTTGTAGACGGAGCTCAGGGCATACAGCATGGCATCGTCGACGTAAGGGATATCGGATGCGATTTCTACGTCTTCTCCGGTCATAAGGTCTACGGCCCAAACGGCATAGGTGTGCTTTACGGAAAGGAGAACCTCCTGAATGAGATACCTCCCTACCAGGGAGGGGGCGATATGGTCGCAAACGTTACCTTTGAGAAGACAACATACAACGGGCTGCCTTTCAAGTTCGAGGCAGGAACAACAAACTTCACGGGAGCGATAGGCATGGCGGCAGCCCTCGACTACCTGACAGCTTTAGGGCGCGAGGCTGTTGCCGAAAGAGAACAAGCCCTCCTTGCCAGGGCAACTGCCGGGTTATCATCCATCAGCGGTATGCGTATTTACGGAACCGCTCCGCAAAAGGTGTCAGTGATTTCATTCCTTCCCGGAAACATTCACCAGTATGACGCAGGCATGATTCTTGACAAGATGGGTATAGCGGTAAGGACAGGAACACACTGCGCCCAGCCCGTGATGGAACGATTCGGGATAAGCGGAACCATAAGGGCTTCGATAGCATTCTACAATACTGAGGAGGAGATTGATGCACTGGTGCAGGGAGTAGGTAAAGTGACTGAAATGTTCGCATAACCTTTGAATATGAACATTAACGAGATACAGGATCAGATCATAGAGGAGTTTTCGCTGTTCGGCGACTGGATGGAGAGGTATGAGTATCTCATCGACCTGGGGAAATCGCTTCCCCCATTCGATGAGGCACACAAGACTGCCGACTTCCTCATTGAGGGGTGCCAGAGCAAGGTATGGCTTTATCCCTCCTTCACTGAAGGGGTAATTACCTTTACTGCGGAGAGTGACGCCCTGATAACTCGTGGCATAGTAGCTCTCCTTGTGAAGGTGTTTACGGGCCGCACCCCCGATGAGATACTGGGCGCCGACATCTATTTCATTGAGCGGATAGGGCTGAGGGAAAACCTCTCTCCCACCCGCTCCAACGGACTGCTTGCCATGATGAAACAGATGCGGCTCTATGCGCTGGCGTACAAATCGAGACAGGAACAGACATGAACACACAGGAGATACAGGAGACTGAAGCAAGAATAGTAGGAGTGCTGAAAAGCATTTTTGACCCCGAGATACCGGTTAACATTTATGACCTTGGACTTATCTATGAGGTCAGGGTTGATGAGGAACAGGTGGCGCACATTACAATGACGCTCACCGCCCCGAACTGCCCCATGGCTGAGGATCTCGTGGAAGAGGTAAGGTATAAGGTTGCCGGTACCAGGGGGGTCAGGGAGTGTGATCTCACTCTTACCTTTACGCCTCCATGGGACCGCGACATGCTGACTGACGAGGCCAAGCTTGAATTAGGATTGCTTTGATAACTATATTTTGACTGACGCACGTAAAATAGCGCTTACCTGGAAAATCCGCGAAAGCCTCCGGATGGAGGGCTTTGATATTTTCGGTATCGCCCATGCTTCACCGCATCACGAAGACAGCCATCATATCAGCGAATGGATGGAATCCGGCAAAGGCGGCTCTATGAAATTCCTTGAAAGAAATCTCGATAAACGGGGTGACATCACTTCGCTGGTTGAAGGAGCCAGATCAGTGATTGTTGCCGGCCTCCGATACTACAGCAATGACCCTTCCGCCGGTGCCGACAATTACTTCATCAGTCGCTATGCACGGGTAAAGGACTACCACCTGGTAATGGAAGAGAAACTTGACCGTGTCCAGAAAATCATCAAGAAAGAGGTGCCCGATGCCTCATGCAGGGTGTTCTGCGATGCAGGCCCCGTTACCGAAAAGGCATGGGCCATACGTGCCGGGCTGGGATGGCGCGGACGGCACAGCATGGTCATTAACAAGGATATCGGCTCATACTTTTTTATCGGCGAGATTGTTACCACGGCAGAGTTTCTCTATGATGACACTTCTGCCCGCGACCGTTGCGGCAACTGCACCCTTTGTATCGATGCGTGCCCTACAGATGCCATCTGCAACGACCGGACAATAGATGCACGCCGCTGTATATCTTACCTTACAATTGAACATGAGGGTGATTTGCCTGAAGAGGCCAGCGGCAAAACAGAAAACATGATTTTTGGATGCGACCGTTGCCAGGAGGTCTGCCCATGGAACAACAAGGCCGTGCCTTATACTGATAAAGACCTTATGCCGGAATTTCAGGTCACGTCACTGACAAGAAGAGAATGGCAGAATATGACACCTGATGACTTCAAGAAGATTTTCAGATCGTCGCCAATAAAGCGTAGCGGTTACAAATTGATCCGTAGAAATATCGACTTTGCCAATTACGGGTCACCTGAAAAGAGGTGATATCCTCTGCCTGTCACCGTCATTGGGCGCCGGGGTTAGTCCCAGTATCCCCGTAACAATATTATAAATATCAACATTAAAGAGTGTGTCCGCGACAAAGCCTCTCCTGAAGGCAGGCCCCTCGGCATAGAAGATCGAGTGCATGTCACTGAACCGCCAGTCGTACCCGTGGTCACCCTTGCTGTACCTCGCTTCAGGACGCAGCCCGGCTGTCCAGCCCGGATCAGCAATGAGAACAATAGCCGGGATACGGGAGTGCGTTCCGTAACGGAGATGAGCCGGAAGCTCTTCCCTCAGGTAGGCCTTCATGCCCTTCTGAATATTCAGCAGATGCAGCACACTGTCTGTCTTGCCCTCCACAGGCTCCACCGCCCATACCGGGTTGCCTCCATAGATACGCTTTACCAATGCCTGAGGCAGTGTGTCAAGAATATAGTTGTATCGTGCTTCGTCAACCTCTGTCATGCCATGATCAGAGAGGACAATGAGATTGATATTTTTTGCATGCGGCAGTCGCGCCAGACCCGTTCTCAGAACACCGAGGAGGCTGTCAAGAGATCTGACAACAGCGCCGGTCTCAGTCGAGACAGGACCGTAGCTGTGGCTTATGGCGTCAGGCTCCTCAAAGTAGAGGGTGACCAGGTGTGGCCTCCTGTTTGCCGGCAGTGACAGCCATTTAAGGACGGTATCAACACGGTCACCGAAGGCAACCTCATCGTCGAAAGGCTTCCAGTAATCGGGCTGCATCCCCTGTATGGGTGCTTCCGAACCCACCCAGTAGAACGATGCGGACTTCATACCCTGTTTGCGTGCCGTCACCCACATCGGCTCGCCACCGTAGAAAGCACCGTTGGCAACCATGGCACGGTCGCCAATCCTGTAGACCAGGTCAAGGTCGGGAGCATAGAAGCTGTTGTTAACCAGTCCGTGATGATCAGGGTACATACCCGTGGCTATCGTGTAGTGATTGGGGAATGTTTTCGTTGGGAACGATGGGATAAGCCTCTCTGCCATCACCCCATTCCGGGCTATGTCGTCAAGCACCGGGGTGCCATGAATTGAGTCAGAATCCCAGCGGAAGGCATCAAGGGAGACCATGACCACATAGGGTTTTTCACGCTCCACTTTCAGGTTGCCGCACGATGAGAATGCCAGCAGCATAAAGAGCGCGGTTGAAAGATATTTGAATAGCTTCATCAGTTCTGTTTGCTGAATTTTATCTCCTGAAAAGTAAAACAATTTTAAATGGAAGATGTTCCTGTCTGCTATCGAATTATCCTTTAATTTTGGTTACTAAACTGATTACACATCATGAAGAGAATTTTCCTTTCCCTGATCCTGATTTCGGCCGTAATTGTTGCTGTAGCGCAAAAGAATTATGCGTTGCTTGCAATTGACATACAGAACTTTTATTTCCCCGGGGGGCGGTCTGAGCTTGTTGAACCTGAAGAGGCAGCTGAGAAAGCGGCGATCACAATCCGCGAAGCCCGGATGACGGGTAACCCTGTCATCTTCGTCCAGCATAAATCGGCATCAGGCATGGAGATCAACAAAATTGTGGAACCCCTGCCCGGTGAGAAGATTTTCGTAAAGGAGGAGGTTAACAGTTTCCTTGGCACAGGGTTGAAGGAGTATATTGACGGCCTTGCCATTGACACACTTGTGATATGCGGGATGCAGACGCAGATGTGCGTGGAGGCTGCAGTGCGGGCAGCGCATGACTTCGGATATTATGTCTTTCTGCTGCATGATGCCTGTGCCACCCGCAGCCTGAAATTCGGAGAGCGGGAGGTGTCTGCAGCCGACGTTCACGCCTCCACTCTGGCGACGCTCAGAAGCTATGCACAGGTACTCTCCGTTGAGGAATGGAAACATAAATAGCCCCGGCCAGACCTTCAGATTGAGGCGCGTAGCGACAAAATCCCGATAACGAAGTGTATCGGGACTTCAGACCTTCAGACTTCAGACCTTATTTCTTCATCGCCTCCTCCCTTAGCAGGGGCGGCATTTTTTCGATGGCATATCTCAGGGCTGTCCGCGGCATGACGGCCCTGTGACTCATGACAAAATCGAACACCTCATTCTGATAGGGTTTGCTGGCCTCCTTCAGCATCCATCCGTAGCCCTTCTGAACCATATCATCCTTGTCGAGGAGCAATATCTCAGCGATTTCAAAAATATCGGAGAGAAACTTACCTCTCCGGGCAGGAATGATCAGTGATACTGCCGCAGCTCTTCTCGTCCACCTGTTATCAGACCCGGCCCACCTCTTAAGTTCACCTATATAACCGGGATACTTCTGGATGAAATCGCCCACAGTATGATTGCATAGAGTATCACATGAAGCCCAGTTATTGACATATTTATGCACCCATCTTTCCAGTACTTTGAAATCCTCCTCGAGAAACTTTCCGGCCAGCTTCTCCGACCACATGCATGCAACGAAAGTCTCCTCCATCAGGCCCGACTGCCACAGTGAATCACACAGGCTGAAAATCTCCTGTTTTGATCTCTGCTTTACCAGGGCAAAGTTTGCCTGTGCAATCTCTTTCACCGTTTTTGACCTGATCCCGTAAAGATTTACATCTTCCTTGAAATATCTCTTTCCTCCTTCCCTGGTCTTCTCATCCGAAGCCTCCCTTAGCTCCCTTCGTACCCTGTCAAGTATTTCATTCATTGTTTTGGCTTTCTTGAAGTAATAGCAGTAATCTCATTTGCATATCTGAAGACATCTCCGGAGGCCACATCTATTATCCTGGCGCCTGCCAGTCCGAACTTGTCCGTTACCGCCTCAGTGAGACTTTTCCTGACAGCAATAATCAGTATCGCACTGGTTTCATTCAAAAGCCAGGCAAACCTCTCACTCCAACCCCGATCCCTCAGTTCAAGCGGGCCAACCTCATCGATAATGACTACATCCTTATCGCTATTGGCTTCAGGATGAAGTACGCTCTTTCCGGCATTGTACCCGGCATCATAAACGGTGAATCTCTCAACCCCCATGTCTTCACTTCCGGTATGCCTCAGGAAAGGAGTCCTGACTCCGGTGCTGATGTCGGAGATATCATAACCGGTCGTTCTGTCCTCCTCCACGATTCGCAGCGCCAGGATGCCTCCCACTCTGACCCCTTTCTCCTTCAGCAAGCCGGCAAGTCTGGCGAGCCAGGCTGTCTTTCCTTCTCCTATTGTACCCGTTACGATAAAAACCTTCTTTCCGCCCTGCTTGTCTCTCCTTTCGTCATTCAATCGCCTCTCCACACGTGTAATCATACGGTTCAGTATCGACACCGGACTCTTTATGGCAGTCCTCAGGTCGGGTATGTCAGCTATCATCGTTGGCAGACTGGCAGCCGACAGCTCGAGGGCCAGCGGCAGCTGCCGAAGACGCGTCCTTCCAAACAGACTGCGAACTTTTGGATTATACAATTCCGTTCCAAGAGCAGAGAATCCGACAATGATAATTATTGCCCTGAAGTTCATCTGTATCCCGATGAGGATGGCCCCCGTCACATCATTCTTGCCGGGCTGAAATGCCGTGAAAGCAAGGGCCGAAAGCATCGTAATTATTACGAAAGTGACCCAGAATCCTGGTTTCGAGAGCTGCCTCATGGCCCTCTTATAACGCAGGGCCAGAAAGGTAATGACTGGAAAAACCGCAATTATCCACCAGAACCACTTTGCAGTGCTGACAATTACCAGCAGTCCTGCGATGAGAATTATGTCTGCTGCCAGCCATGCAAGAGAATAGGCAAACGGATGCTCCTCCTTTTTTGGTGATGATCTTATTACCGCCGGCTCAGGCAGCGACTCCTCAGGCGGGAGCGAGGCGATCCTGCGACCTATGATAATGCCCGCGACTGCCGTGACTGCCCCAAAAATGGCATATATGGCCAGGAGTAGTAGCAGTGGCGCCCAGAAGGCATCAAACTGAAGGTTAAGCTGCTTCGAGGCATAAGCGGTAATGTTCGAATAAATATCGACAAGGTTGCCGCCGTAAAAAATGATCATGTTGAATATCTTCTGGAAAAGATTCCATGACATGGCAAGCATGGATCCGACAATGAACCCGAGGTAAGTCCTTCCAAATAGTCTGACGGAAGCTTCAAGCAGCAGTGATTCCATGATGATGGCTATCATCGGACCGAATATGATGGCGCTGGGTGACATCGCCTTCATCAGCGCGCATATCAGTCCGGCCCGCCAGTATAGGCCGTGTTCACGCCACTTGTAGCTGACCGAGATGAGGATCACCAGCGCTATGGCCGTGAGAACGTTACCGCTGAAAGGAACGCGCAGGTTATGAAGAAAACTGCCGAGAACGATCTCGGCAGCTGCCCAAATAGTACCTATAATGGATGCTTTGATCCACTTGTCGCTTATGGTCACCGTGCCCCTGCTCAAACCAAATAAAAATGATATGGGTTAATCTTCAACTGTCCAGCTGTAGTCAATATATTTCCAGGTAAAATCGTTCTTACCAAAGGTGAGCCAGAGAAATCCTTCCTCACATGTGAGGTAAGGCCCTTTCCACCAGGCTGCAGATACTGCCCCGCCGGTGATATAGTGAACCCCCTCGTAATAGATGTCTTCCAGAACATGCAGATGTCCCTGAAGCACAAGTTTCAGATTGTGCTCCCTGAAAAGATCCAGGACAGGACTCGAGTTATAGACCACAAGAGAGGAATCATTCGGCACGGTTGACCCGTCGTACCTCTGTGCCATCACCGAAATAAAAGGGATATGAGTGCTTATGACTATAGGTGTCTCCCGGTCGGTATTTTCAAGTTCCTTTACTATCCAGGCAATCTGAACCGTGTCAATCAGTCCCACATATTTATTCCTTTTTGTGTCTTCAATAGAGTTCAGCACCATGAACTTCCATCCTTTATGCATGAATGAGTAATACAAAGGGCCTATTCGTTTTTCATACATCTTCTCTCCGTATTCAGGATGAGCGGGGTCTGCTCCGGCCCGACTGTATATGCCATAAATCTCATGATTGCCCATGGTGTTGTAGACGGGTACCTCAGCCTTCTTTACGGTCTCCTGGTACAATATATACAATGAGTCGGCACGGCCGTATGACTGGCCCAAAGCATCCATTATCAGGTCACCTCCGGTTATAATGAAGTCAGGCTTCAGGCTGTTGACGGTATCCAGTGCCTTTAGGAACCCGGGAACTGCATTCCTCTCGGGCTGCAGGTGAATATCTGTCAGAAATGCAACGCTGAAACTCTCGCTGCCAGCCTTTGTTTTTTTACATCCCGTACCTGAAAGAATGAACAAAGTGGAGATTAGTGCACAGGTAATGCAGCTGAATACAGTTTTTTTCATGATTTTGGTTTTCGTCAGGTAAATTTTTTCAGAACGGATCGCACTCCCGGTAGGCTTCAATGACCTTTTTAACTCCTTCGGGGCCCCTGACGCTGCGACCGTGCTCCATGCATATCACCCCGGTATAGTCACGCGAAAGAAGGTATTTGAAGATATTTTTATAGTTGATCTCTCCCGTTGTCGGTTCATTGCGTCCCGGGTTGTCTCCCACGTGAAAGGCAGCTATCTGATCCCAGCATGCTTCGATGTTGGGTATCAAGTTACCCTCGGTGATCTGCTGGTGGTACATATCCTCAACGATCTTCACGGCAGGACTGTTTACAGCCTTGCATACCTGGTAGGCCTGCGGCATCTGGGTCAGCCAGAGACCCGGATGGTCACGGAGCGTATTGAGAGGCTCCAGGACCAGGGTCATGCCTTCAGGCTCCGTAAGATCAGCGCAATACCTTAGATTGTCAATGACATTTGCCGTTTGTATATCATGATGAAGTCTTTCATCATATCTGCCCGGGACTACAAGTGCCATCTTAAACCCCGTTCTTTTGGCCACGTCTATGCCCTCTTCCATCTTCATCGTCAGGAAGTCGCGCACCTCCCTGTGCGGAAGCACAAAGGATGTCTTTCCAAAATCGGCATGCAACACCCACGGCCCCATCATCAGACCCAGCCTCTGGATGGCTGAGGCAATACGCTCCTGGTCAGCAGGCAGACGCCCGGGGAACCCGTTGTCAAAGACAGCCCGGAAGCCTTTGTCGGCTATGAACTGAATATTGTCAACCGGGTCATCGCTTCCGCAAAGCTCGCGGAACATGCCTACTGAGGGGGCATAGGCCAGTCTGAAAGGCTTGTCAGCGTCAGGTACGAATGCTGCCCGGCTCCTTCCGCTGAGAAGTGCCGGTGCGGTAAAAAGGGCCGCGCCGGTGGCTGCGGCCCCTTTCAGAAAACTGCGTCGTGATTTTGTGTTCATTGTCAGTATCAATTATCTACTCACCTGGAACAGGCACACTCTTGGAAACATCAACCGGTCCCATATCAAATACCTGTGGGCCCAGCTTCAGCTCTGAGTTCATCATCTCATCCCATGTCACCTTCTTGCCGGTATATGCTGATACGCGTCCCATGATGCCGGCCATGGTTGATACGGCAACGAATTCCGCCTCATTCAGAGGCTTCCCGGTGCGGATGGCAGTCACGAAATCAACATGCTCCTGGTCATATGGACTCCTGATTAGCTGGTCAGTCATCTTTCCCGCATCATCAAGCGTGTAACCTTCGTACTTCCAGAGTTCGGTTCCGGCAGGATCCCATACGGTGTTCTGGCAGTTGGATGTTCCCTCCGTGCCCTGTATCCATTCCGAGACATTGCCCTCGCAACCGTTAATCTGACGGCACATGCTGTGAACATGGAACCCTCCTTCATATATGAAGTCGGTGCTGAAGAAATCGTACTGATCACCCGTGACACGCCTGTGGCGGGCACCGAATGATACTGCTGAGACCGGTTTCTTTCCTGTGAACCAATTGATTACATCGATATTATGAACATGCTGCTCAACAATGTGGTCACCCGACAGCCAGCACCAGTTGACCCAGTCACGGATCATGTATTCCATCTCCGTCCATGAAGGGTTGGGATCACGGTACCATAGCTGTCCCTGGTTCCAGTAGCAGTTTGCAGCTACGATGTCACCTATCATGCCTTCCTGTACTTTGCCCCATGTGGCAACATAATCATGCTGGTGATGTCTCTGGGTGCCTGTCACGACACACAGTTCCATGCCCTTTGCCTTCTCTCCGGTTGCCATTATCTGCCTGACGCCTGCCGGATCAACGGCAACAGGCTTCTCCATGAAGACATGCTTGCCTGCCGTCACGGCGGCTTCGAAATGCAGAGGCCGGAAAAATGGCGGGGTGGCAAGGAGGATCACGTCGACACCGGAGTCGATCACCTTCTGGTATGCGTCAAAACCAACAAAACAGTTCTCATCAGCTATCTCCACACCGTCCTTCGCCAGGCGCTCCCGGCATGAAGTAACCCTGTCGGCAAAGACATCGCCCAGGGCAGAGATGGTGAGGTTGGGACCACAATGCAGGAAGTTCAGGGCAGCGCCGGTGCCCCTGCCTCCGCAGCCAATCAGGCCGGCCTTGAGGAGTGGCCCGTCAGGAGCCGCATCAAGCATGACGGGGAGAATAACCTCCTTCCGCTTTTTTGGTGAACATGAGGTAATCAGTGCCGGCACAACAATGCCCGCTGCACCCGCTGCTGCTGCAGTGCCCAGAAAGTTTCTTCTTGAGATGGATGGTTTTTTCATGACAGTTTAAGTTCTATTTCCCAAAGTTATAATTAATGTTGTCAGGACAATACTCAAACCCCTACGGGGTAGTATTTATTACTATATAATTCTGTTCTACAATACTTTAACGCCTACGGCGTATTCTTTGCTATTGCCTGCTCCAAGTCCATCACCACTCTGAATCCCACATGGAAGCAGTCCGAGTACCACCATATACTCTTCGGCATCTGAGGGTCTGTCTTCAGCCATTCCGCGGTCCGGGTGTAATCACGCGCCGCACTCCGGACACCGCCGGCACCGTCGCGGTAAGATCCTCCCCTTATAACATGCTCCCCGGTATCCTCATGGATGTCGGAGCAGAATTCGGCGACGTTTCCGCTCATGTTTTTAATGCCCCAGGGGTTCGCCTTCACGGCAGAGGGCTCCTGCGTCTTTGAAGGGCTGTTGCCCCGGTAGATGGCGTATGTATTTATCACAGCGGTGTCGGGTTTCCCTCCGAAAAGAGACCTCTTCTCAAACTGTGCCGGATCACCCTCAAAGAAATAGGGTGTCTGTGTTCCGGCCCTGCATGCATATTCCCACTCCGCCTCCGTGGGCAGACGGTACTTTTTCCCGGTTACCTGTGAAAGCCACCTGCAATAGGTCTCAGCCGCATGATGACTCATAGAGATGGCAGGCCTTTGCCCCATACCCCAGTTCTGATCCGGCTTGCCGTACGGTGGCGTGGCACCGCTGACGGCATCAACACCAGCCTTGAGCAATCGTGATCCCTCCGTGTCTGTCGATCTGCCCTCCGAGGCCGTCTGCCTGTAGAACTCCATATACTCATCCCATGTCACCTCCACCTCGGCGATGAAGAACGAATCAACACTTACCTCCCGGAGCGTCTCGTCAGCCTTGCGAAACGGTTCATTATCAGGACTTCCCATGGTATAAGTGCCGCCCGGCACGGCGATCATGCGGAATACGACTCCTGAAGCCGGGATCTGCTCCGTGAAATTACTGAAGGAGGTTAAAGTGGCCGGAACGGTGTAGAGAGTATCTGCCGCCTTCGCCGTTTTGCCAAACCCGGTGTTGCTCCCGTGAACATAGTCCTTCATATAATGCCCTGCGTTCAGGTGACAGCTGATGCACTGCAACTCTTCACCCTTGTCTGTCATCTGCTTGTAATAAAGGTGAGCCTCTGAACCCTCTTTTGTGAGAGTTGCCGGAAACAGATTCTCGTGGCATTTGATGCATGTTGAATTATATACATGCTTTGAAGCTCTCTCAAGAGTTGACGCTGCCTCCCAGTCAAATTCCGTGGAGTCCTTCGTCCAGTAACTCCAGAGATCACGCATCCCCGTTTTGGCCTTCTCAATGAGATACCCCTCTCCCTTCGGCGGAAGGTGGCATTCGGCGCACGAGACACGGTAGCCTGACTTAGTGGCATAGTGAACCCCCTGCTTCCAGCTGACTGTAGCCTGCGGATGAACATGACACAAGGCGCAAAAATCGTTTGTTGAGGTGGCTTCCACCGCCTTCCCAAGTCCGGTAAAAATGAGTATACCGGCAACAAGGCCGATAAAAAACCACATCCAGGTCCTCTTCTTCACAAAAGCAGAATTAGGGATGTCAAGATACTAAAAAACAAAATCCGATCTACCTCCGGAGGCTGTTGCGCGACAGGGAATGACGATTTCAGCCGCCATTAGGCGTTAAATTATTACATTTGGAAAAACAGGAAGAATGAGACGGACTCTGCTTGCATTTCTGCTTCTGTTGCTGATTATACCTGCCGGTGCGCACCCCTGGAAGCCCCGTCATTACGTGATCATTGACAGCGACGGAGGCATAGATGACCTTAAGGCAATATGCATGCTGATGGCATCTCCTGATGTGAGGATACTCGCCATAACAGCTTCTGACGGGTACCACAAGGCGCCTGTCGCATATGAAAAGATCAGGAAAATGGCTGACGGACTGTGGCATCAGGGGTTGCCCGTAGCGGTCGGTGAAGATGCTCTCAGGCTGATAGAAGAGACCCTGGCGGCAGAAACTACACCGGTAACCTTCATCGCCATGGGACCACTGAAGACAGTATCAGATGCAATGGATCAATCGCCGAAGTTCAACGAGAAGGTGAAACAGGTGGTCTGGACCAACAGCGGACTGCCCGGCAAGACAGGATTTAACTATATGGCATCGCCCGATGCTGCTGAGAAAGTGCTTGCGGGATCTGTTCCCGTTATCGTGACCGGCGCTGGTGGAGAGGACTTTTATGATAAGGATCTGATGGAGAAGATCGGAAATATTCATACTCCATATGCTGCCAGGGTGAAGGATCTTATCAACTCCATGCCTTCGCATTCATTTGTTTATACAGCCTTTGATGAAATGGTACCTCTGCTCCTTCATTTCCCCGGACTCTTCACCACCACGGGAACAGATAAAAATGGCATTTACCACTCACCCGCTGACCTAAACGGATTGCGCCAGGCAGCCCTGAAGATTCTCAGGGGTGAAACGGTGGAGAGAATGCAGGTTATCAAGTCCATGCCTGCCGATACTTCTTTTTATATGTCGGATCTTCAGCCATTCGTAGCTGAAATACGCAACAGGTACGGTGAAGATGAGTGGACCTCAGGGGTGATCGGCAATGAGCTGCACCGGCATCTTGGAGTGTATGCAATTATAGGCGTTAAAATGGGCATCAGGGCACGTGAATATTTCTGCACAGGCGTTGATGAGATGATGGTAACCACTTACGCAGGCTCCATGCCGCCCCTTAGCTGCATGAATGACGGTATCCAGGTAAGCACCGGTGCAACTCCCGGACACGGACTGCTGACCGTCAGCACAGAGAAACCATTTTTTGCTGCGGCTGACTTCACCCACAAAGGAAAAATAGTACGCATCTCACTCAAAAAAGAACTCGCCGACAAAGTCTCGGCGGAACTCAGGGAGATAAATTTCATCTACGGTCTCGACAGTGATATCTACTGGGAACTGGTAAGACAAAACTCAATTAAGTACTGGCTGCAGTTCGACAGACATGAGATATTTGAAATTGATGTCGTAGAATAAACTGACCCTGTGATATTGATTTACGAACAAGGATTAACCCCGCCGCCTCTTCCAAAACAGGAGATCCGGCGGATAAAAGATTTAGGATTTATGAAGTTAAAGTATTTCTTAACGGCTATGACAGTGAGCGCTGTTTTAATTTCCTGCGAAACAAAGCAGAAAGTATTGCCTTCGATCATACCACTGCCGGTACAAATGGAAGTGGCCGGCGGGGCTTTCATCATTCATCCTTCAACCCGGATAAGCTACACGGGAGGCAATGAGGCCGCATCCGTGGCAGAACAGCTGGCCGGGCTGCTCCGCCCTGCCACCGGGTTTGCACTGAATACCTCAGAAGGCAGAGGCGGCGATATCAGTCTTGTCATTGACACCTCCGGCATATGGAAGCCTGAGGAGTACAGGCTCACCGTCACCAGGCGAAAAGTGACTCTTACGGCAGAAACCCCTGATGGCCTGTTCAGGGGCCTGCAGACAATCCGTCAGCTTCTCCCTCCGCAGATAGAAAGCAGCACCATGCTCAGCGACGTGAAATGGACAATGCCCTGCGTTTCGGTAACCGACTATCCCCGGTTTGAATGGAGAGGCATGCACCTCGATGTGAGTCGCCATTTCTTTGAGGTCGGATTCATCAAGCGGTACATTGACATACTGGCCCTTCACAAGCTGAATGTCTTCCACTGGCATCTTGTTGATG
>CAZHTG010000006.1:18060-21963 GCA_964535795.1 uncultured Rikenella sp.
AAATACCCGGGGCTGGCAGAGACAGGGGCATGGCGCGTCGACCGAGAGGACAGACCGTGGAATGCGAGGGAACCTCAGCAGCCGGGTGAAAAAGCCACCTATGGAGGCTTTTACACGCAGGAGGAGATAAAGGAGATAGTTGCCTATGCAGCAGAGAGATATATCACCGTCGTTCCTGAGATAGAGATGCCGGCACATGTGGGCTCCGCCCTGGCAGCCTACGCTGAGTATTCATGCACCGGCGGACCTTTTACAGTGCCTCCGGGTGGCGTGTGGCCAATAACTGACATCTACTGCGCCGGAAAGGAGGAGACATTTGCCTTCCTTGAAGATGTGCTGATCGAAGTAATGGAATTGTTCCCATCGCAATACATTCACATAGGAGGAGACGAGGCTGACAAGACGGAATGGCGAAGGTGCCCCGATTGCCAGGCAAGAATACGCAAAGAGGGACTCGGGGATGAAGATGGCCTGCAGAGCTACTTCGTAAAACGAATGGAAAAGTTCCTGAATGAAAAGGGACGCAAGCTGATTGGCTGGGATGAGATACTCCAGGGTGGCCTGGCCCCTGAGGCTACGGTGATGTCATGGCAGGGGTTCGAGGGCGGCGTCGCCGCCGCAAGGTCAGGCCATGAAGCCGTAATGACACCCGTTTCGCATTGCTATTTCAATATTTACCAGGGCGATCCTGTCACCGAACCGGAGTCGTTCCGCGGACTAATAACACTGAAGAAAGTCTATTCATTTGAACCGGTACCGGCAGAACTGACACCCGAAGAGCAAAAATATATCATCGGCGCACAGGGGTGCCTCTGGACTGAGTATGTGACAGACGGCAAAACAGCCGAGTATATGATCCTGCCCAGGCTGACTGCTCTCTCCGAGGTGGTGTGGTCTTCACCTGAAAACCGCACATGGGAAGGGTTCAGCACACGCCTGCCGAAGATGATGGAGAGGTTTGATGCCCTCGGACTGGCATACTCAAAGGGGTCATACCATGTGGAGATGACTGCTGAATACAATGACCAGATGAAAAGCATCACTCTGACCATGACCAGTGAGCAACCGTCGCCGGAGATCAGGTATACAACCGACGGCACCGACCCGGGCCCGGTCTCGGACATATACCAGGCGCCCCTGCCACTGAATGCCTCCGCCACGGTTAAGGCTGCAATATTCTCTGACGGTAAAATCATGGGGAGTGTAAGTGAAAAAAAGGTGAGCATCAACCTGGCAACAGGCAGGGATGTGAAATACAATAACCCTTACAGTGACAGATACAAAGGATTTGGCAACCGTACACTGGTTAACGGAATAAGGGGCGGCGGCGACTTCAATGACGGCCAGTGGCAGGGTTTTGAAGGAACGGATATGGATGTGATAATTGACCTTGGACGCGATACGGCAGTGACCAGGATCTCAGCAAGCTTCATGGCAGCTGTTGGAAGCTGGATCTTCCTTCCTCAGAGTGTGACCTTCTCAACTTCTGCCGACGGGACTGTTTATAATCCCATGCCACCCGTTCCCACAGACATCAGGCCTGAGGAGCAGGGAAGAAGGATAAATGAGTACTTCTCATCATTTCCTGAAGTAAGAGCGAGGTACGTGAGGATTGTTGCCAGGAGCATTGGAACCTGCCCCCCGTGGCATGCCGCCGCCGGCGGCAAAGCATGGCTCTTCTGCGATGAAATTATTATTGAATAAAGGCAGTAGGCAATAGGCAGTAGGAATAATCTGGTTGCTGAGAAGTTAATTGAATTCTCCGAACAACTTTGACTTATTGTACCGCTTGACGGCAATACCATAGATCAGGGCAGTCCAGAAAGAGAAGAGAGCGTAAACCAGGGCAGGTTTTACCATATCGTTGCTCTGGATAAGCGTTCCGGCAACCAACAGGGCCAGCGTGGTGTTCTGAAGGGCAACCTCCACCCCTATCGTCCATGATGTTCTTATGCCGGTCTTTCCAAAGATGCCCATCGCCATTCCTGCTGCAAAACCTGCAAAATTTATGATAACCGCATATGGAAGGATGCTCCACAAATCTGCCGGAGTGATGCCCGAACCCCCTTTTGTCTCATCCGCAAAGGCAATCAGGGTATAAACTCCCGCAAAAAGAATGATCATCACCGTTCTTACCGGCCGCTGTATCCTGTTGGCAATTTTCTCACGGTAATACCTTAGCAGAACACCCGTGAAAGCAGGCAGAAGAGTTATAAAAAAGATCTGAAAGAAAGTCTGCACCAGCGGCAGCTCGAACGCAGAATGCCTGCCGGTGAAAACCGTCAGTGCCAGGTTGACCAGAAGCGGAATGGTTGCCAGGGTCAACAGACTGTTAACGGCGATCAGGGAGACGGAGAGGGCAACATTACCGCGGAAGAGTACGGTAACGAATCCTGATGTGGTGCCTCCCGGACAGGCAGAAAGTATGATGAAGCCAACTTTGATCACCGGAGGCAGATCGGTAAATCCGATGATGGCGAATACAATCAAAGGCAAAAGGATCATCTGCGAGATCAGCCCGAGGATAAATGCCTTTGGTGACCGGTAGATCTGCCTGAGATCATTAAAATTGATTGAGAGTCCCACACCAAACATGATCGTGGCCAGCACTGCGCTGACCAGAAAATCAATATATGTCAGGTTCATTGCTGACATATGATTGGGTTATTGATTTCTCTGCGACCAGGTGAGGAAAACATAAGATATTTTCACGGAAAGAAGGTAAAGTAAAGACTTTTGAACGAGGTGACAAAACTTAATAAAGGTTAATAAGTATCTGATATTTATGCTAATTATCTGTTTTACCCCTATTGCAGTCAATTAAAGGATACATTTGCACGAACATAATGATAGTTATATCGTGAAAGCATTGAAAATCGGGAACCTGGAGATCGCTATTCCGGTCATACAGGGTGGTATGGGAGTGGGGATTTCACTTTCAGGACTTGCCTCAGCAGTTGCCAATGAAGGCGGTGCAGGCATAATATCAAGCGCAGGCCTTGGCCTGCTTTACAAAAACCTGTCGGTTGATTATCTTGAAGCAAGCATAGCAGGACTTAAGGAAGAGATACGCAAAGCACGGGAAAAAACAGCAGGAGTTATCGGGGTCAACGTTATGGTGGCAATGACCAACTTTGCCGATATGGTAAAGACAGCAATTGCAGAAAAGGTCGATATCCTTATCGCCGGGGCCGGCCTGCCGCTGGACATGCCCTCCTTTCTCAAAAAGGAGAGTAAAACAAAACTGGTGCCTATAGTCTCATCAGCCAGGGCCGCAAAAATAATCTGCGACAAATGGAAAACCAACTACAACTACCTGCCTGATGCCGTTATCGTTGAAGGTCCAAAGGCAGGTGGTCATCTCGGTTTTAAGGAAGAACAAATCGAAGACAGCAACTATTCACTCGAAAAGCTTGTTCCTGAAATAGTCAGTGAACTGAAGCCCTTCGAAGAAAAATACGGTCAGAAGATCCCCTTGATTGCTGCAGGAGGAATTTATACCGGGAAGGATATCCGTGATATCATGGCCCTTGGGGCATCAGGAGTACAGATGGGGACAAGGTTCGTGACCACTGATGAATGTGATGCCTCCACTGACTTTAAGAAAAGCTATATTGATGCTTCGGAAAAAGATATTGAAATAATCAAAAGCCCGGTTGGAATGCCTGGAAGAGCTATTCTCAGCAACTTTATAAATAAGGTTAAGGCTGGCAAAAAGCAACCCAAAGCGTGTCCCTTCCAGTGCATCAGGACCTGTGACATCTCGAAGAGCCCCTATTGTATCATCATTGCCCTGATGAATGCCCTAAAAGGTAATTTTGAGGCTGGGTATGCCTTTGCCGGATCAAACGCCTTCAGGGCAACCCGTATTTTCTCAGTAAAGGAAGTGTTCCAGTCGCTGCT
>CAZHTG010000006.1:22063-58662 GCA_964535795.1 uncultured Rikenella sp.
ATTATCTGGGATCAACAACCTGCCCCATAAAGACTATGGTGCCTGTGGTCGTCTCCCTGATGAAATAGAGGAACGGACGGTTGACCTTGATAACGGTAGTCTGGGGTATTGAGGTGAATACAAACTCCACAACTGTGGCGGCGGCAGCCTCGGTGCCCTCCTCATCGGTTCTGATGAAGGTCTGGTGCAATACCCTCGAAATCAATAAACCCTGATCAGAGATATTGCTGAAGTCGGCGCCCATGCCAAAGGCAATGCCCATCCCAAGAGCTGTGAGATCATCCTTGAGTTCACGCTTGTATTCATATTCAAACTTCGGCAAACTGAGCTGAACCTTGGTGGTGCCGTTTGACAGCTTTTGCATCCACATTGCCCAATCCTTCGAATTTAAAGTCGCGGCAGTTGATGCAAGTGAAACACCCTCATCAGGAAGCATGACCACCATCGAATAGTTACCCTGCCCGTACGGCAACTCAGCCAGGGTGGCAGAGCCTGTATGCGTAACCGCAAAGTTTTCCTCCTGGTACATCATAGGGACCTGTACCGACTCAGCGGGGGTGATGTAGAATGGCTTGTTCCTGGTATCTTCTGCGTCAAACTGGTACCTCCACTTGCCGTTGAAATAGATGGCATTTATCAGCAGCATTGCCAGGTCAGGACTTAAGTCGTCAAGCATGTCCTGTATTTTGTCATGTGTCTTCTCCTCAATCCAGTTGTTGACCATATCAACGGCGGCGGGGTCTGTAACGTCGATATCCCTGGCTTCGGCAAGATACCATGTCTTCAGTGCATCAATATAGGGCTGCTTAACTACCAGCCTCTTCTCAACCCATACCGAATTGGCTATCTCCATTGTCACTCTCGGATCAACCGGGATCATCTCCTTCATCAGCTTCTGGTATGTCTCATTGATCTCCTGGAGAGTCTTATCGTCATACCTCAAGGTATGCCTTACGGCATCAAAGGTCTCCCCTGCAGCCCCGTTGAGAACCATCGAAAGGGCACTGGAGATGCTGAAAGGTGAGATCATTATGTTCTCAGACCCCTTTTTTTCGGCAATGATAGGCAGGAAAAGATCAAAAGCAAACTTGTTCGCCGAATCAACAACATCTTTCTGCTTCAGTGTAAGCTCAATCGGAACAGGATCACCCGGAAGAGGATCATCCTTTTGCCTGTCACATGAAATTATCATCCCTGAAACGGCTGCAAGCAGAAGCAATACAAGACCTGTTCTAACTCTTTTCATGTCTCTGGCAGTTTAGGTTTCTGTTAATCCATTCAAAAATCATACCATTTCGGCGTAATTAGTCTGATAATAAGCCCCTATGATAGTCCGGGTGACAGAAATTGGTATATTTTTTATAAGTTAGCATCTATATCTATCCGGTGGTGAAATTTGAAAACGACATAGTTAAAACAGCCCGCAGAGTACAGGCTATAGCACAGACAGGACTGCATTATGCTGAGAACGATTTTGACAGGCAACGCTACGAGGAGCTCAGGGACCTGAGTGTTCGGCTGGCAGCTGTCGCCACCGACATGAAAATAAGTAAAATAAAGGAGCTGTTTACAAATGAGACAGGATTTCAGACTCCCAAGGTTGACATCAGATCCGTTGTAATAAAAGACAACAAAATCCTTCTTGCCAGGGAACGAAGCGATGGGGGGTTCTCCATCCCGGGAGGCTTTGCCGATGTCAATTACTCTCCTTCAGAAGTAGCGGTGAAGGAGGTCCGTGAGGAGACCGGGCTGGAAGTCAGGGTCAGTCGTGTGCTGGCAGTCATAGATACTGACAGGCATAATTTCCCTCCCCTGGAGTATCACTATTACAAGATCGTGCTTTTATGTGAACTTACAGGAGGTGAGCTCTCTGACAGCAATGAGACTACCGAAGCCGGATTCTATGACTTTGATAACCTGCCGGAACTTTCAGAAAAACGCAATACCAGACAGCTTTTCGATCTTATCAGGAAGCAACTGGCCACCTCGATGACATATTATGATTGATATATACACTTTTTTGATGTAATCATGACTGGCTTGACAAAAGAAGAGAGCATCCGGTACAACCGGCAGCTCATAATTCCGGAAATAGGAGAGTCCGGACAGGAGAAGCTGCGCAATGCGGCAGTCCTGGTCATCGGTGCCGGCGGACTGGGCTCTACTGTGCTGATCTATCTCGCCGCCGCCGGAGTGGGAACCCTGGGTATAGTTGACCCTGACGAGGTACATATGAGCAACCTGCAGAGGCAGGTACTATATTTCACTGAAGATATCAATCGTCTCAAGGCAGAAGCGGCTACCGAAAGACTCGCGCGCCTTAATCCCCTGGTTGAAGTCAGGTCATATCCGGTGAGATTTGACGGGTCGAATGCAAGGGAGCTTCTCCGCGGTTACGAGATGGTGGTCGACTGCAGTGACAACTACGCCACACGTTATCTTCTTAGTGACTCCACCCATGCTGCCGGCATCCCGATGATCTACGGAGCTGTCAGCCAGTTCATGG
Organism: uncultured Rikenella sp.; assembly: GCA_964535795.1. Classification (GTDB taxonomy): domain Bacteria; phylum Bacteroidota; class Bacteroidia; order Bacteroidales; family VadinHA17; genus SR-FBR-E99. The sequence goes on from CAZHTG010000006.1 coordinate 24,570, forward strand.
GACAGGTATCGGTGTTCAATTACTTGAGTGGACCTTCATACAGGGACCTTTATCCCGAAGAAACCCGTACGGAAGCTGATGCCCGCCCTTCAGAACTTGGGGTGATAGGTGCTCTTCCAGGGATAATCGGGTCATACCAGGCATGCGAGGTGATCAAGATTATCACCGGGGCAGGAGAAATCCTCTCAGGCCGACTCCTCCAGGTAGATGCATTAAACCTGAGGACCGAGATAATTTCGATCTGACAAATTTGAGCGAAAGCTCTTTTTTTACGAAATTAGCTTTCTGTTGTAACCCGGCTATTGTACTCTTGATTCAAGCTTTAAAGAGACCTACATCATCCATAACGGCAACTCACCCAGGATAGCCGCCCTACTTTTTCAGCCATTCGAGCGTGATCATGGCTCCCTCCCTGAATGAGGTTTGCGTGTAACCGAGCTCGTTCATTGCCTTCCGGCTGCTCAGACTCCAGTGATTGAGGTATTTCATTACCCACGGTGCGGTAATGAGCGGCGGAATGCCGGTAACCGATGCCTGCCACTCCATAAGCTTTGCTGCAGTAATCATAAGCCCGACAGGCAGATGGATGAGCCATGAGCGCCTCCCGGTCACCTCTGTCAGCGTCTTAAAGAACTGATCAAAGGTCAGGTTGTCACCTCCCAGGGCATACCGTTGACCCGGCCGGCCCCTGATGGCAGCCAGTATATGCCCGTTGGCTGACAGCCTTTCAGCCAGCCTCATTCCAATAAAGCCGTTGGCGCCGGTAAGAAAACAGTTCATAGAGTAACAGTTACTCTATAAAAATATAAATATTAAGACTTACAGCAAAGTTCCGCGTCTATTTATCGGAATAGAGCCCCTCTCTTGACAGAATATGGTCAAGGTTAGCCAGCCCGTACACGATAACAGCAGTGACGACAGAGGTATGCTCCTGGTATTCCGCAATGCTCTTGTCATAGGTATCACGCTCTGTATGCCATATCTCACCGTAATTGAAGTTATAGCCCTTTGCGTCAGACTCGTCAAAGCGGAGCGTCGGAACACCGTTCATCGCGAAATGGGCATGATCAGATCCGCCGGCAGTGGCAGGACGCGGTCGGGGTGCATCGGTTCGTTTCTTAAGGGTGAAAGGGAAATCAGGGTTAATGCTATTGAGTGGTTTGCATATCTTCTCAAAATCGTCATACATGGCCTCCGGAACTGTAATTCCCATTATCGGTGTTGGCCCTCCGTCGCGATTGAAATAGTTGGAAATCTTCGGCAGCTTATCCTTATTGCTCTCGACCCAGTGTTTTGACCCGAGCAGACCAAACTCCTCCCCTGCCCAGAGGCATGCAAGGATCGTGCGCTCAGGCTTGCCCCCGGCTTCCATGATCAACCGGGCCACTTCCATCGTGGGGCTCAGTCCTGATCCGTCATCTACACCACCCGTGGCAACATCGAAGGCATCGAGATGCCCGCCAAGCATCACGTATTCATTGGGGTACTTACTACCGCGTATAATCCCGATCACATTATGATACTTCACCGGTCCCGGCTTGAAATGGTTGCGAATATCAAACTCCAGAAGGAAATACTGTCTCTCCCTGGCCATCTCAGCTATCACCTCATACTGATCCTCATCAAGCTTAATGTCGCATACAGTCGGGAGGGTCTCAAAGGTCATCTTATCAAGGTTCTTCCTGTCATAAAGAACCCTGATAGGTACCTCCGATGACTGTATCACACCCAGAATACCTGCTTCGCACATCTCACGATAGAATAGTGCCGGCTCTTCCTTCAGAGGATGCAGCTCCTTCGGCGGATTGGTCCTGTTCATCATGTTCTCACGCATGATCTCGCGGTTGATCTTTGCTACTGAGTCATTGTATACCATGATCAGAGCCCTGGCAGAGTCTGCGCTCTGCGACCAGTCGACAGGCCATCCGTTGTTCTTTCCTCCTATGAGAACCCATGCACCCTTGAGAGCCCCCTTCATCCGGTCAAACTCTTCCTTGCTCTTTGGCTCCGGCAGAACATGCCCGCGCTGAACACCTTTGGTGCCTGATGTATATGATGGTGTGGCAAAATGAAGTACCATACCGTTATCTGAAAGCATACGTCCGAACCAGGGACCGCGATTAAATCCTACCGGCACCGTTCCGGCCTCTTCCATGATCACCTCCATGCCCCACTTCCTGAATTCAGAAGCACACCAATTGGCGGCATTCTCATAAGCATCCGAGCCTATCAGCCTCCCCCCGAAGCGGTTCGAGACTACATCAAGATGTTTCATTGTCTGGTTATCAGTGGTGCCGATCTCAATAATCCGTTCGGTAACCTTGTTGTGCTGTGCTTCGGAAACATTGGCCAAAATCAGTATTGCCACCAGGGTGAGGAGGATCTTTTTCATCGTTTTTTCGGATTTTAGCCGGAAATTTATACATAATCGGAAACAGAAGTCCCTCCCGGGCAAATGTTTAGCATTAATTAACAGTTAGTAACACCAAAGTGATCTTCGTTTCTTTATCCAATAACCTCCATCCTTTACCTGATCCCCGCCATTACCCGATACCCTTCCCCTGATTATTTGTAACTTGCCTACATGTATCAGAAAGACTACATACTCCGCATGATCGAGATGCTTGGTGACCTTCTGGCGGCAATATTCGGTCTCGTAAGAAAAGGCGATTTTGACCAGGCATCAGAAAAACTTGAACGTATCTATTACGACATGCTGAAGGAAGATGCTGCGTTTTTTCGTTCAATTCCCCGTGAAAAGCTTACTGATGTGCTTCTTGAAAAGCATAACTACACCAATGGTCACCTTGAGATCCTGGCCGAACTTTTCAACGCGGAGGCCGAACTTGAAATGGCACAGGGCAGTGTGGAGGGCAGCGTGGAGTACTCAGAAAAATCACTGATGTTGTTTGAGTTCATTGATACCAGGCAGAAAACACTCTCGCTGGAACGCCTTGACAAGATGAAGTTGATCCGTGAACGGATAAGTGCTTTGAGAAAAACTTAACGAAAATTCTTCCTGGACTTTTAACTTTCGACTTCAGAGAAACGCCTGCAGCTTTTCTGTAAGTATCGCCACTCCCCTTCCGGCTCCTTCGGCTATATAATCAATAGTATGATCAGTATATATTGTCACCGGTTTAGGGTCAATTATGAACACTGGGGTGGTCATTGCCACATAGTGAATCAATCCCGCCGCCGGATAAACATTCAGTGAGGTCCCTATTACGGCAAAGATATCAGCATAGGATGCTGTATCCGCTGCCTCCTCCATGGCCGGAACAGCTTCGCCGAACCATACGATGTTCGGACGTAGCGGAGAACCATCGGAGGCCTTCTCCCCCGGCATGATATCGCGATAGCCAATGTCATGGATGATGTTGGGATTATTGCTGCTCCGTGCCTGGGTCAGCATCCCGTGCAGGTGGAGCACTTTCGTGCTTCCGGCCTGTTCATGAAGGTTATCGACATTCTGCGTAATAATATGCACGTCAAAAAACTTCTCGAGAGCCGCCAGCCCCGTGTGCCCTGTATTGGGCTCAGCCTTCTCCAGCTGTCTCCGGCGCTCATTATAAAATCTCTGCACCAGGCCGGCATTGCGATACCATGCATCAATCGATGCCACCTCCTCAACCTTGTACTGCTCCCAGAGCCCTCCACTGTCGCGGAATGTCTTAATGCCACTCTCGGCACTCATCCCGGCACCGGTCAGTATTACAAGCTTTTTCATATTGTGAAAATAATAAAATCTAGGAGCATGAGCTAAGAGCAGATGACTGCGATAAAAAAAATTTGGCTTCAGAATCATAATAGTCTAAATTTACTTTTTAACACTTCCCCGGTAAAAATCATTCTCCGATAACCAATATCATCTGATATAAACAATGAAGAAAACTGCAGTTATTAAAACAACTTTTTTGATAAGAATTATACAGGGATTGATACTGCTCTCTTGTGTGAATGTCTGGCCACAGGAACCGATGGTTGTGCCAAGGTTGTCAGGAGAACTGGTCTTCGACGGTGTACCCGATGAAGAAGCCTGGCTGTCAATTGAGGTTTTGCCTCTTGTTATGCATTCCCCTGTATATGGAAACGAACCGACAGAATTATCTGTGATTAAAATCGCATATGATAACGACTATCTGTATGTCTCAGGCATTATTTACTATAAAAATCCGGATGACATAAGGGCTTTCAGCAAGAAACGTGATTACAATTACCCTAAATGCGACTGGTTAGGTATTGTAATTGATACTTTCAATGACAGGCAAAATGCAGTTATGTTCTGGACCAACCCCAACGGATTACGATCCGAAGGAACCCTTCAGAATGATGTTGTGGATTCAAACACTGATATGAGTTTCAGTTGGAACACTTTCTGGGATGCAAAATCCTCAATAATGGAAAATGGCTGGTCAACCGAATTAAGAATTCCCTTTTCGAGTTTGAGGTTCCAGGTAAAAGAAAACAAAACCTGTATGGGGATAACCGTTGCGAATTATCGTCCGGTAAAGGCTGAGATGGTAAGTTTTCCGGCTATTTCTCCGGATGTTGCAAATGCCTTATGGAAGCCGTCAATGACCAGAATGATGGAATTCACCGGACTGAAGCCGGAAAACCCTGTTTATGTAACTCCTTACATTACCGGCGGCATCGGTCAGGTTAATGAGCTCAATGATTCCGAAACAGGATATGTCATGGATTCGAAATTTAAATTCGATGTCGGTTTCGATGCAAAGTACAGCATAACAAACAATCTGACTGTTGATCTTACGGTCAACACAGATTTTGCACAGGTTGAAGCAGATGATCAGAAAATTAACCTTACAAGATACTCGCTCTACTTTCCTGAAAAAAGAGTCTTCTTCCAGGAAAAAGCTGATGTTTTTGATTTCTCCTTCCTGGGTGGAAACAACCTGTTCTATAGCCGCAGAATAGGATTATATGACGGATATCCCGTAAGGATCTACGGCGGTGTCAGGATGACAGGAAGAATAAATAAATGGGATATTGGCATTCTTGATATGCAGACCGCATCTTTTCAAGAGAATCCGTCAGAAAATTTCGGGATCATCAGAACAAAAAGAAGCGTCCTCAACCCGAGCTCATATGTCGGCGGTATGGTCACAAGCCGACTCGGAATGAACGGCAGTTATAATGTTGCTTACGGACTGGACGGACAATTCAGGGTTACAGGTGACGAATTTATTACTGTTAAATGGGCTCAGACATTTGAACGGGATTCTGTCAACAAAATATTCGATTTCGCTCCTTCGAGGTTCTTGTTTGAATGGCAGCGGAGGAAAATAAAAGGATTTGGTTATGATTTTGTCTATACTTGGTCAGGCAAAAGTTTTAATCCCGGAGTTGGATTTGAAGTCAAAGACAACTACCAGGGAGTAAGAGCTATTGTGCAGTACGGTTGGCTGCCTGTGAGGGAAACATTTCTCAGGTATCATTCGATCTCTCTTACAACTTATGATTTCCGGAATACTTTAACTGGTTTGCATGAGACCACAAGCGGATTACTGAAATGGTCCTTCGAGGCGAAGAAAGGATTCTATGGCAACATCGCAGCCAACTGGTTTCTCGAAGATCTTGCCGAGACAATCACACTGGGAAATGACCAGGCCTCAGTTCCGCCCGGAAGATATTCATTTGCTTATCTGAGTACTGCATACGGCTCATCAGGTGCTCATGCATTATCCTATGATCTGTATGCTGAAGCAGGCAGCTTCTACGATGGATGGAAGCTTTCTCTCTCTGCATTACCGAAACTGAGTATCGGCGCCGGGTTGGACCTTGGGCTTACGTATTATTTTGATTATGTAAATCTTTCCTCAAGTGAGAGTTTTATAAATCATATCCTCGGAGTCAGAGGATTGCTGACGATGACCACAGAAACTTCACTGTCGGCTTATATTCAGTATAATACAGCAATTGATAAGGTTGTTACAAATATCCGCTTCAGGTACAACCCCCGTGAGGGGAACGATTTCTATATAGTCTACGATGAAGGGCTTAATTCAGATCTGGCACGCGAAACTCCCAGGCTGCCATTGTCATCAGGAAGGACTGTGCTACTGAAGTATACGTATACATTTATGTTCTGATCATGATATCATTGATAATCGCGCTAATAATGTTTACAGGTGCACTGGATTGCCAGAATAAGGACCAGTATGTGACTGCCCGTGAACAAATGGTCAGCAGCCAGATCGCTGCCAGGGGAATAAGCCACCAGGCTACCCTGCAGGCCATGCGGAAAGTGCCAAGACATCTGTTCGTTCCTCCGTCAATTGCAAGTGAAGCATACAGTGACAGGCCGCTGCCGATTGGTTATAGCCAGACCATCTCCCAGCCTTTGATTGTAGCACACATGACACAGCTTGCCAGGCCTGAAAAGGGCAAAAAGGCGCTGGAAATAGGCACCGGCTCGGGTTACCAGGCTGCGGTGCTGGCTGAGATAGTCGATTCTGTATATACAATTGAGATAGTGCCGGAACTAGCCAGGGAGGCTGCTGCCAGGCTGAAAATCCTTGGATATTCCAATATTGTGGCAAAGTACGGCGACGGATACAAGGGGTGGCCCGAACATGCACCCTTTGATATCATCCTGGTCACTGCAGCGGCTGATCATATCCCTCAACCTCTGAAGGATCAGCTCGCCGAGGGAGGAAGGCTCATCATGCCGGTGGGTGACCCGGCAACAGTACAACAACTGATAGTACTGACTAAGCGCAAGGGCAAGATCACCGAACAGCGGCTGGAGCCGGTAAGGTTCGTACCTCTTAAAAGATTAAAATAGTTGTTTTTACATGTCCGGTAGCTCTGATCCGGGCAACCGATGCTGAACCTTTAAACAATACCCGGTATTCTCTATGCAGTCATCGCGGCAGTTGTTGTATTGCTTCTCACTCGTATAGTGAGCTACCTCAATACCCGCATCTGGAAAAAAGAATTATTTGTTTATATTATCCTTCTTTATCTTATACATTTAACATATTTTAACATTTGTTTATTATGTTGCTGATATAACGTGTTTTATATCGCTATACTGTAATAATATCAATATATTTTCATTGTTTTTGTATATATTTTTATCTTTTTATTTGAACATTTCGGATGTCCATGATGTTTTATCTTCAAAATTAATTAACAACTAAAACTTGAACATCATGAAAAAGCAAACCCTTACTTTCGGACTGATCGCCCTCATGGGGATCTTTGTGCTGACAGGCTGTGAAAAGGAAAAAGAAGAGGAGATGAAGCCTATAGCCGATATGACCATAGCAGAATATGCTGTCTCAGACAAGAACTTCTCAATCCTGGTAGAAGCTCTTTCCAAAGCTGAACTTGTTAACGCACTGAACGGTACAGGCAACTTTACTGTATTCGCTCCTACAAACGCAGCATTCACAGCCCTCTTCACAGAGCTTGGCATAAGCGGAATTGCTGATCTCACAAAAGAGACCCTCACTCCCATCCTTCTCTACCATGTTCTTGGTACAGAAGCCAAATCGTCAATGATATCATCCGGTTACTATAGTACTATCAGTCCGGCGCAGGGTTCCTTCCTGAGTCTGAAGGTTGATGTTGCATCAGGTGTCAAACTTAATAAGAACACCTCCGTGATAACTGCTGATGTTGACGTCAAAAACGGAGTCATACATGCCATTGATAAGGTTCTTCTGCCGCCGACAGTGGTCGACCAGGCGCTTGCCAATGACAACTTCAGCATCCTTGTACAGGCTGTGGTGAAAGCAGGTCTTGTTGATGTACTCAACGGTACAGGTCCCTTCACGATCTTCGCACCCACGAATGCAGCATTCGAGGCCCTGTTTGCAACCCTCGGTGTATCTGGCATAGCTGATCTGACAGCGGAACAGCTTACCCCAATCCTTACATATCATGTCGTCAGCGGCAATGTGCTCTCGACACAGCTTTCTGCAGGTAATGTGGAGACACTGAACGGTACTATCAGCGTAACCCTGAGCCCGGCACCGGCTATCAACACCAACTCTAATATAGTTGCAACCGATGTACAGGGATCAAACGGAGTGATCCACGTGATTGACAACGTACTCCTGCCTTAAGGCATCAACATATGATCCGATTAGAAAAAGCGACGCGCAGACTGTGCGTCGCTTATTTTTTGTTCAATAATTAACCTTCAAATCGGTACAAAATATTACTTTTAACCCTGGAATTTTGAAATCATGGACCGTTACACAATTGCTGACCTTGAAAAGCTGACCGGGATCATGGCCGGCACCATCCGGATATGGGAGAGACGGTATCGCATCATAAAGCCCCACCGTACCGACACCAACCGTAGATGGTATGATGATGATGACCTGAAGCGCATTTTAAATATCTCCATCCTCTACCGCCACGGACTCAAAATCTCAAAAATCGCTGAACTCACCGGTCCGCAAATCACTGAACAGGTCGCCATCCTGACAAAAGAGACAAATGACTCTGAAACACAGATCGATTCCCTCATCGTCGGAATGGCCGAATTCAACGAGAATGCCATTAACGATATCCTGGTACATTCAATCATCAACAGGGGATTTGAAGAGACTTTCGAAAATATCGTATTCCCGTTTCTCAGAAGAGTGGGTATAATGTGGCACACCGGCTCCGTTGATATCGGGGCAGAGCATTTTATCTCCAACATCTTCAGGAAAAGGCTGATTTCTGCCATTGATTCCCTCCCCCGGAACGACAAACCGGACAGGAAGAAAGTTATATTATACCTTCCTGAAAATGAACTGCATGAGCTCGGGCTGCTCTTCTTTGCCTTCGCCGTTGTAAAGGCAGGCCACCAAGAGGTCTACCTCGGACAGTCGACACCCTTCAACGCCCTGGCAGATGTCGCAGAGCGCTGGCATGCTGACATCCTCATTACAGGTGCATTGACAGGACTCCCATTCGGGAGGCCCGAGGACTACCTCGCAAGACTGAGCAGCGCCTTCATCGGAAAGAAAATTCTTGTATCCGGTGCACTTGCCCGGATAGCCGTGAAGAAGACATATTCCAACGTGTTTGCCGTTAACTCCCTTAGTGAACTGAAAAAACACCTTTAATCCTGATCTCCTGAAAATGGCACAGGTAAATAATTAGTCAGCTCCCTGTGCCTTGACAGAATTGCTAACTTTGTCTCTATGGAAAAACTGAACCTGTTTTTTGCGCAGATAAAGGATATAAGCTTCTGGCAGAGGCTCTTCCAATGGAGGAAAGTGAGGACCCTCAGCTTTGACGCCTACGAGGAATACAGGTCATTCGCCCGGGAGCTGGAGACAACCAGGGAAAACATCGAAAAACTCAAAAACCGCTTCACAGATGTCTCAGCACGCAATGAAAACCTGGCACAGAAGGCAAGGGACATCGAACTCCTGTCGGCACGCAAGGATGCCGGCATTGAGGAACTTAACGCACGGCTGAGGGAGTACTCGGGAACCATCAACGAACTGACAAAGAAGGTTACAACATTTGAAGCCACCAGGGAAGATAACTTCAGGAACTACAACGAGAACATCGCCCGCCTCAACCAGACCAAGGAGAGCTTCGAGGCCGAACGCAGAAAGCTGAACGAAGACCGCGTAAAGGAAGCAGCGGACCGGTTCGAGGCAATGAAGCGTCAGTGGGCCGAGCACGAAGCCGACGTGAAGAACACCATCATACGGATCTGCGACTTCAATCATGTGAACTACATAGACAAGGTCCCCTTCAGGGGTAATCCTGACAACACAATCGAGATCAGCGGCGAGTACATCATCTTCGATGCCAAGAGCCCGGCAAACGACGACCTTACAAACTTCCCCGTCTATATCAAATCGCAGGCTGAAAACCTGAAGAAATACGCCAGCCAGGATAACGTCAAGAAATCTGTGTTCCTGGTCGTTCCCACAAACACCATCGACAAGCTTAAGCAACTTACGTACCGCCTTGGCGACTATGATGTGTTTGTGATTACCCGCGACTCTCTTGAGCCGGTCATCCTCTCTCTGAAGAAAATAGAGGAGTACGATCTCGCCGACAAACTAAGCCCGGAGGACCGTGACAGCATCTGCCGCATTATAGGCAAGTTCGCGCACACAACCAAACGGAGGATACAGGTAGACCAGTTCTTCCAGAAGGAGTTTATCGATATCGTTCTTAAAAGCGAGAAGGATCTGCCGGAGGAGATACAGAAGCAGGTCATCGAATTCGAGAAGTCGGAAAAACTCAATCCTCCCACCGAGAAGAGAGCAAAGATCATCTCGATAGATGAACTGCAGAAAAAGAGCGAAGAAATTGACGCCGAGGCCCAGGCCAGAAAGTTGTCTCTTCCCGGGTCAGCAGAGGAATGATATTACCGTGATCAGCAGAGGAATGATATTTCAGTGATGCGCAAGGAGAAAGACTTCATAGGAGATAAAGAGCTGGATGATAACGTCTTGTATGGCATTCACTCATTGAGGGCCCGCGAAAACTTCCCGGACACCACCCTCTTCTTTTCTGAATGGTACAAAGCGATGGCTCTGACGAAAAAGGCATGCTACCTTACGGCCGCCGGATTCTTTTCTGAAGCTGCAAAGCAGTATGACCTCAGCAAAATGAATATCAGGGTCATCAGCGATGAAAAACTTGCAGCACTGACGACCGCAGCGGAGGAGTGCTCGAATGGGGAGCATTTTGAACATTTCATTGTGCCGGCCCTTTCCGGCGGTGCGGGGACCAGCATCAACATGAACATGAATGAGATAATAGCCAACCGCGCATTGCAGATTGCGGGGCACAAGCCGGGCGACTATGATCTCATTGATCCCATAGAAGATGCCAACATCTTCCAGTCGACCAATGATGTTGTGCCCACCGCACTCCGCGTTGCGGCAATGCAACTGCTGTTCGCACTTGAGGATACCATCAATGAGCTCCGCAGTACAATGGAGGAGCTCGAGAAGAGACACCGCAACACCCTTCGCATAGCATATACCCAGATGCAGGAGGCTGTCCCATCAACATTCGGCCGTCTCTTCAGCAGCTACAGCGATGCTCTGTCGCGCGACTGGTGGAGGGTTTCAAAATGCCTTGAACGCATCAAGGTGGTCAACCTGGGTGGATCAGCCATCGGTACTTCCATAGCCGTGCCACGCTGGTTTGTGGCTGAGGTGGTACCCCGCCTTCAGCAGCTTACCGGCCTGCCTGTCACCCGTGGAGAGAACCTCTCCGATGCCACATCCAACCTCGATCCCTTTGTTGAGGTACACGGCATTATAAAAGCTCATGCCGTCACCATGGAGAAGATGGTGAACGACCTGCGGCTTCTGGCTTCTGATATGCACGGCACCCGCCAGGTGACCATCCCGAAGAAACAGACAGGCAGCTCAATAATGCCGGGAAAGATCAACCCGGTCATCCCCGAATTCGTTATCAGCTGCGCTCACAGGGTTTACGGAAATGACCAGCTTATAACAAGCCTCTCTGCCCAGGGATGCCTTGAGCTTAACGCATACCTCCCGGTAATAGGCCATGCACTGCTTGAGAGTCTGAAGACTCTGATTGCAGCTGACTCGTCGGCACTTAACCACCTCCTGCGTGATCTTGAGATTGACTCCGCCATCTCAGAGACAGGAGTGATGTCGAGCCCCGCAGTGACAACAGCCCTTCTGCCATTCATCGGTTATAAAAAAGCCGCTGAAATGGCAGCGCTCATGAAAGATACCGGACTTGACATTATGGAGGCAAATAAGAAGCTTGGTTATATCGATCCCGAAAAACTCAATGAGATTCTCAAGCCCGAAAACCTTGTGCAGGGAGGTTACCGGCTGAAGGATCTTGAAGACTGATAACCAGATGACGGCGAAAGGAAGGGATACCAAACCCCACGTGGGGATATTCGGCAGACGAAATGTCGGCAAGAGCTCGCTCATAAATGCACTGGTAGGTCAGGATATTGCCATCGTCTCTGACATTGCCGGCACCACAACTGATCCTGTCAGGAAGAGTATTGAGGTGCACGGCCTCGGTCCTCTCATCTTCATTGACACGGCGGGTATTGACGACACCGGGGAGCTTGGCCAGCTGCGCATAAAAAAGTCATTGGCTGCACTGAAACTGATAGATCTGGCCATTCTCGTGCTGTCTGAAAACCGTTTCAACAGCTTCGAGGCTGAGCTGGTAAAAGAGTTCGGAGTACTTGACATACCTTTCGTCCTCGTTCATAACAAAAGTGACGTTCATCCTCTTACTCCCTCTTTCCGTGAGGAGATCAGAAACAGTACCGGCAAGGAAATAACAGAATACTCGGCACTGCATCCTCAAAAATACAATCCGGAGCTTCTCCGGGTGCTAAAGGAATCCATGCCTCCCACAGCACTGAAGAGCCGCGGACTGATCGGCGACCTGGTAAGCCACGGCGATATCGTGCTGCTGATTACACCCATTGACATAGAAGCCCCGGAGGGGAGGCTGATACTCCCGCAGGTACAGGTGATACGCGATATCCTTGACAACGACTGCACCGCCATCGTCCTCAAGGAGAGGGAGGTGGATGCCTTCCTCCGCCGGACGGGAATTAAGCCGGCATTGGTCATAACTGACAGTCAGGTTTTCCTGAAGGCCGACGCTTCCATCCCGCGTGACATACCCCTGACAAGCTTCAGCATTGTGCTGGCAAGGCAGAAGGGCGACTTCGAAGAGTACCTGCGCGGCACACCCAAAATTGGGGAGCTGAAGGATGGCGACCGGATCCTGCTGCTGGAGTCATGCACACATAACGTCTCATGTGATGACATCGGAAGGGTTAAAATACCCCGGTGGCTCACCAACTTCACCGGCAAAAAGCTGGAGTTTGACAATGTGGCAGGAATGGACGCAATTCCCAGACCCATAGAAGAATATTCCCTGGTGATCCAGTGCGGCGGATGCATGGTAACGCACCGCCAGCTCATAAACCGTCTGCGTGAGCCCAAAAAGCATCATATCCCCGTCACCAACTACGGCATGGCCATCGCATATGTGCACGGTATCTTCACACGCGCCACCGAACCCTTCACCGGCAAGACGGAAAAGGCCGGTGATCTGCTCTGATCACCGGCCCTCATTTCATCTGAATACTGCTTTTATACCTCTTCCCCGGTCCCTTTCAGATACTTGTCAAGGAAGGTAAGTATTTGTGAGTAACCTTTGATCTGATTTTCCTTCTTGATGAAACCATGTCCCTCATCAGGGAAGATGACGTATTCCACAGGAACGCCATTGGCCTTTATAGCTTCTACCATCTCGTCGGATTCAACCTGGAGAACTCTCGGATCATTGGCCCCCTGAAGTACCATCACGGGGTTTTTTACATTCTGCGCGTGGAACAGCGGTGAAATATTGTACAATCTTACCGAGTCAGCGGTGAATGGATCACCCATCTCCGTATAAAGTGCATCACGGAATGAAGCCCAGTATGGTGGTATTGACTTAAGCGTACGAAGCCAGTTGGTGACCCCAAACAGATTGACTCCCACCCTGAACTCGTCGGGTGTGGATGTCATTGCGGCCATAGTCATGAATCCTCCGTAACTTCCGCCAATGATGCCAATTTTTGAGGTGTCAATATACTCCTGACCCTGCAGCCACTTCTTCCCCCAGATACAATCCTTAAGGTCTTTATCCCCGTGATTCCTGTCATCCATTTTGTAGAATGTCTTTCCGTAACCACTGCTACCCCTGTTGTTGACATCCAGGACAGCATATCCATGATTGACAAGAAACTGAATGATCGGATTGTAGTAGGTCATAGCCTGACCACCAGGGCCACCGTGCACCATTACCATGGCAGGGACCTTATTCTTTTTTGTCGCCGTAAGAGGCTTGTAATAGATTGCCGGTATCTCCAGTCCGTCAAAGGAGGGATAGCGGACGACCTCCGCCTCGACCAGATCGGCAGGATTGATCTCAGGGTTCAGATTGTTGGTGAGTTTCTTCATTTCCGTGCCCCCAAACTCAAAAAGATGAAGATCACCGGGGATTTTGGAAGTTCCCAGACTCAGCAAAAGATATTTTTCGCTCTCTGAAATCGCCAGGTTATTGATATTCGCGCCGGGGATCTCCGGGTATACTACATCTTCTCCGGTCGACTGATCGATTATCTTTAACTTAATGCGGGCATCTTCATTGACGCCTATTATCTTGTACTTTTCATTCTCGCTGAACCAGCATCCTGCCACATCCCAGTCCGTCTCGTATAACACTTCACGTCCTCCTGTAGCAATATCGTACTGCACGAGGTATGTGAATTCCTTCCCGACATCAGTTGTATAATAGAAGCTGGCATTGTCATTTGAGAATCCTGAGGCGGAGTATGAACCGGGTTTATCAGGTTCTGAGACCTCAATGGTCTTGCCTGTCAGTCTTTCATATAGGAACAATTTATTTTCGCTGGTTGTTATCGGCTTTGCCAAAGCGATAATATTCCGGTCCCTGGTTGAACCTGAATATTCAAGTCCCTCCCGGTTTTCCCAGATCAGCTCCTCCTTCCATTCACCCACATTCATTTTATATAGATCAAAATACTGGGGATCGCGCCTGTTGGAGGAGAAGTACATCACTTTCTTGTCCTTGCTGAATCCGTTGAAAGATGCCTTTACCTCATCTCCGGGAGTCAGGTCAACCGTGGTACCGTCTTCACTAAGCAGGTAGATATGGTCGTTTTCGTTACCTCCCTTATCCGCCGAATAGAGGATCTGGTTTGTTCCATGAACATAATCGACTGCAAAGAACGATTCAGTCGTGGAGTTTGTGACCTGTTTCTTTGAACCGTCACTTAAGCTGATCTCAAAAACATTATAAATTCCTGTCTCATTACTGGAGACAAGGAGCCTGGTTTCATCAGGTGAGAAGGCTGAAAAACCGATGTTAACGTTCTTGTAGAACTGGTCAATTGTGTACTGACCGATCTCCGGGCTCTTTTTCCCTGTGCATGAGGCCAGCAGGATAACTGAAATTACAATGAGAATTTTCTTCATGGTTATTATGTTTAATTATTCTGAAAGACTTAAAAAGAAACAGCTTGCTGCAGTCAAAGTTCAGAACGCGGAGACAAACCCGAGGCTCGCTTTGGCGTAGGGAGTGCCAGAAAAGATATAGGTGCCTTCTGCCACAACACGCACATTCCTGCGCATGAGATAACCGAAGTGAAGCGTGGCCGACTGATAATCAAACTCATCTATCTGTGATTCAACAAGATTAACCAGCCCGGTCAGATAGAATTTACTCATATCACCTTTGGGTGCATAAATTATCTCAGCAAACCCTCCGCTGGTGGCAACATCCGACATCGGTTCTTCAATATCGGAATAATAGATCTCTGAATCTGTTCTCCATAAATACTGCATATTGATCAGGAGTTTCCCGTCTATGTCAATGGCCAGGTCCGGGCCGTACATTTTAATTTTACTGATGACAGGATCAGGGCCACTGCCCCACAGCGCCTCCTTGCCGGCATATCCGAAGAAACCGATTGATATGCTGTTCCCTATCGCCTGGTTTATTCTCAGCATGAAATTTTTGTACTTGTCCTTGTCAAAGAGATACCCCTCCCCTGCTTCACCTATCCCGCTTCCGTTGACAATCTCACCGACTATTGTCGTTCCCGAGGAGAATCCCTTGTCAAACATTATACCCCTGTCATATTTCAGATCCACTGTGGAGTTTTCAGGCTTAACTCCGTATATCTTGTAAGGTTCGAGGGTAAGCCGCAGCTCCCCTTTGAAAAGAGGATCTGATGTCTGGAACTGGCCGATGTAGAAATTAATCCCGGTATTGAAGGCATCGGCATACATGAGGAAGGCGTCTTCAAGACCTGCGATATGGCCGCGCTCATTCATAAGGAAATAGAAATAGTACGACAACTTGTCTGAGAGTTCTCCTCCTGACAGTATCTTCACCACAAAGGGCGCCCCGAAATCAGCTGTACCCTCATTATTGAAGTTGACGGTGGCAAATCCGTCGATCCTGACGGCCAGTGGCAGCTCCCGGAATAGCGAGAGCCTGTCATCACCGGTATTGATAAAATACCTGGGTGATTCATAATCGGTCATTCTGAAACCGGCACCTGCATACTCGTCGCCGAAGGCTTTCAGCGTTGGCATCGCCGGCGAGTGGCAAACCTGGCAGCTTATCTGGTACTTCCTGGCAAAAGCCGGAATAGCATCAGCTTTCCTTACCTGGATAATCAGCAAAACCATAGCAGCAAGGATAAATATCCCGGTAAATGTTGACTTTTTCATATGGATTGTTTTAGGTTTCAGGTTATCAGGGAAGAATTTCAACTTTTGTGAAATGGTCATTGACCATCAATATTGCCGACTCATCAGCCGGAACCTTCAGATAATCGGCCACAGGCTTGACAAGTAGCTGGTAATTCAGTGCGGCATGCACTGTCATCTCTCCCGGAGCAGCTTCGTAAGGAATTTTGAATGTAAACCTTTCAACCTTTGTCTCCCTCGGTCCTATCCGGTAATCGACTCCCTGTGAAAATGTATTCCACTGCATTATCGTCATGTTCCCCTGCTCATCAAAGTAAGGCATGCGGAATATCCTGTTCCCGAAGGGGATACCGTCACGCTGAACACCCTTGAAGTCCTTGATTTTAAGAGGTATACCCATATCCTGGTAGGCAAGGTAATCACCTGATATCGTATACTCTTCCCCCTCAAACCCCTTCTTGTCAACGTTCAGGTGATACTTGTTTCCTTTTGCATCGGTGGCCTCCACATCAAGCCATGCAATGCGGTCTTCAACGGAACCTGTCGGGAATTTATGCCCGGTCTTCTGGTTGAACAGCGCCACCGTGAATACGATCGTCTCTCCAGGCTCAGCAAGACGCATGTCGGGCTCGATCCTGACCTCAATGGTGCCCCTTACCTTGCCCGGGTCATGAGCACCGTGGAAGAGATGAAGCCTTGCGTCATCATGGGTTTTGCCCATGAGAGCCAGCTGATACGGGCCACCCTTGGGCATGTGACAATCCTGACACCGCACACCCTCCGCGGCATAGGGACCTTCCTTCCACTCAAGCTGGGTGCTTTTAACCCATATCCCGTAAGGATTCATCTCGTTGTGGCAGTTGCCACAGAATTCAGTCGTTCTGAAAAAATCATTCTGAATGATCTTATGGGCGGGAGACTGTATCTGCGGCTCACGTCCACTGTATTTGGTCTGGCCCGGTACAATGTAATAACTGAAGTTATTCGGAGGATCAGCCTGTGCCTTCTGTGTCAGGTGGCACACCTCGCATGAAACCGATTCGTTTGCCATGCTCTTCTCTTCCGGACGCGGTGGTGGAAGAGTGCCTCCCATGAATGCAAGAGGTGCATGACAACCATTGCAGCCGTCAACAGGACCCTTGAGTGAAGGGTTGACCTCAGCATGAGGAACAGCCAGCTCGAAGTACTCAATCTCATCCCAGTGATGCGTGTAGGCCTGTGACATCATTGCCTGCGACCACTGCTCATAGATACCGGGATGACATGAACGGCACTTGAGGGCTGATTCGAAATCCTTGTATTTGTATTTACCCTTGAGATCCTCCTGCGGAAACGATCTCACAATGGTAAAAGCTGTCAGGACCAGCACTATAAATGCAGGCACAACAGTCATTATCAGAAGCGGAGTATTTTTAGGTTTCATAGGTTTGTGAATTGACCATGAAATATACAAAATAAAATCGTTCTCATGCTAAAATTATGATGTTTGCCTTCGCAGAGGCTTTGCTGCAATATCCCTGCTGCAGTCATCCCTTCATCACCGGAATGGTATTTAAAATATTTGTTCTATATTTGACTTGCTAATAAAACATTATGCCCCATAGCTGGACTCTGGAATACAAGATTAAAATAAACCGCTCCGGATTGTATTTATAGTCCCGGTGAGGTGACACACAGACTGTGCGTCACACCGGGTGTTTATTCCCTTTGCTTTATTGATCAACATTCTGAATAATCTAATAAATACAATTATGGATACTTTAATTATTACCGGATCAGGTCTAACCGTAAATGATGTTGTAAATGTCGCCCGCTACGGACAGAAAGTAGAGCTGCATCCTGATGCACGCACGAGGATCCTTGAGTGCCGCGCCATGCTTGAGAAGAAAATTATTGCCCATGAGATCATGTACGGTGTGAATACGGGCATCGGCGAGTTCTCCGAGATGGTGCTCAATGATGACCAGATCAAGGATTTCCAGAAATATCTTGTTTATAATCATGCCGCCGGTATAGGTGACCCTGCGTCAATAGAAACGGTCAGGGGCGCCATGCTCGGCCGTATCAACGTCCACGCCCACGGCAACTCCGGATGCCGTCTCGAGATCACCGAGACCTATGTGGAGATGCTCAACAAGGGCGTCACTCCTTTCGCATGCCAGAAAGGATCAGTGGGTGCCTGCGGCGACCTGGCCCCCATGTCGCAGATAGCCCTCCTGCTGATGGGAGAGGGAAAGGCGTATTACCAGGGCGAGCTCCTTGACGGCGCTGAGGCAATGAAGAGAGCCAACATAGCTGTTCCAGGACTGCTGGCACGCGACGGGCTGGCCGCCATCAACGGGTCAAACATGCTCACCGCCATGAGCGCCATCTGGCTGGTTGATGCCAACAACTGGCTCAAGCAGGCAGAGATAGCCGCAGCGATGTCGCTCGAGGCCCTTAAGGCCAACATGAAGCCTTACGCGCCATTGCTTCATGAGGTAAGAGGATTTAAAGGCGCAATCCGCAGTGCCAATGCAATAAATCTGTGCGTCGCCGGCGGTGACCTGAAGGAGGGCAGGGTGAAGTCGAAGGTACAGGATGCCTATTCGATGAGATCAACCCCGCAGGTGATTGGCTCGGCACATGACATGCTCGCTTACGCACGCAGCCAGGTGGAGATAGAACTGAACGGCGTGGGAGACAACCCGATCTTCTTCCCCGACAGAAACCTGCAGCTTTCCGGAGCCAATTTCCAGGGATCACCCGTGTGCGTACCGATGGATATGGCCGGGGCATGCATAACGATGGTGTCAGTGATGTCAGAGAGAAGGATGAACCGCCTCAACAACCCGGCGCTCAGCGTCGGGCTGCCTGACTTCCTTACCAAAGGCGCGGGGATGTTCTCAGGAATGATGCTCAGCCAATATACAGCTGACATGCTGATTGTCGAACAGCGCATTCTCTCAATGCCTGCATCAATACAATCGATACCCGCTGCCGCAGACCAGGAGGATTTTGTCTCAATGGGAATGAACACCGCCATCAAGAACAACCAGATCCTTGACAATGCCTACGGTATACTTGGCATAGAATTAATGGCTGCCGCACAGGCGCTTGATTTCAGGAAAGAGGAATACAGCTTCGGCACCGGCGTTCAGAAGGCCAAGGACGTCATTCGCAGGCACGTCGAGTTCCTCGATATCGACCGTCCCCTTTACAATGATCACACCAACATGAAGGAACTCGTGAAATCATGCGAGATACTTCACGAGGTGGAGAAGACAGTGGGAAGCCTGGAATAAAAAGTTCAGGCGAAGTTCCGACCCGGCTGAACTTTGATTAGTCAGGGATTGTCAGTTTTCCTCAGGGAGATCTGACTTCCCGTCCAAAAGATCTTTGAGTGTGACTGATCTGAAGTAAGTCATTATAAGGTTATTAAGATTGCGCCAAAAACCTTGTGTCTGGCATTGCTCAGAAAAGTCACACTTGAAATCCTTGCCGATACAGTCAACTATGCAAATACCTGGTTCAAAAGCACGATGAACGTCATAGATTGTAATCTCACCCGGAGAACGGGTCAGCACATACCCGCTCTTCCGCCCTTTGGCATTGGCAATCAGACGGGCTGTCTTGAGTGCATGAATTATATGATCAAGGTATTTCAGCGACAGGTTTTGATTAACAGCAATATCCTTCTGGAATACGCCTTTCGGTTCTTTGGCCCGGGCAATTTCCAGCATCGTCCTTACTCCATACCGTGTTCTTGTACTTATTTTCACTGCAAAATGCGGGATCTGTGTTAATCAGTAAAGTTAATAATAAACCCAAATCTTACTTTGATTTCATTCTCAACCTTAACGATTCCACTTAATCTGACAGGAGGAACCAGCCCGAAATCTGTCAGCTTTATAGTCCGCATCCCGTTTAACACCAAATCTTCGTTGCAGTGAGCCAGAGTGCAGTTTACGTTGTATTCCCTCGTAATGCCGGCAATTGTTACGGAAATCCTTTCGTTGCGGGATATGCCTGATTTTCTCTCTCTGTTTGAATTACCCGACAGGAGACTGATCATTATATAAGGATACTCTTCCGCCTTCAACAGTGAGAGAAAATCATCATACATCCTGGGATTGCCCGGCTTAAACTGATGAACGGGGATTTTAAAATCAATCCTTTCATCCTCAGCCCCCTTACTGGCGTTATCTACTCTGACCAGAAGAGGGGTCATATATGAGAAGCTGAACTTATTTATATTGGATTCGCCGTTAATGACCAGGAAATTCACACAACTGGTACCCCGTGGATCCTCTTTCGGTAAGCCACCTGGAAACACTGCATTATTGATACTTCCGGAGAGAAATAGCACACATGCAAAAACCAGTATCTTTAGCGTTCGTTTCACATTCAGAAGGAAATTGCTGCTTCAAACATTACACCCTTGAAACCGGCTTCGGCGCCGTAGTTGGATATAAATTCACTGTAATCCTGGTTGACATACTCAAGCTTGAGTACTATCGATTCGGTCATAAACCAGCCTGCAACAGCCTGGAAACGTGATACCGACTGCTCAAGTCCATTCCAGGCATTGTTATAACGGGCACCGCCAAAAAACTGCTCTGAGCTACCTACACGGTAAATCAACTCCGCTGCATACTGACCAAATTCAGATTCCGCACCGGAAAGAAGGGTGCCCTTGAATTTTTCATATGTTCCAAAAAATTCAAGACCTTTATACTCGGCGAAGAGATTTAGCATCAACGAATTGGCTTTATCAGTAAAACCCGGACCCCAGTTACCGCTGAGATGGTTTTTAGTAATGTCAACATCTGCCGAGCTGTTGGTTATCCTGTTCATCACCAGGTAATACCTTGATCCGGCACGGTCTCCGTAATAGAGTGAGCCGAAATGATGCTGGGGACTGTGATAACCTGAAAGTGTCAGGCGTAGTCTCAGATCGTCGGTAATCTGCTTATCATAACCTGCCTTCCAGTACCAGGCAAGCTCTTTGTGAGTGTCATAGGCAGTATAACCCGACGAAGCACTGTATCCTGTCAGAGAGGGTTTCAGAGTACCGTTTGAGACCGCACCCATCAGCAATATGCCATTCCTGCGAAACAAAAATTCAGCAGCGAACTGAGTAGTAAAAGCATCAATAATGTAATTGCCTACGAATGGATTGTGTGTGACATTCCCGTTATCGGACCTGCGATAATGAGCATCACCATAGTCGACCTCCATGTCACCGACCTTGATAGTCAGGTTTTTCATGATACGGTCAGCAACGTCTGACTTTAAGAAAGGCAATGCATCAATAAGAAGATAACCGCCCTTGACCCATGCTTCATTATGATGACGGGCAGAGAGGTAAGTGACAAGGTTCACCTTTATGCCGGGGGCAAGCAAAGCCTCAGTAATAAGGTTGGCAGTAGGCAGGTTGAAACCCTTCCCTAAAGGTATTAATGCACTGTCAGCATAATGATTTAATAACTGGTACTGCATCGCAAAATCTGCACCCACGCGTACCTTGATTTTTTCAAAATCAGCAGGATCAAGTTTCGGCTCTTCAAACTGCGCGTGTATAGCCAGCGAGAATATTAAGCCGGACAGAATAAGTAAGGATTTTCTTTTCATTGTATCTATGTGTTATTAAAAGGTTTATCAATTACTGGCGGTGTTATCGCCGGGAATGAGGAAACTTAGTCGCAGCTCAACGGTGACCTTTTCTCCTGTCTTAAGGGTACCCAGAAATGCTGTCGGAGGCCTTATGCCATAGTCAGACATATTTACATCCTCAGACCCTGAGATAAGGATCCTGTCACCTTTGATATTACCTGAAAAACCGATTTCAATTGATTTGGAAACACCTCCCAGGCTGAGTTTGCCCTTCAGGGTCCCGTTAATTTCCCCGTCATTCAGCAGTACATTTTCTGCTCCGTCAGAGATAAAGACTATTTCAGGATGTTCCCTGACCATCAGAGCATCACGCGCCTTGCCGGTCATTATGTTGCTGTCACTGGTTACCGAAGCTCCTGCAAACACGGCTTTTACACTTCTGATCGACATTTTACCGTTGTCAGTATGATTGAAAGAAAATTCAACATCATATTTCTCAAATGCGACCTCCCAGTCATGCATGGATGAAGTGCCCCGCACAAGCACATTGCTTTCAGACAGATTAAGCTTAGCTTTTGCCTGTGAGCTGGAAACAAGGGGAAATGATACTGCCAGGATAGCTGTGAACCACGCAGTTATTAAAATTTGTCTCATTTTATATTTATACTATTTATCCTATTACTTTGATAGTGCAAAGTAAATTAATTTATTTTGATTTTTTTTATTTTCTTGTAAATATTACGATGCAGGCTACAATACTTGAACCGCTACGGGGTATCTTTGGCCGTAGAGCCTGCCACGATAGCCGTCAGGCGTATCGGGGCCATAAAGTATTGTAGATCGTATGTCAGAGAAATATCCGGTCTATATCATAATTCGAAACAATATTATCATTCCCGGGCAAGTTTTTACATTAGAAGAACCAAACAGTATCCCTGATGAAGAAGTACCTCATTCTGCCGCTCCTGGCCGCGGCTGCCGCCTCCTGTGCCACACAGGAACTTTACCTGAATGTCACACAGCCGGCGCCGGTGACAATAGCCCCGGAGATAAAGACCATCGGCATCATCGACCGTTCCACACCCACGGACCAGACGAAATCACTCGATGCTCTTGACAAACTGCTCACCCTCGAGGGAGCCGACCTTGACTCAATCGGGACCCTTGAAGCCATCAAAGGCGTCACTGAGGAACTTGCTTCAAATGACAGGTTCAACGAGGTGAAGCTGCTGAGCGGGGTGAAATTCAAAACCACCAGCCTGGGCGGGCTTCCGGCACCGCTGACATGGGAGCAGGTGGAGGGCATATGCAGGGATAATGCCACCCAGGCCCTTTTTGCACTCGAGATGTACGACACCGATACCAGGGTAGACTATTCCACCGGGAAGACAAGCATTAAAACACCCCTGGGAAATATACCGGCGCTGGAGCACAACGCCTCAATGGAAACACTGGTCAAGACCGGCTGGAGGATCTACTCTCCGTCTGACAGGGCAATTCTTGATGAATATATCGTTGCCGAGTCAGTTGTCTTTGCCGGTAAAGGGATAAATCCGGTTGCAGCAGTGGCCGGAATAATCCACCGGAAGGATGCCGTCAGGGAGGTCAGCAGGAAGGCCGGCCATATCTATGCCCTTAGGCTCATCCCCTACCGGCTCAGGGTGACGCGCGATTACTTCGTGAAGGGCACTGACAATTTCAAGGTGGCCAAAAGGCGCGCCCAGTTGGGCAAGTGGGATGAAGCAGCCGAGCTGTGGGAAAAGGAGACTGATAATCCTAAGATGAAAATCGCAGGAAGGGCACATTACAACATGGCTATCATCAGCGAGATCAACGGTAATCTCGACGATGCTGTCTCATGGGCGCAAAAAGCTTATTCAGATTACCGGAACAAACCCGGCCTGCGATATGCGCGCATCCTGGAGAACAGAAAATATAACCAGGAAGTGTTAAGCTACCAGGAACAGAGATAATTGAAGATCACCCGCCTTTAGCCGCAGAGCTTTCAAAATGGGCTGAATTTTGGATTCATTCGCCGTAGAGCCTGCCCCGATCTATCGGGACGATAAAGTATTGTAGATTTGATCACAAAATAATACCGATTGCCTGTAGGGCATACAGGATTGTATGTTTATTTTGTCTGGAATTCCTGACATCATGAAAAAATACACATTCGGCCTGATCCTTCTGATTTCTGCTTCAGCTTACCCACAGCCTGGGGACATCCTCAACCACGTCAATCCCTTCATCGGAACCGACCGTATGGGTCACACTTATCCCGGGGCAACAGTACCCTTCGGAATGGTCCAACTCTCCCCTGACACTGACACCATACCATATGAAACAGGTGGCAGATACAATAAAGATGTCTATAAATACTGCGCGGGATATCAGTACAGTGACAACACCATTGTCGGATTCACACATACCCATTTCAGCGGTACAGGGCATTCCGACCTCGGTGATATCCTGATTATGCCGACAACCGGAATCCTGCAGCTTAACCCCGGAACGGCAGATGCCCCGGAAAAAGGTTACCGCTCGCGGTTCTCACACTCCTTGGAGAAGGCATCCCCGGGCTACTATTCGGTCAAGCTCGACGACCATGACATCCTCGCCGAGCTGACCGCCACAACACGCACGGGCGTGCATCGCTATACCTTCAGCAAGGGTGGTGAGGCCCATATCATTCTCGATATGGTTCATGGCATCTACAACTATGACAACAAGAATGTATGGACATTCATGAGGGTTGAAAATGATACCCTGGTTACCGGGTACAGGCAGACCAGCGGATGGGCCAGAACGAGGACACTCTATTTTGCGATAGCCTTTTCGAGGCCCGTCGACTCGTACGGTTTTGTCAACGAAGAACCGGCACAAGTGTACAGAGGCTTCTGGCGCCGTTTTGACCAGCGCCGGAACTTCCCTGAAGCAGCAGGGCGCAGCATAAAGGGACATTTTGATTTCCTTACCCTGCCGGGAGACCAGATCACCGTGAGGGTGGCATTGTCTCCGGTAAGTACCGCAGGAGCAATTGAAAACATGAAGAACGAAGCGCCCGGATCCGATTTCGATGAAACTCGCCGGAAGGCAGAAGAGATGTGGCGCAGCGAACTGGAAAAAGTTGAGGTGGTAATGACGAACGAAGAACAGAGCGTCAGCTTCTATACGGCACTCTACCATGCCTTCCTCTCTCCCACGGTCTATATGGATACAGACCGGAACTACAGGGGGCTTGACCAGAATGTTCACACTACCGGCGATTTCACCAACTTTACGACCTTCTCTCTCTGGGATACCTACCGTGCTCTGCATCCTCTCTTCACCATCGTTCAGCAGGCACGAACAGCTGACATGATCAACTCGATGCTGGCCCATTATGACCAGAGCGTTCATAATATGCTGCCGGTCTGGTCGCACCATGCAAATGAGAACTGGTGCATGATAGGATATCACTCCGTACCGGTTATTGCTGATGCCATCGTCAAAGGCATCGGTGGATTTGACTACGCCAGGGCAACGGAGGCATGTGTTACCACAGCGCGCAATTATGGGTATGACGGACTCGATGATTACGTGAGACTCGGGTATGTGCCTGACGAGCGAACCGGATCATCAGTCTCGGTCACCCTCGAATATGCTTACGACGACTGGTGCATTGCACAAATTATCAATAAAATGTCCGCAGAGCCTTTGTTTTCAAAATATCCGGGGTTGGACACAGAATTATATGTGGAATTTATCGACCGTTCACGCAATTTCATGAACGTATGGGATGCCTCAACGGGGTTCATGCGCCCCCGAAAGGCAGACGGCAGCTTCAGGGATAACTTTGACGTCCTGAGCACCCACGGCCAGGGCTTCATAGAGGGGAACGCGTGGAACTACAGCCTGTATGTCCCGCATGACCCTGCACAGCTTATATCGATAATGGGCGGTAGAAAGAGGTTTGTGCAGCACCTTGACTCGCTCTTCACTATGCACCTCCCCGATGAGTTCTTCGCTGAGACGGAAGACATAACCCGTGAGGGCATCATTGGCAATTACGTGCACGGCAACGAACCGTCGCATCATGTCCCATACCTTTATAATTACACCGGAGCGCCCCGGAAAACCCAGTATTTGGTTCGTCATATAATGGACACAAAATACCTGCCAGCTCCAGACGGACTGAGCGGCAACGACGACTGCGGGCAGATGAGTGCATGGTACATCTTTTCGGCGCTCGGCTTTTATCCGGTCGCGCCCGGTTCAGACAGGTATGACCTGGGCAGCCCGCTGGTAAAAGAGGCAACCATCAGGCTGGAAAACGGCAACACCTTCACCGTGTCAGCCGTCAACCAGGGGCCGGAAAATGTCTATGTGAAAAAGATTGAACTGAATGGCCAGAAGCTGGACCGCCACCACATCACCCATGACGAGATCATGAATGGTGGCAGGCTGGTTTTTTACATGTCCAGATAGCATTGAACTTAACAGGAGTCCCGGTATGTGGGTTAACTCCGCAGAACATTCACACCGGGCCAGGTAGAATGGAATTCAAGCTGAGCCTGCCTGGCTTTGAAAGGGCGAGAAGTCTGCAGAGAAGAAATTATTGATTCCTGAATGCCTCCGCTCCCTGGTCAAGCCATTCGATATAGGCCTGGATGTCAAAGTCGGTGCCCCGGGTTTCAATCAGGGGCTTGCCGTTAAGGTCAACTATGGCATAAAGAGGCATAGAATTGGTTTTGAACATTGAAATCTCGATATCCTCATTCTTTTTACCCAAAGTCTTCTTTTCCTTTCCGTCAACCTTCGAAACAAAAATCTCACTGTCCGGCAATTTGGTCCGGTCATCAATATACAGACCTACCAGCACAAAATTCTCTCTTATTCGTTGCTGCACAACGGGGTCAGACCAGACTCTTGCATCCATCTCCTTGCAGTTGGCGCAGGCGTGACCTTTAAAATCAATAAGTACCGGTTTGTTGAGCTGTTTTGCACATGCAAGCCCCTCCTCAATGTCAAAGTATCCCTGTAGTCCGTACTCAAAGTGAAGGAAATCGGAATATTTCGGTGTGCTGCAGATGGCTGAACCGCCTGTGGTTGTTACCACTGCTCCGCCTCCCTTATTTTCGGTAATCGCCTTCAACAGGTTGAATCCTGATGTCTCACGCGGAGGCAACAGCGCCGAAATACGTGTCAGTGGTGCTCCGAAGAGTCCGGGTACAAGATAGATGGCAAAGGTGAATGAGGCAATTATCAGCACAAGGCGGAACACCCCTATGTGAGGCACGTCGCTGTCATGCGAGAACTTGATCTTGCCCATGAGATAGAGGCCAAGAAGGAAAAAGAGAACAATCCAAATCGCCAGGTAAATATCACGTGAGAGAATTCCCAGGCCGTAAACCGTGTCAACCACCGAAGCAAATTTCAGGCTGAAGGCGAGCATGATAAAGCCCAGAACCACCTTGACCGAGTTGAGCCATCCACCCGACTTCGGCATCTTGTTCATCCAGGAGGGGAAGAGTGCGAAGAGGGTAAACGGCAGCGCAAAGGCAAGACCAAATCCGAACATGCCTATCGTCGGACGCAATACATCGCCCGAGGCAGCCTCGACCAGAAGGGCTCCCACGATGGGCCCGGTGCACGAGAATGAGACAAGCACCGTGGTCAGGCCAAGGAAAAAGGCAGCAAGAGCCCCTCCCCTGTCAACCTTGGAGTCGGAGGAGCTGACCCATTTCGTGGGCATCACCATCTCAAACGCACCGAAGAATGATGCGGCAAACACCAGGAAGAGTATGAAGAACAGCAGGTTCGGTATCCAGTGAGTGCTAAGTGTGTTGGCAAAGCCGGCCCCTGCGCTTGTCAGTGACACAATTATTCCTAATGATGAATAGAGAAGAATGATTGATAACCCGAATATCAGGGCCTTGCCAATGGCCGATCCTTTCTTTCCCGACCCCTGACTGAAGAATGCAACAGTCATGGGTATCATCGGGAAGACGCAGGGTGTCAGTACACCGGCCAGACCTGCCAGCATTGAAAGAAGGAAAAACTTCAGAAGACCCTTCTTCTCCTTCCCTGCCGGAATATCTGTGGTTATTCCCTGTCCAGTTTCAGCCTGTTGTATCGTGGTGTCTGCCGGAATATCAGATGTTGACAGTTGCGCAAATTCGGAAGTTGTTTCAGCTGTAGTCAGGGCAGGCACTTCAGTTACCTTCTCCTGTGTTTCACTGGCAGTTGTGGCAACTCCGCCTTTCAGCTCAATGGCAAACTCAACATCACGCGGCGGAAGACACTGCTTGTCGTCACATGACATGAAGGTGACATACCCCTTTACGGTCACCTGTGACCCTGTTACAGTTACCTTCTGACGAAATTCGGCCTTGCCGCTGTGCATGCCGATATTCATCGAAAAGCTGTTGTCGAACTTCACCTCGGGTTTCGTAACCTCGACAGTCTTTCCGGAAAGTGTGAAACCTGCACCCGGTTCAAAGGTGAAGCTTGTGGGAATCGGCCCTCCGGGTTCAATATCCATGGCATACAGATGCCAGTCTTTTTCCAGCTCGGCTGTCATCACCAGTTCAAATGTATTGTCCCCGGTCTTCTCGCTCCGGAAACTCCAGGTGACAGGCTCAAGCACCTGCGAATTAAGTGTAACTGCTGAAAGAAGCAGTAAAAGTCCTGTTAATGTTTTTCTCATCATTCCAATTTCCTATAAAGACAACCATTGGGCTGTCAGGTACTACCAATAACCAATATTTTTATAATTAAGTTCGGTAAGGCCACAAAGAAAGGAACTTTTTTCCAAAATTCGAGCACTCACGACTTCCTGCCGCAGGATTACAAATATTTGACATTGAATGTTCTGTAGCTTAACTTTGATAATGATTTTTGGAAGCACATGAACAGGGACGATGGCGGCGGTGCAGCAACCGGGGCAGCTGCATACGGAATGATGGTGGCAATAGATAATCGTGAAAACGTTGATGAGATAATGCTCGACGTGCTTGACAAACTCTATACTGTTTAGCTTTCGGGACAGAATTATGTCATATTAGTGAATCTAAAACAAAATACCGTGAATAAATTTTGATTTTGCACTTTATTGTCTTATCTTCGTTTATTCTTTGTTAAGAATCATTCTCATTTGATGGAATCTGAAGATTACAGAAAAAAGCTCAGGGAGAGGGGACTCAAGGTCACGCCTCAGCGACTTGCGGTATTTGAGGCAGTGGATGCGCTGCATGACCATCCGACAGCCGAGGAGGTAGGTCAGTTCATAAGGAAAAAGTATCCTGACATTGCAACAGGAACTGTATATAAAACCCTTGAGACACTGGTTGAAAAAGATATTCTTAAAAGGGTCAAAACCGATCATGGATTGCTCAGGTATGATGCTGTGAAAGATCAGCATCATCACATCTACTGCACCCACTGTGACCGGATAGAAGATTATTATGACAGCGAATTGACAGAGATGATATACGGCTATTTTGAGAAGAAACGGATCCCTGATTTTCAGATAGAGGATATCAAGCTCCAGATAGTCGGGAGGTATACTGACAAAAGAGGGTCGGTAAGAAAAAAATGATAAGGCTTTTACTTATATCAGGAGGAACAATATCACTTGTACTGGGCCTTATCGGGATCTTAATCCCGGTGCTGCCCACGACTCCCTTTGTGCTGTTGTCCGCAGGCCTTTTCCTCAGGAGCTCACCAGCCCTGTACAATAAAGTCCTGAACGGGCGGATCACCTCGAGGTACATGACCAGGGAAACAGGACGAAGAGTGGGGATTTCAGCTCTGATCATAATGTGGTCGATGATCTTACTGACAGTGTTCTATGCTGCAGACAATGCCTGGCTAAAAGTCCTCCTCATAGCCGTCGGAATTGCAGGAACAGCTTTCAAACTAAGGTACTTTTTCGGCAATAGGCATAAACAGATATCAAACAACAACTAAAACAGAACGAAATGGCAAAGAAGAAACTCACCACAGCTGCGGGCAGGCCCTTCTTCGAGAATGAGGACAGCATGACCGCAGGTCCCAGGGGGCCGGTACTGCTCCAGGATTACCATCTTCATGAGAAGCTGGCTCACTTCAACCGTGAGCGCATACCAGAACGGGTTGTCCATGCCAAGGGAACAGGCGCTTTCGGAACCTTCACCGTGACCGGCAACATTTCCAAACACACCAAAGCGAAGCTCTTCAGCAAGGTCGGCAACAAATGCAGGGTCCTTGCCCGGTTCTCGACCGTCGGAGGAGAGAAGGGAAGCGCAGACACCGAACGCGACCCCAGGGGCTTCGCTATAAAGTTTTACACTGAGGATGGCAACTGGGACCTCGTGGGCAACAACACCCCGGTCTTCTTCATCAAGGACGCAAAAAAGTTCCCCGATTTTATCCATACCCAGAAACGCGATCCGAAGACCAACCTGAAGAGCCCGACCATGATGTGGGATTTCTGGAGCCTTAACCCGGAGAGCCTCCACCAGGTGATGATCCTCTTCAGCGACAGGGGCACACCTGACGGATACAGGTTCATGAACGGATACGGCAGCCACACCTTCTCATTGTATAACAGGAAGAACGAACGGGTATGGGTGAAGTTCCATTGGAAGACCCAACAGGGCAACAAAACCCTTACGGGCCCACAGGCCGATGAGATGAGAGGGAAAGATCCCGATTACTCACAGCGCGACCTGGTTGATGCCATCAACAGGAAGGATTTCCCGAAGTGGACTCTTAAGATCCAGGTGATGACGGAAGCCCAGGCTAAGAAGTTCAGATGGAATCCGTTCGACCTTACAAAAGTATGGCCGCATAAAGAGTTCCCTCTCATCGAAGCTGGAGTGATGGAACTGAATGAGATTCCGGCAAACTATTTCGCCGAGGTCGAGCAGGCTGCATTTGCTCCGTCCAATACCATCAACGGCATAGGCCTCTCACCTGATAAAATGCTGCAGGGCCGTATACTTGCCTATCCTGATGCACACCGCTACAGACTGGGTGCCAACTATGAGCAACTCCCTGTCAACAGGCCCATTGTCCCGGTCCATAATCATCAGAGGGACGGCTTTATGGCGCTTGACGGCAACGGTGGCTCGGCTCCCAACTACTTCCCGAACAGCTTTGACGATATCGTGGCTGACAAGGAGTACAAGGAGCCGCCGCTGAGCATTGAATCAGATGTGGCTGACACATGGGACCGCAATAAGAACGACAATGACCACTATTCACAGCCCGGAACCCTCTTCAGGAAGGTCATGACGGATCAGGAGAGAGCCAACACCGTCTCTAACTTCGTCGGAGCATTGAAGGGCGTGTCCGGACCAAAAAAGAAAGAGATCCTGATGCGGCAGCTTGATCATTTCCACAAGGCTGACAAGGAGCTTGCGATGCTGGTGGCAAAAGGACTCGGGATCAAGTATCCCCATAAGAAGTAAAATACATAGTTAACTTATTAATA
This sequence comes from uncultured Rikenella sp., assembly GCA_964535795.1. Lineage (GTDB taxonomy): Bacteria > Bacteroidota > Bacteroidia > Bacteroidales > VadinHA17 > SR-FBR-E99. The sequence goes on from CAZHTG010000006.1 coordinate 55,869, forward strand.
ATCATTAAGAACTAATTTATTATGGCACAAATCGGAAGATCAATCGTTAGGATGGACGTTGACGAACTCCTCACCCTTCTTAACAAAGCGCTGGCAGATGAATGGCTGGCCTATTACCAGTACTGGATAGGGGCAAAAGTTGTAAAGGGTCCCATGAAAGATGCTGTGATTGCAGAGCTTGAACTGCACGCCACAGAGGAACTGACACACGCGCAACTCCTTGTAACCAGGATAGTACAACTGGGTGGCACACCGGTGCTTTCACCTGACGAGTGGACGAAAATCACCAATTGCGGTTATGACACACCGGAAGATCCTTTCGTATCAGTGATACTTGATCAGAACATCAAGGGCGAACAGTGCGCTATCAGGGTTTATAACAAGCTCCTCGACATAACAAGGGAGGCAGATCCCATTACCTATAACATCGTCCTTCAGATACTGACTGACGAAGTAGAGCATGAGGAGGATCTTGTGGCTCTGAAGGAGGACTTTGATCTGATGATCGAAAGAAGAAAATAAGTACTTCGACGGGAAGATTCAGAAACCGGAAAACAAACCTGGTCTCTGATCAACCTATATTTATTAATATGAGCTTATATGGACATTTCTGATTGCGCGGCCTGAAGGCTCGTTCTGGTTACGGAAGGCCTCATCCCATGCCAGAGCCTCTGCCGTGCTGCAGGCTACTGACGGCACAGATGGCACAGTCATGGCTGCCGTCTCCGAGGGGAAGTGTTCCGCAAAGATGGAGCGATAATGATACTCCTCTTTCGTCAGCGGAGTGTTAACGGGGAACCTGTACCTGGCTGTATTCATCATTGCATCTGTTACCTGTTGCGAGGCCAGGTCACGGAGGGTGTCAATCCACTTGTATCCCACACCGTCTGAGAACTGCTCCTTCTGTCGCCATGCGATCTCCTGCGGAAGGTAATCCTCGAATGCTTTTCTGAGCAGCCATTTCTCCATCCTGCCGTTACCCGCCATCTTTTCTGCCGGGTTCAGCCGCATCGCCACATCGAGGAACTCCTTGTCGAGAAAGGGAACGCGGCCTTCAACGCCCCATGCTGCCAGCGACTTGTTCGCCCTGAGACAGTCGTAGAGATGGAGCTTGCTGATCTTGCGGACCGTCTCCTCGTGAAACTCACGGGGTCCGGGGGCCTTGTGGAAATAAAGGTACCCGCCAAATACCTCATCGGCGCCCTCCCCTGAAAGCACCATCTTCACCCCCATTGATTTTATCACCCGTGCCATCAGGTACATCGGCGTTGAGGCCCTGACGGTGGTGACATCATAGGTCTCGAGGTAATATATCACATCACGCACTGCATCAAGTCCCTCCTGTACAGTAATATGTATCTCATGATGAACGGTCCCGATGTGGTCCGCAACCTTCCTGGCTGCAGCCAGGTCAGGCGACCCCTCCAGCCCGATGGCAAACGAATGCAGCTGAGGCCACCATGCCTCCGCCTTGTCGTCAGTCTCAATCCGGCGGGCGGCAAACTTTTTGGCAATGGCTGATATGACCGAACTGTCGAGGCCGCCTGAGAGAAGCACCCCGTACGGTACATCCGACATCAGCTGACGATGCACGGCCCTCTCAAGGGCTTCACGCAGCAGTACGATGTCTGCGTTCGAGTCTTCCACTGCCTCATATGCGGTCCAGTCGCGACTGTACCATTTCGTAAAGGCTTCGTCCCTGCTATAGTAGTAATGACCCGGAGGAAAGAGCTCTATCTTGCTGCATATCCCCTCAAGGGCCTTCAGCTCAGATGAAAAATAGAGGTTGCCGAAGAGGTCCCATCCCATGTAGAAGGGGATAATCCCTATGTGATCACGTGCCGCGAGGTAACAGTCGTTCACCTCATCATAAAGAACAAAGGCGTAGATGCCATTTATCTCGTCAAGAAAATGCGGACCCATATCTGCATACAATGCAAGGATGACCTCGCAGTCGGACTGGGTTGTAAAATCATACTTATCCCGGTATCGTTCCCGGATTTCCCGGTGATTATAAATCTCTCCGTTGACGCCGAGGATCAGCTTGCGGTCGCGGCTGTAAAGCGGCTGGCCACCTGACTGTGGGTCAACAATTGCCAGTCTTTCGTGAGCAATGATGGCCTTCTCCCCGCAATAGATTCCTGACCAGTCAGGACCCCGATGCCTGAGTTTTTTAGACATCTCAAGAACCTGTGGCCGCAGCTCCTCAGCCCTCACTTTAAGATCAAATACACCAACAACCCCGCACATATAACAACTAATGATTTACGAATTTAAGGGAGCAAAAATATCATTATTTATTAAATACCGGGTATTTTATTGATATATTTTAATCTTTTGATTAATGTAATTAATATTTTATATTCCCGTGCGAAGACGACCTACTGCCTATTGCCTACTGCCTGTTATAACTATCAAAGAAATCATTCCCCTTGTCATCCGTCAAAATGAAGGCAGGCATATTCTTCACCACGATCTTCCTCACAGCCTCCATCCCCAGCTCCTCAAAATCGACTACCTCAACCGAGAGGATGTTCTCCTCGGCAAGGATGGCTGCCGGACCGCCAACCGAACCCAGGTAGAAGCCACCATACTTTTTGCATGCATCAATGACCTGACGTGAACGGTTTCCCTTGGCCAGCATTATCATTGACCCTCCGAGACTCTGGAAAAGATCAACGTAACCGTCCATTCGCCCTGCCGTGGTGGGCCCGAATGACCCCGAGGCCATGCCCTGGGGCGTCTTGGCCGGGCCGGCATAATAGACCGGATGTTTCTTGAAATATTCAGGCAT
>CAZHTG010000006.1:58762-90612 GCA_964535795.1 uncultured Rikenella sp.
CTTCGCCTCCCACTCCCTGTCGCGATAAGCCCTCCCGGCACTGTTGCCCGCTGCAGGCAGATCATCAAGATAACCTGCAGAGGCAAGCTTCACGGTCTTCAGGGTCATCTCAGCCGAGGTGCCTCCGATGACAACGGCAAGATGATACGGCGGACAGGCTGAGGTGCCCAGATCCTCTATCTTTTCACGTATGAACTTCCGGAGCGAAGCTTCGTTAAGCAACGATTTGGACTGCTGGTAGAGGAAGGTCTTGTTAGCCGAGCCGCCTCCCTTGGCAACAAAAAGAAACCTGTACTCATCACCGGGGCACGCCGCTATGTCTATCTGCGCCGGCAGGTTGCTTCCGGTATTCTTCTCCTCGAACATGGTGGACGGCACTATCTGTGAATAACGAAGGTTCTTTTCATTATATGTCTCCCAGACACCTTTGCTTATATTCATCGCATCATCGGTGCCGGTGAAAACATCCTCTCCCTTCCACCCCATCACAATGGCAGTGCCGGTGTCCTGACACCACGGCAGCTTGCCTTCAGCCGAGATCACCGTGTTGCGCAGCATCACCCACGCCACAAACCTGTCATTGTCCGTCGCCTCCGGATCCTTTAGAATATGCGCAAGCTTCTCCAGGTGTGAGGTGCGAAGGTAAAAATTGACATCGATGAATGCCTGCTGAGACAGCAGTCTGAGAGCCTCAGGCTGAACCTGGAGCACCCTCCTGCCGCAGCATTCGGTCACCCTGACATGATCAGCGGAAAGAAGACGGTACCGTGTTTCATCCTCCCCGTGCTGGAAAGGCTTCTCGTAAATGAATTCTGCCATGATTGTGCTGTTTTTTAATGATACAGTATCAAATATACTAAAAGGAAGGGAGGAGGCAATAGGTCCCGGTCCTGATGAATCAGGACCGAGGATCCTCGTTCCGCTTGAGGCGGAACGGGACAATAGGCAGTAGAGGGGCGATCCGCCGGCTGGCGGAGAAGGAGCCAGTTTGCATGGAGGGCTGTATGCAATAGGCATCTCGGTTATTTAGACTCAATATAAATAGTGATGAATACAAAAAAATATACTGCAGGCCGAAAACGTTTGAAATAACAAATACCACGCAAACGCCCGAAAAATCGGGCTGCAGAAGCTTCCACAGCGTGTTGCGGAACCGGATTTTCAACTAATTTTGAGTGAGTTATGTGATTCGGGTAATAAAACTAACAGCTAACAGACTATGAATGTGATCTTCAGGCGGAAACCAACGCTCTCTTTCTGGCAGATCTGGAATATGAGCTTCGGTTTCATGGGCATCCAGTTTGGTTTTGCCCTCCAGAACGGAAACGTGAGCCGTATCTTTCAGACACTTGGTGCTGATATTGACAATATTCCAATACTCTGGATCGCCGCTCCGGTAACGGGTCTGCTGGTGCAACCGATCATAGGTCACATGAGCGACCGTACATGGAACCGCATGGGGCGTCGCCGTCCCTACTTCCTCACAGGTGCCATTCTGGCCTCCCTGGCCCTGGCAGTAATTACAAACTCGCCTACCTGGATCTTCGCCACCGTGATGCTATGGATAATGGATGCATCAATAAACATCTCCATGGAGCCCTTCAGGGCATTCGTAGGCGACATGCTTACTTCAAAGCAGCGAACTACAGGGTTTGCCATGCAGAGCTTCTTCATCGGGATAGGGGCCGTCGTGGGCAGCTTCCTGCCCTGGATGCTCGCCAACTGGTTCAACGTTGCGGAGGTGCCCGCAGAAGGAAAACTTATCCCGTTCAACCTTAAACTCTCATTCTACATAGGTGCCGGTGTTCTTTTCCTGGCAGTACTCTGGACAATACTCCGGACCAGGGAGTATTCGCCTGAAGAGCTCGAGGAGTTTGAGAAGGGAGAGAAGGTTGCCCGGGGTGAATTAATGGAGCAGCAGAGAGAGGCAACCAGGGAACGGAGAGAAAGCAAACCCGTTAATTTTTACCGCACTGGAATCATCTGGATGTCAATAGGCCTTGTGCTTACATTCATTCTCTCCAGGGCTGACCTCGAGAAGGAGCTGTACGTCGTCACCGGTGGCATAGCCATCTTCGGCCTGCTGCAGATCGTGGCAGGCGCACTGAAATCGGCAGGACAGGGAGGCAGCGGCCTGAACAGCATCCTCACCGACCTGAAGCACATGCCAGCCACCATGGGGCAGCTTGCCGTAGTACAGTTCTTCACGTGGTTCGCCCTCTTTTCACTCTGGATCTATACCACCTCGGCGGTGACATCACAGATATACGGAACTTCAGACACCACGTCTCTGGCATACAACAAGGGTGCAAACTGGGTGGGCGTACTCTTCGGCGTCTATAACGGGTTCTCGGCACTGGTGGCTTTCCTGCTCCCTGTGCTGGCAAAGTACACCTCGAGGAAGCTTACACACACCATCTGCCTCCTGATCGGCGGCCTCAGCCTTATGTCAATAAGCCTGATACACACACCCGGCATGCTAGTACTTCCCATGCTCGGCATCGGGCTGGCATGGGCAAGCATCCTGTCAATGCCTTATGCCATACTGACCGGCTCACTGCCTCATAACAAAATGGGCATCTACATGGGCATCTTCAACTTCTTCATCGTCATCCCCCAGATCCTTGCAGCCAGCATACTCGGAAGCATGGTCAAGCATCTCTTCGATGGCAACACCATGCTTGCATTGGTATCCGGAGGCATCTCGATGGTCATTGCCGCCATCTCGGTACGGTTCGTTAAAGATGTTGACGACAAGAGATAACAATGGAACTGAAAGGATGCATATTTGATCTCGACGGCGTAATAGTCGATACTGCAAAATATCACTTCATGGCCTGGCGACGCCTGGCCAAGGAACTTGGATTTGAATTTACCCTTGAACATAACGAGGCACTGAAGGGGGTAAGCCGGATGGCATCGCTTGAGATACTGCTGAAGACCGGCGGAATATCAGTGAGCGAAAAGGAAAAGGAACATCTCGCCGCACGCAAAAACGGATGGTATGTCGAATTCATCTCAGGCATGACCCCCGGAGAAATTCTGCCGGGAAGCATCAGACTGCTTAAGGCTCTGAGGAAGGAAGGCATACTCACCGCCATCGGCTCAGCGAGCAGGAACGCAGGAACAATACTCGACGGCATAAAACTCCGTGAAATGTTCGACGTGATCGTTGACGGAAACAAGATACACAAGGCCAAACCCGATCCGGAGGTGTTTCTCCGGGGCGCACAGGAGATGAAGCTGCCTCCTTCAGAGTGCATAGTCTTCGAAGATGCTCAGGCAGGCATCGAGGCTGCAATAGCCGGGGGAATGAAATGCGTGGGGGTGGGCAACCCGGAACTGCTCGGGAAAGCCGATATGGTCATTCCCGATCTGAAAAAAATTAATGTTAAACAACTGAGAAACCTATAGTGTGAAATGACAGATTCACGATTCCTCTCCGATGAGTGGAAAATCATCGAGACACGATTTGACCCTGAGAGTGGCCGCGACTCCGAGAGCATCTTTGCCCTGGGAAACGGCATGATGGGACAGAGGGCCAACTTCGAAGAGACTTACACCGGTGACACCCTGCAGGGAACCTATGTGGCAGGAATATATTACCCCGACAAGACCGTTGTGGGATGGTGGAAAAACGGCTATCCCGATTACTTCGCCAAGGTGCCCAATGCGCCCTCCTGGACCGGAATCATTGTCCGTATAGACGGAGAAGAGCTTGACCTCGCCGGCTGCAAGGTAAAGAGTTTCCGCAGGGAGCTTGACATGAAGGTAGGGGTGCTGACGCGAACCTTCACGGCAGTGATGCCCTCAGGCAGGATGGTTGAGGTCAGGGCAAAAAGATTCCTCTCAATGAGCGAACCCGAAAGAGCCGCAATAAGATATTCTGTACACATCACAGGAGGCGGCGGGACTGCAGAGATCACCCCCTGGCTCAATGCCGATGTCCATAATGAAGATGCCAACTACGACGAGAAGTTCTGGGAGAATGAGTCGGCAGAATTTCTCGGTACCGCATCTGTAGTTACGGCGCAGACACGCAAGACGGCATTCGTCGTGGCCACGGCAATGGAAAATGTCTTTGTTATGAACGGAAAACCTGCGATGGGCAAACCGGTTCTGACCGTTACTGATAAGTCAGCTCACTGCACCTTTACTTCAGATTATTCCGACGGTGACACATTTGAGGTAACCAAGTACGTTGCCGTTCTTTCTTCATTCAATCATCCGGTGGAAGGCCTTGCAAAAAAGGCCATGATCGCGGCCGGCGCGGCAACCTCAAAGGGCTTTGAAGCCATGCTTCGCGATCATATTCAGGCATGGGCAAATAAATGGGAACACGGTGATATTGTGATAAAGGGAGACATCGCAGCACAACAGGGCATACGCTTCAATATCTTCCAGCTGAACCAGACCTACACAGGCGAGGATCCGCGTCTCAACATTGGGCCCAAAGGGTTCACCGGCGAGAAATACGGCGGCAGCACATACTGGGATACGGAAGCATTTGCCTTCCCGTTCTATCTCAGCACAGCCGACACACATGTAGCCCGGAATCTGCTGTTATACAGATACAAGCATCTCGGTAAAGCTATTGAGAATGCACAAAAACTGGGATTCACAGGCGGCGCTGCCCTATACCCCATGGTCACGATGAATGGCGAGGAGTGCCATAATGAGTGGGAGATCACCTTCGAGGAGATACACCGCAACGGCGCCATAGCCTACGCAATCTACAACTATATAAGACATACCGGCGACCAGGATTACCTTGCAGAATACGGGCTGGAGGTGCTGATAGCGCTCTCCCGGTTCTGGGCACAGCGCTGCAACTGGTCACAGGAGAAGAACCAGTATGTCATCCTCGGTGTCACCGGTCCGAATGAATACGAGAACAACGTTCATAATAACTGGTATACCAATACCCTAGCCCGCTGGACTTTAAAATATACCTCTGACTCGATGTCATGGCTCAGGTCAGCCAGTGAAATAAAATATAACTCGGTTGTGGCCCGCACCCACCTTGACACACAGTGTGAGCTCAGCCTCTGGAAAGAGATAATAAACAACATCTACCTCCCTGTACACTATGATCTTGGCATCATCCTGCAACAGGACGGCTTCATGGACAAGGTGCAGCAGACCGTCAAAGATCTTGATCCTGCCGAGAGACCGCTGAACCAGAACTGGTCGTGGGACCGTATCCTGCGGTCGGTCTTCATCAAGCAGGCAGACGTGCTCCAGGGGATATACTTCTTTGAGGATGAGTTTGACGAGGAGACCATCAGGCGCAACTTCGACTTCTATGAACCGCGGTGCGTCCATGAATCTTCCCTGTCGGCAAGTATACACTCGGTACTGGCTGCCAGACTGCACGACACCGAAAGTGCCTATACGCTTTACCTCCGCACCGCAAGGCTCGATCTTGACGACTACAACAGGGAGGTGAAGGACGGTCTTCATATCACAAGCATGGCCGGCACATGGCTGGCAATAGTCGAAGGATTCGGCGGAATGAGGATACGCAATGACAGGGTATGTTTCAACCCGCTGATACCCGCCGCCTGGAGCTCATACTCATTTATCATCAGATACAGGAACAATCCCCTCAGGGTTGAAGTCAACGGCTCGGCGGTGAATGTGGTGAACCTCTCACAGGCATCCATTCCGCTTGAAGTGTACGGCGAACAGATCACCCTTCAGCCCGGGGAACAAAAGAAATTCGGAAAATCATGAACAGACTGAAACTCTCACTCTCATTATTGCTGCTCCTGGCGCTGATGCCGGCTGCCGCCCAGACTATCGAACATGTTGACCCTCCGTCATGGTTCACGGGCATGAAGGGAAGCGCCCTGCAACTTATGGTATACGGACAGGGAATCGGATCATACGAGGTGAAGACAGACTATCCGGGTGTGAATATATCCACCCTGGTTCGGACTGAAAATCCCAATTACCTCTTCGTTAACCTTAACGTAACCAGCGAAGCCCGGCCCGGAACGGTGAAACTGACCTTCATCAACGGCAAAAAGCAGTTGATCCATGACTACCCGTTGTATGAGAGGCCAGCAGGCCCGTCGCGGGGATTCAACAGCTCGGACGTGATATACCTTCTCATGCCTGACCGCTTTGCCGACGGTGACACTACCAATGACAACCTTGAGGGCATGACCGAAAAAATCAACCGTGGCAACCCCGGCGGAAGACATGGCGGCGACCTGAAGGGCATAAACGATAATCTTGATTATCTGCAGCAACTGGGTGTCACTGGCATCTGGCTGAACCCGTTCCTTGAAAACAACCAGCAGCGCTCCTCCTATCACGGATACTCAACAACCGACTTCTACCGTTCCGATCCCCGCTACGGATCCAATGACGAGTTCAAAAAACTGGTCTCAGAGGCACACAACAGGGGAATGAAGGTGGTTATGGACATGATCTTCAACCATATTGGTTCATTCCACTGGTGGATGAAGGACCTGCCTTCGAAGGATTGGATCCATCAGTTCGATGAGTTCACCCGCACCAATTACAGGGCCTCCGTCTACATGGATCCCTACGCATCAGAGCGTGACAAAATGCTTATGGAAAAGGGATGGTTTGACGTGACCATGCCCGACCTGAACCAGAACAACCCGCTGGTTGAGACCTACCTCATTCAGACCAGTCTCTGGTGGATCGCCTTCAGTGACCTTGACGGCATAAGGATGGACACCTACCCCTACCCCCAACCTGACATGATGGCCAGGTGGGCTGAACGTGTCGAACAGGAGTTTCCGGGATTCTTCATTGTGGGGGAGGTCTGGTATGATGATCCGTCACAGATCTCCTACTGGGCATTGAACAAGAAAAACAGCGACGGCTACCGTTCTAACCTCCCCTCAGTGACGGACTTCCCGGTCTGCTTCGCAACTCACAGGGCATTCACCGGATCAGGAAACCCCACTGACGGGCTTTCCAGGCTGTATAATGTACTGGCGCAGGATTTTCTCTACCCTGAACCGCTCAGGAATGTCATCTTCCTTGACAACCATGACATGACACGGTTCTTCACAGAGACCGGCAATAGCCTTGACGCTTATAAATTGGGACTCAGTTTTATCATGACCACCAGGGGCATTCCCCAACTCTATTACGGAACTGAGATAGTGATGGAAGGAGACAAGAGCAAGGGCGACGGTCACCTCAGGTATGACATGCCCGGAGGATGGCCCGGCGATGATAAAAATGCCTTTACTGAAACCAAACTCTCTCCGCAGGAGAAGGAGGCACTTGAATTTACCAGGCTCATTTTAAACTGGAGAAAAGGAAAGGAGGTCATCCATACCGGCAAGCTCAAACACTATATTCCGCATGATGGAGTGTACGTCTATTTCAGATACAACTGTATCGAAAGCGTGATGGTTATCCTCAACAATAACGAAACCGGGGCGAAAACCGTCAGTGGCGAAAAATACAGCGAGTCACTTGAAGGCTTCACCGAAGGATATGAAGTGATTACCGGCAAAAGAATAAATAATCTCGCCTCATTCGAGGTTCCTCCAAAATCAGCAATGATAATTGAACTAAAATAAACTGTTATGATGAAAGAGCACATTTTCAGGATTGTACTTATTCTTGCCGCGGCAGCAGTCGTGGCAGTGGCATGCAAACCGAAAGCGTCGGCAGTGATAGAACCGCTGAAGAGTTCGGTGGTGCATGCCGACTGGACCCGCAATATGGTCCTTTATGAGATCAATGTAAGACAGTTCTCCGAAGAGGGAACCTTTGCGGGAGTTGAAAAGGCGCTGCCCGAATTGAAGGAGCTGGGGGTGAACGTACTGTGGTTCATGCCTATATACCCAATCGGTGAACTAAACAGGAAAGGCGAACTGGGAAGCTACTACTCCATCAGTGACTACATGGGCATCAATCCGGAATTCGGCACAATAGAAGATTTCACGGCACTGGTTGATACAGCTCATAGTATGGGATTCCATGTCATCCTCGACTGGGTGGGCAACCACTCAGCATGGGATAACCCTCTGGCGACACAGTACCCAGAGTGGTATGAGAAGGACTCACTGGGCAATTTCATCTCGCCCTTTGACTGGACCGATGTAATTCAGTTTGACTATACGGCGGAGCCGCTATGGGATTACATGGTGGGAGCCATGAAATACTGGGTGGCTGAAGTTGGTGTCGATGGTTACCGTTGCGATTTTCCCGGACTGGTGCCGGAGGAATTCTGGTTCAGGGCCACCACCGAACTTAATGCCGTCAAACCGGTGCTGATGCTTGCCGAGGATGAGGATCACTCCTACCTCCTTGAGCGCGCCTTTGACATGAACTATGCCTGGGCACATCATCACCTGATGAATGCCGTTGCTGCAGGTGACCGCAGGCCTGCTTCCCTCGACAGCATTCTGCAGTTTGAGATGAAGCGCTATGATCCGGAGTCATACAGGCTGAGGTTCATGACCAACCACGACGAGAACTCGTGGAACGGCACCATCACCGAGAAGATGGGTGATGCGCAGAAGGCTTTTGCAGCTTACCTGTTTACCGTCCCCGGCGTGCCCCTGCTATATAATGGCCAGGAGGCTGACCTCGACAAGAGGCTCGAGTTCTTCAAACGTGACCCGATAGAGTGGAAGGAGACGGAGCTGCGCACCTTCTATACGAAGCTGGTGCAACTGCGCACCTCTCACCCTGCCCTGCGCCACGGAACTGAGGGCGGGTCATACGAAAACCTGAAGACGGACCAGAAAAATGTATATGCCTACAAACGAGTCAAGGGCGAAAATGAAGTGCTCGTAATCCTCAACCTTAGCAAGAGTCCTGTTACTGTTGCGCTGAAGGACGGCTCCACGGCGGGAACCTACAACGACCTGTTTGCTGATGCACAGGTAGAGATAGCCCAGGGTAAAAAGATGCAGCTGGAGCCGTGGGGATATATGGTACTGGTTAAATAACCATTGCGGATCTGCTTCATCAAAAACCCCGGGGGATCACCACCCGGGGTTTTTAAATTACTTCATGTTTTTGTCAAAATCGCCAATCGAAAATTCTAATGCCTCACCACTTTCCTGACCGACGATTTCCTCCCCGAGGTTACCTTCAGGTAATAAATTCCCGGTGCCAGTCCGGTGCCTTCCATTGTCATCTCACTGATGCCCGCCGGTACTGCAATGATCCGCACACGGCCGCCGTCAGTCGAGAAAAGCTCAACGGTGTGAGGCTGGTACTCATTATCGCCTGTGAACATGATTACCGCCTCCTCTGAAAAAGGATTCGGATAGACCTCAAACAAAAGTTCCACGTTGCCCGGATCCTCAACCGGTCTCTCTATGCCTGACAGAAAGGATGGCCGGTTTACCTGCTTCGAAGTGTATAACCTGTACTCGCCCTGCAACAGAGATATGGGGGTATTCTGATTGGAGGCGCTTACATCCATGGCAGTCCCCCTGAAAAACTCGTACCACGTACCGGTGCGGGTGAAATTGGGCGCAATCTCACGCGGGAAGAGGTCGAAATTCCCTAATACCACCACGTCCATGTCAGAATGCTGAATGTTCAGCCTTTTCGTTTCGCCCGACTCATAAATACTGAAATTGTCCGATTTAAATGCCGGTTGACTCTTCTTCAGCTCTGCGAGGGCAGAAAAATTATCATACAGATTCCGCCTCCCGGCAACAGTATAATAATCCCACCTTACTGGTTTCGGTCCCAGCGGGTCATTATTGTAGTTCTTCGGATAGTCATACCCCACCTCCTGGAACTGCCATAGCATCTTCGGGCCGGGTATCAGCATGAAGAATGTTGCCGTCAGCTTGATCCTCTTCAGGGCAATGTCAAGGTCCCTGATGTTGTACCCACCTACCGCTTCTCCGTTATTCAGGTTAAGGTACATGATCCTCTCCTCGTCATGGCTCTCCATGTAATCGACAATGCCCGGGACACTCCATCCGCGGTTTTTCCATGAGGCTTCAGCGATAGACATGTTCCATGTGCTCTGGCTTGTCGAAGCAGCCTGATAACGGTTCTTGGTACTGCCCCACAGGAGGAATCCGCTTGCCGCCAGCGCCTTCTCCTCGTTGTTGTCTGTAAAATGTTCAAGGATCAGAATAGCATCAGGCTTGTAAGACCAGATCTTGTTTCCCATCCTGTTCAGGATTTCAATCCTCGAGGCATCATAGGCCCATCCGTCGCCGCCTGTATTGGTAAAGCCCTTGGTAAAGTCGAACCTGAAGCCGTCTGCTTTGAATTCGTTAATCCAATAGTGGCAGACGCTGTCGACGAACGCCTTTGTCTGCGTGCTTGCATGGTTGAAGTCATTGCCCCAGCTGTAGGCGGTGTTTGGTGATGTGACGTTGAACCACGGATTGTTGGCTGCCGGCTGGCTGGTGGTGCTGTTCCAGTACATCCTGACCAGCGGGTTGCTTCCGTATGCATGGTTGAGAACCACATCAAGAATAACCGCTATTCCACGGCTGTGGCATGAGTCTATCAGCTCCTTCAGATCATTTGCCGGGCCGTAATACTTGTCAACGGCAAAATACATCGAAGGGTTGTAGCCCCAGCTGCTGTTGCCCTCGAATTCATTTACCGGCATCAGCTCGATGGCATTCACTCCAAGTCTCGTGAAATAATCAAGGGAGTCGCGGATAGTTTTGAAGTCATGCTTTTCCACGAAATCACGCACCAGCATCTCGTAAATGACAAGGTCATCCTTTGCGGGAGGCGTGAAACTGTTATTTTTCCATACGTATTGAGGCGGCCGTGTCTGCAAGACTGAAGCAAGGCCATCTGCCAGTCCCGCCGGGTATGGCTTCAGGCCGGGGTAGGTCGATGCGTCAATGTATTTATCGTTCCACGGATCGAGGATCTTTGTTGCATAGGGATCAGGTATCCGTATCGTCTCATCTATCATATATTGAAAAGCGTACTCCTCTGCAGGATCGAGTCCCGACACCTCCAGCCAGTACCAGTTACCGTCAGGACTTCGCTTCATGAATCCCTCCGGGCTGTAGACCCAGTCATTGAAGTCGCCCAGTACAAAGACATTATCCTTATACGGTGCATATAAAAGGAGAGCCGCGGTGTTGTCTCCGGTGACATTCACTCCCGGCTTCAGTCCTGCCGGTACCGGCTCGGTAACCGTCGCCGTACGGATAAAGTAATAGGCCGAGTCTGACTTCAAGACGTTGCTATGCCAAGCTTTCACCTGCAGCTTGAAGAGTCCGGAACCCGCTGCGGTGAGAGTGTGCGATAGGGTGGTTTCAGTAACCTTTTTCAGCCTGACGTCATTTTGCAGAAGTATTATAGAGTCACAAACCGAGGCAGAGGCCAGCACTGCTATCTGCTCACCCGGATCAGCCAGTGAGGTGTAGCTGTCAGGTTGTGAAAGCAGGAGCTCGAAGGCAGCCTCCTCACTTACGTTGTAGAAGATATCTGCACCTCCGACATCACGACCGGTACGCGAGCCATCAGAATTTCGGAAGACAAAAGCAAGCTTCTGAATCTGTTCACCTGCCGGTACTCCGTAGAATTCCCGTATTGAAGGAGAGATAGTAAGGGTATATACATTCGCAGAAGCTTTCGTCAGTTTTGCTTTTGGCAGGTTGGTTGACCAGCCGGCAATGACATATTTCCAGTCTGATTGTCCAGTGCTCAGATTTGTTATAACCCCGGTATGTGCGTAAACGTCATCACCCGTGTAATCCTTAAGTCCCATGTCGCCCTTGTCGGCATTGAAGGTAATGACAACCGGTCCTGACGATACAGGAAATACCGGATCGGTAACAATGACCTGTGCATTTGAAGTCAAACCCCAGGCTGTCAGGGTAAGTATAAGGATTGCTGTGCTTGCTCTCATCATTTCGCGTTAGCGTATTGATTATCCGTTAAATATAATCAAAAACCTCTTCTTTGACAGGAAGAGGTTTTTGATTTTAAAGAACGCTACGGCCACTGCCGTAACACTGGGGGTTGTTCCGCTTTAGTTTTTGGTTACGGTTGCCACCTTCGACCAGGGATTCAGCGTGATGGTATAATTACCTGCTTCGGCAACCGCAATATTGTCGCCGCCCTCGGTAAGTCCGGTCAGGCTTCCGCCAAGGTTGTAACCCCAGTCGTCATTGGCCCTGAACTTGATTTCCCCTGCCACAAGATTAATAGTAGCAGTGAAAACTCCGCCGACGGCATTCCATGACATGTTCTGGTCTGAACTCCAGCCATCAGCAGTAGCGCTGCCTATTATGCCCCACCTGTCTGCACGGTATTTGTACGCCAGAGGAGTGCTGAGGTCAAGAGTGATGGCATAGTCATCCTCCACGGTTGTCTCAATATTGTCACCACCGGCAACAAGATTTAGGCTTCCGGCAGGTGCTCCGTAGTTGTAATCCCAGTTGTCATTGGCCCTGAACTTCCACGGACCGGCCGGCAGATGAATGCCGCCCTTCCATACCCTTACGGCAGGATCATAGGTCAGAGCTATCTGAGAACTCCATCCGGTCAGACCGCCAATTATACCCCAGCTGGTTGCAACTGCAGTGTAAGTCATGGGGTCAACTCCGGCATTTACATTCAGCTTGTAATAGCCTGCGGGAAGATTGATGTTGTCACCCGTTTCGGAAAGAGTTCCGGCAGTGGCGCCGGCTCCGTAATTCGGCCCGTCCCAGTTAGGTTTGGAGGCAAACTTCCAGTTATTGGAAGCATTTGCCATATAGACGTAACCCTCCACATTATTGGGATTGGCCTCGTTGCTCTTGACCATCGGCGACTTGTCAGGCGACCAGTTGGCCAGACCGGAGCCGGGATAACTTGCCTCAACATAATCACCGGGTACATACCATTCACGAACACTGACAAGTGTAGTAAATGAAATCTCCGGGCCGTATGTTGTCCCGACACTGTTGGTTGCATAGGCACGCACGTAGTATTTTGTAAGGCCTCTCAAACCAGTAAGGTTGCTTACAAACGCTCCGGTGCCCGTACCGTCAGTGGTCTTGCTGCCTGCAATTGTCGGATTGGGTGTTAATCCATAGCATACACCACGGGCAGTGACAGTCGCTCCTCCGTCAGCAGTTACTTCGCCTCCGGTTGTAGCCGTTGTACCTTCCACATCTGTGGCATCTGCGGTTGTAACCGTTGCCAGGATGGGCAGGGTGGTAAATGTGAGTTCCTCACCGTAAACAGTACCTGCTGTACCGGTGGCATAGGCACGTGCATAATAGGTCTTCGCAAATGCCAGTCCTGTAAGCGGAACATTATAGGCAGCCGATGCGGAAACCCCGGTGAAAACAGCCTTCGACTTGGCTATCGTAGGATTGGGGGCCTGATCATAGCAGACTCCCTTTTCGGTGAAGCCGTCACCCTCAGCCACAACAAATCCCACAACAGTGGCTGCATTGGAAGTTACGTTAAAGACTTTGGTCGTCCCGAGCTTGGGGTCGAGTCTGATCTCGGATGTCTCCTTCGTGCAGCCGGCAATAAGAATCGCCGCTGCTACCGGGAGCATCATAATTCTGAATATTGATTTCATCTTCATAAATCTTTCTGTTTTACCCGGTACTAGTTGTTTTTGACTATCGTGCATGAACCGGCTTCATTCGGACCGCTTGCCTGTGTTATGGTCAGCGTAATCGTATAGTTGCCAGGCGTAACCTTTATGTTATCACCGTTATGGAAAAGATCACCCAGATTGGTGCCTCCGGGGCGATAGCCCAGGTTCCATGCCCATGCATTGTTAAGCCTGAATTTCATCTCACCCTCAACAAGGGTAACGGTAATTGACCATGTGCCGGTTGCAGGATCGTATTCCATTGGCTGGTCAGGGGAATCCCATCCGTTTGGCGTAGCCGAACCGACCAGTCCAATCCTGTATTCAGACATGTCAAAGGTCAGTGCATTGACATCAACGTTAAGCCTGTTCCATCCGGCTGTTGAAGGAATAATTGCCGGACCGTTTACTGCGAGAACGCCTGCCGTGCCACCGTAAGTGATTGAGGCATCAGGGTCATTCAGTTTGAACGGTTTTGTAATGTCAAGCTTTACCAGACCGGTATATTTACCGTCACCGAGAGCTGATTCGATCTTCTGGTCACGGCCTGAATCAATCAGGTCAAGACGCGGAAGACCGTAGAGTGTCACGCTGGCATTCTTCAATGCCGATGCATAGGAGAACGGGTTGCTGCTGGTACCGGGAGCTCCGGTGCCTGCATCCACAACCAGTACTGCCCTGACACGGAAATCAAGAGGTGTGGCTGCTTCAGCCGGAAACTTCTTCAGCAGGATCCCGTTGAGATCACTCACGGTGATCTTCATCGACTTGTCCTGCACACCGGACCATATGGTTATCGGATCAGCAAAGGCAGTTCCTGCGGCACATGCCTCAAGATAATAGGTTGCTGAAGCTACAAATCCCGGATCAACAGGAGTGCCGACGAACTCAAGCACTCCGTTGCCGTTGGTCCTCTGAAGGGTAAGATCGGGAAGGGTGGTTAGCGTCGGAGCTACCGGATTGGACAGCATGGTGATCATCTCACCGTCTTTCTCACAGCCTGCAAGAAAGACTGCCAATACGATAAATGTCAGATATATTAATAAATTCTTCTTCATTTCTCTTCTGTTTAAAGATTAATAACCGGGGTTATTCAGCCCGTTATAATTCGGGTTGGCTGACAGTTCGTCACCGGGAATCGGAAATAGATCGAGGTGGTCCGAAGTGCTGGCACCGGCAAAGGCTCCGCCCTTCCACTGCCACAGGTATGCACCGCCGGTGAATTTGCCGAAGCGCACGAGGTCAGTACGCCTCTGTGCCTCATAGTAAAACTCCCGTCCGCGTTCGTCAATCAGGAAATCAAGGTCCAGATCAGTGGAAGTGATATTGCCGCTCGTATTACCATAGGCGCGCTCCCTGATCTTATTGATGTCTGCCACTGCAGCTTCAACATTGGTTGCTCCACCCAGTCTGAAGAGCGACTCAGCCCTCATCAAATAGGCGTCGGCAAGACGGAATACAGGAAAGTCGGTGCAGGCAAATGCCGTGTTGTAATTTGCCGGCCTGGAGCCGTCAGCATTGCGAGCAGTGAATTTGTATACCCCAATGCCGTAATCACCGCTTGAAGATGCGCTCGGAATATTCATTGCCTTCTTCATCTTCAGGAAGACACGCTTGTCTTTACTCTGGGCAAAGGTCGGATCCGTCAACGGTACGGGTACATTCCCGTAAGTGGCCAGGGTATCTACAATGACATCCATGAACTGTACCCTGGCACGGTTGCCGTTCCAGTTGGTGTTCGATGTAAGTCCGTGGAAATCCTCAGCCCTGATATAAACTGCATCACTTGATGATTCGATGATGAAAGTGGTGCCCACGTATCCCTGGGTATTGACACCGTCCTGTTCCCAGGCAAAGATCATTTCGGGATTGTGGTTTCCGTCATTGTCAGCGCTGAAGTTCTGCCTGTAGTTGGTAGCCAGCGAATACTGTCCGCCGGTGATAACCTTGTCGCAATAGGTCTTGCAGTCATTCCAGCGGGCTGTGCCCGTGTATACCTCGGCATTGAGATAGAGCCTTGCAAGAAGCATCCATGCTGCAGCCTGGTCAGCCTGCGGATAGGAATACTTCGGGGCTCCGAGCTTGGTCTCAATATCCTTGAGTTCAGACTCAATGTAATTGAAAATCTCAGTCCTGGTGCCGATCTCGGGGAAGAACTTACCTACACCGTCAGCCTCAGTTGTCAGCGGGAACTGACCGAAGAGGTCGATTGCCCATGAGTAAGCCAGTGCCCTGAGAAACCGTGCCTCGGCAACATACCTTTGAACGTCCGGTGAGGTATTGCCTTCTGCATTCTTAATGAAGTCATTCGCGTAGGTGACGCTGAGCGCCAGACGCTGATAGAGAGCGGTAAGGAACGGGTTGCTCGGGCTCCATGTCTGGGTGTTGAGGTCGGCGATACCAACATCGCCCCATGCACATATAGCCTCATCCGTAGTAATCTCCTGGAGATTCCAGAGTGCCCTCATGGTGGTAAAGAAGTTGCCGTCAGAAGCAGCAATGTCATCGCCTCCGTTGGCACCCTGGCCTGAGATAATGAAACTGGCATAGATTTTACCAAGGGCCTGTTGCATGTATATGGGATCATCACCCAGGTTACCGGCAAGGATCTTTGTCGGGTCCTGCGGGGTGACATCCAGATCTTTCACGCATGATGAGATCACCAGCGCTGAAAGTATAATTCCGAATATTGCAATTTTCTTATTCATATCTGCTTATCGATTTTTATCATTAGTAGGTAAGCCCTATGCCAAGCATGAATGTACGGGGCCTGGGGTAGAAGTTGTTGTCTATGCCGCCGTTGACCTCCGGATCAAGTCCGCTGTACTTCGTAACTATCAGTGCATTCTGAACGGTGAAGCTCACGCGTGCACCTACAGAGCCGAAGAGATTGTCAAACCTGTAGCCTGCACTTACGTTGTCAAGCTTCAGGAAAGATGCATTCTCAACAAAATAGTCGCTGGTGAACTGACGCTTTACAAAGTTGGTCTCGGCGAGTGCCCTGGTGAAGTTCTTCCAGTATCCTATCTGCTGCATCTGGTCATATGATGCTCCGGCAGCCACCTGGTTGTAAACATAGTTGCCTATGCTTGCCCTTGCGGAGGCCGAAAGATCAAACTTTTTATATTCGAACCTTGCAGAAAGACCGAGCAGGTAGTCAGGAACCGGGTTGTGATAGATGTATTTGTCTGCATTGTCTCCGTTGACAACGCCACCTTCACCTGATTCGTCAACATAAAGTCCTTCAATGGGCTTGCCGCTTGCATCATACACCTGCCTGTTGATAAAGTATGAGTAGGCCGGATAGCCAACCCTGGTCACCTGTTTCTGGCCTGTGAAAGCATCACCGTAAAGAATTCCGATATAATCAGGATCATCGGTAAGCAGAAGCTTGGTGATCTCATTCTTATTATAGGTGGCGTTGAACCCGACCGTAAGAGTAATGTCATTCTTTGATACCGGAATGACATTCAGCGATAATTCCAGACCGTTGTTCTCGAGACTGCCGACATTGGTAAGCAGCCTGTTGGAGAAGTTGCTTCCGCTTGATACTGTAACCGAGTTCAGAAGGTCATTGGTGACCCTGTTGTAGAGGTCCAGTGAGCCGGTGATCCTGTCATTAAGGAACCCGAAGTCCAAACCAATATTCATGGTAGTGGTCTCCTCCCATTTGATGTCAGGGTCATAGGCATCCGGACGAAGGGTCGGTAGAAACACACCCCCGATCGGATAATAGGAGCCTTCCGATGCTTCCCGATACAGGGCCTGTGCCGGGTAATCATTACCTATATCCTGCTGCCCCGTGATACCCCATCCAAGCCTGAGCTTGAGGTCAGTCACACCCTTGACATTTCTTAGGAATGATTCATCCTTTATCTTCCATGCAAGTGCAACTGACGGGAAGGTTCCCCAGCGGTTGTCCTCTGCGAAACGTGATGAGCCGTCTTCACGGAGAGTGACGGTGACAAGATACCTGTCCATCAGGCTGTAGTTGACACGGCCGAAGAAGGAAACAAGGTAGTTCTCGGTAATGAAAGATGAGCTGTCAGACTTCTGGTAGAGCGGATGCTCAGCATCAACCCTTCCCCGGGTGTAGCTCTCGCCTTCCCTCTTGAAGTGCTGCCATGAGTAACCTGCAGTCACGTCAATAACACTCTGGATACTGCCGATCTCCTTGTTGTAGTTCAGGTAGAAATCGAGCAGGTTGTTATAGTTGGTGCCGCTGTAATCGGAAAGTCTTCCGTATAGCGGGGCCGTGAGAACCGAGGGTGATGTCTTTGGACGGTTGTTATGCCCTACACTCTCGGCATAATCAGTTGCCAGGTTGAGGTTTGCCCTCAGCTCGGGAAGGAAGAACAGTGAATAGTCAAGCTGGATGTTGCCTATTAACCTGTTTACCACCGACCTGTTGTCAGCCTCGAGAGCCTGCTCCACAGGGTTGGGTGTTCCAAGGTTCGCACCGTAGTTTGCCCACTGGAAGTAACCATCTGAGGCAGCGTTGCCGTCTTTAACCACCTGCGTGGGATCCATGTTCACTGCTGAACCGATGGCTCCCGTACTGCCGTAATTGTGGTGAGTGTTCATTCCTTTCAGGTTCATGTTGACCTTAAGGGCATCATTGAAGAATGTCGGGTTGAGATTCAATGAACCTGTGAAACGCTGCATGTCGGTGTTCTTCAGGATACCGTTCTGATCAGTGTAACCGATCGAAAGACGGTAAGGCAGGGTTTTGACTGATCCTGACAGGCTCAGGTTATGGTCATGCGACAGGGCAGTGCGGAAGATCTCCTTCTGCCAGTTGGTGTTCTGGGTCCCCAGCAGAGCCAGGTTATCGACCCCGAACAGGCTTACCCTGGAAAGGGCAAGATCTCTTATCTCGTCACCCGAAAATACATCAACAAAAGCTATGGCATTGGCAACAGAGATGTTGCCGTCATAGGAGACGGTCATCGGGCTGCCTAACGTTCCCTTCTTGGTTGTGATGAGAATGACGCCGTTCGATGCCCTTGATCCGTAAATGGCTGTTGCGGAGGCATCCTTGAGAACGGTGAAAGTCTCAATGTCGTTGGGGTTTACAAACGACAGCAGGTTCGAACTCCCTGATATGTTGTTGTTGTCAATGGGAACACCGTCGATGATGATCAGGGGATCATTGGATGCGTTCAGTGAGGAACCGCCGCGGACACGTATTGTTGAACCGCTGCCGGGTGCTCCACCGGAAGTCGTTATGACAACACCGGCACTCTTGCCTACAAGCAGGTCCTGTGCCGACGTTATGGCTCCCTTATTGAAGTCCTTGGAGCTTACAGCCGCCACGGACCCCGTTGCATCACTCTTCTTGACGGTACCATAACCGATGACAACCACCTCGTCGAGGGCCTGTACATCTGTACGCAGTGCCACATTGATCACCGTCTCGTTACCAACGGTCACCTCCTGCGGCAGATAGCCGATAAAAGTGAAAACGAGAACATCCCCGGGCTGTGCCATAAGGGAGTATTCTCCGTCTGTGCCGGTAATGGTTCCCGTCAGCGTGCCCCTGACAACGACATTCACTCCGGGAAGTGTCTGTCTGTCGGCAGCATCGGAAACTGTCCCTGACACTCTTACCTGTTGCCCTAAGGCAACAAGACTCATCATTATGCCGAAGGTCAGCATGAAGAGCCGTTTTCCAGTTAGTTTCTCCATAAATAGATTAGTTTAATTGCAGTTTACAGAATGGTTATTATTGATAATTTGATTCAATCAGATTTGGGATGATAAAATTCGCTCTTTTTTCAGAGTTAACCAACTCTTTTTCAGCTTTTTTCCGCAATCGTTACCGCAAACGTTTGAATTGAGGTTTTGCTAATCGTCAGGCCATCTGAAAAAATGAATTTATTATTATCTTTACCGATATGAGCCTTCCCCCGATGGGCAGAGAAAATATTACAATTAAGGATATCGCGCGCGAACTTGGCATTTCTCCCTCGACAGTCTCGAGAGCGCTCAAGGACCACCCTGACATCAGCCAGGCCACCCGTGATGCAGTCAATGAACTCGCCGAGAGGTGGAACTACAGGCCTAATCCGATAGCCCTGAGCCTGAAAAGCGGATCGTCAAAGACCATCGGCGTGATCATCCCTGATGTCGTACACTACTTCTTTTCAACCGTCATCAGCGGCATTGAGGATGTGGTGTACCAGCGAGACTACAATATGATTCTCTGCCAGAGCAACGAGAGGTGGGAACACGAGGTAAAGAACATCCGGACACTCCTGGCGAGCCGTGTCGACGGCATACTTGCCTCGCTGGCCAAGAGCACAACTGATTTCAGCCATTACCGGAACATCCTCGACAAGAACATCCCCCTTGTCTTTTTCGACCGGGCCACCGATGAGCTCAAGACTGACAGTGTTGTCATTGACGATGAGACGGGCGCATACAAGGCTGTTAACCATCTTCTCAGGATGGGCAAGAAACGCATCATTCATCTCTCCGGGCCGCCTCAGCTGGCCATAGCGCGCAACAGGCTCAACGGATATCTGAAGGCCATGAAGGAGTACCGCCTGACACCCACGGAAGATGACATAGTCAAATGCGATGATATCGAGAGTGCCGAAAAACTGGTGCCCCGGTTGCTGATGCGTCAGCCCCGCCCCGACGCAATCTTCGCCGTAAATGACCTGACTGCGGCACAGGCCCTTATGATCATCAAAAGGCACGGGCTGAAGATACCCGATGATATTGCCGTCGTAGGCTTTACCAACAGCCAGATAGCCACCCTCACTGACCCGGGACTGACCTCGGTGGACCAGAAGGGCTATGAGATGGGACAAATGGCGGCCAGGCTTCTTCTGGACCGGATAGAAAACCCCAGAACCCCCGTTCAAAACAGGATTATCACCTCTGAACTGGTCATAAGGGGATCCTCATCTTCAAAAGAACTTTGAAAAACCTAAAGGAATTCCGATAACAGGCCCTTCACCCCGGCCCGTATACCCTTCGGCGTCTCGGTAAGAGCACAGCATTCCGTCTGCGGATCATGCTGGAATATCAGAATATGCTCGTTACGAAGCCCTTCTTCAAGTATCTCCTGCTTCTCGGCAATAGTCACCAGGGGAAGCAGGTCATAAGCCATGTTCCACAGGAGGGGTATATGGGCTGTCGTTGGCATAAGGTCGCCTGCATAAATGAAGCTGCGGCCATTGTACCCTATTACCGGGATAATCAGTCCCGGTGTATGGCCATAACAGAGCCTCAGCACCACCCCCGGACAGAGCTCGCCGCCTTCTTCAATCAGGTTCAGCCTGCCGCTCTCGCCAAAGGGTTTAATATTCCCCGGAAGGAAAGCATCTTCCTCGCGGAGGTTCGAATCATTGGCCCATTCCCACTGCTCGCGGCTGATATGATACTTTGCATTCGGGAAGACCGCTGCAACACCCCCTCCGGGGGCATTTGCAAAACAGCCTCCGCAATGGTCGGCATGAAGATGGGTGATGATGACATCAGTTATATCTTCAGGCCTGTATCCGCATTCCGCCAGTCCTCCGACAAGGCCGGAACCGCCATGGAGGTAAGCATGCCGGAAGAACTTTTCATCCTGCTTGTCGCCCCAGCCCGTATCAACAAGTATGATCCTTCCGTCAGTCTCAATCACGAGAGAACGCAGTGAGAGTACAATGGTGTTGTTTTCATCCCACTGCAACTGCCTGCTCCATAAGGCTTTCGGGATGACACCGAA
Source organism: uncultured Rikenella sp. (assembly GCA_964535795.1). Taxonomy (GTDB): domain Bacteria; phylum Bacteroidota; class Bacteroidia; order Bacteroidales; family VadinHA17; genus SR-FBR-E99. The sequence continues at coordinate 80,029 of CAZHTG010000006.1, forward strand.
CATCGCGCCGCCGTCAACCCTGAAATTCGTTATATTGAAAATAGATAATTTCATTTTTAAACCCAATTACCGGACGCAAGATAGGCAATTTTGGTATTTTTGCGGGTAGTCAAATAGAGACAGGCATAATGAATCCCGATTTCCAGACAGTTCTGTTCGCATTTCTGCTGACACTTTTTGCCGGCCTTTCTACCGGCGTGGGGAGCGCCATAGCCTTCTTCGCCAAAAGAACCAATACGAAATTCCTGACCGTAAGCCTCGGCTTCTCTGCCGGAGTCATGATCTATGTGGCTTTTGTAGAGATATTCGTCAAGGGACGTGAGGTGCTGACAGAGGCAATGGGAATGCGCCAGGGATGGTGGGTGGCCGTGCTGGCATTCTTCGGAGGCGTAGCCCTGATAGCCATAATCGACAGGCTGATCCCTTCGCAGGAAAACCCTCATGAGGCCAGGAAGATTGAGGGAGGTGAAGAGGAGGAAAAAAGCGGCAGGCTACTGCGTATGGGCGGAATGACTGCACTTGCGATAGGAATCCATAACTTCCCTGAAGGACTGGCAACATTCACTGCAGCACTCTCCGACCCGAAGATTGGTATCGCCATTGCTGTGGCCGTGGCAATACACAACATTCCGGAAGGGATAGCCGTTTCCGTACCCATCTACTATGCAACAGGCAGCAAGAGGAAAGCCTTCAGGCTCTCTTTCCTCAGCGGCATCGCCGAACCGGTGGGTGCGCTGGTCGGGTATCTCCTGCTGCTTCCACTGATGACCGATACACTAATGGGAATCCTGTTTGCATTCGTTGCGGGAATCATGGTTTTCATCTCCCTCGATGAGCTCCTTCCGGCAGCAGAGAAATACGGAGAACACCACCTTTCAATATACGGACTCGTCTCTGGCATGGCCATCATGGCCTTCAGTTTGTTGCTCTTCAAGTAAACAAAAATCACTGAGTTCTGTTAGATATTTGTAAATTTGCATGCAAATATCAATTACATAAAACAGAGTATGATGAAAAGAACACTGACAATCATGTTATTACTGGTCGCCCTTACTATCGGCGCCCAGGCTCAGAGCTACAAATCAGCCATAGGACTCAGGGGCGGTGATCCTTCCGGCATAACCTTCAAGACATTCATTAACAGCACCAATGCCATTGAACTGATTGCAGGCACAGGCTACTGGGGACATAACTTCGCCATCACAGGCTTCTACCAGTGGCAGAAACCGACAGACTGGACCCCGAACCTCGACTGGTTCATCGGCCCCGGTGCCCATATCGGTTTCTGGAACAATTACTGGAAGGATTATTACAGCACAGGCATCCTGCTTGGTGTCGACGGCATCATAGGACTGGAATATACTCTTGATGACATACCACTTAACTTTTCCCTCGGTTTCGGACCCAGCTTCCAGCTCACAAGCGGACCGGGATGGTATTACTGGAACGGAGGCTTCTCGGCAAGGTACATCTTCTAGAGCACATCTGAACGCCCTTGCATTGGCCGATCCGGGGATAGAACTATTTTTTTGCAAAATATTTTGCAGTTAAAAAAAAAGATGCCACCTTTGCATCCGCTTTTTTAAGTTCTTTAAGGTCCATTCGTCTAGTGGTTAGGACGTCAGGTTTTCATCCTGGTAACAGGGGTTCGATTCCCCTATGGACTACAAATAATACAATAAACTGAAATTATGGCTAATCACAAGTCGGCACTTAAGGCAAACAGACAGGCTGAGGCAAGGAAAGAGGACAACAAGTACTATGCACGTACCATGCGCAACGCTCTCAAGAAGATGCGCAAGACCACCGAAAAGGCTGAGGCTGACAAGATGCTCCCTGAGCTGAATGCCGTTCTCGACAAGCTGGCAAAAAAGAATGTGATCCATAAGAACAAGGCTGCAAACCTTAAGTCTTCCATTATAAAGCATGCACAGAGCCTGAAGTAATTTCCGGCTTATAAATATTTCGCAGCCGTCGCTTTCATGTGACGGCTGTTTTTTTTATATTGCAGTGGGATAATACGTTTTGCTGCATGTCAATGAAAATCACAGACTGGGCTGTCGAGGACAGGCCCCGTGAGCGGCTCTGGAACAAGGGCCCGTCAAGTCTCAGCGATGCTGAGCTTTTAGCCATTCTCATCGGATCAGGCACCAGGAACCATTCTGCCCTGGACCTGGCACGCGAACTGCTGGCCCTGGCCGGCAACTCACTCGGCGACCTGGGGAAACTCAGCGCCGGCGAGATAAGGAAAATCAGAGGCTTCGGAGAGGCAAAGGCTGTCACCATAGCTGCCGCCCTGGAGCTGGGCCGGCGACGCAAGCTGGCCGAAGCGTCTGACAACCCCCAGATACGCTCCTCGGCCGACGTCTTCAATATCTTCAGCCCTCTCATGGAAGACCTCCCGCATGAGGAGTTCTGGATACTCTTCCTCAACAGGGCAAACCGCGTCACCGGCCGTATGAAGATAAGCCAGGGCGGTGTTTCAGGCACTGTCACAGACGTTCGCATTGTGATGAAAAAGGCAATCGAATCTCTGGCATCAGGGTTGGTCATCTGCCATAACCACCCCTCGGGCAACAACAGCCCGAGCGACTCAGACATACGCATCACACAGAAAATAAAAGAGGCAGGAGCACTGATGGATATACAGCTGCTTGATCATCTCATCATAGCAGGAAAGGAATATTACAGCTTCGCCGACAACGGGGCCATCTAAAACTGCCTGGCGGCAAGCCTCACCTCAGACCTGTCTTCGCACATCTGAAGCATCTCCTTAACGGTAAGTCCCGTAACAGGATGAACTGCATCAGGGGCAACCTCGTGCAACGGCTCCAGCACAAACCGCCTGTCAGCTATCTTCGGATGAGGTACCTCAAGACCGGGAGAGGAGATGACTCGATCATCCCAGAGGAGTATATCCAGATCGATGACGCGCGACTCATACCTCCCTCCTCCGCTGCGCCGTCGCCCCATGCGACCCTCAATCGACCTGAAGAGCTGCATCAGCTGCCGAGGCTGCTTCGCAGTCTCAATCACCACCACCATGTTCAGGAACTGATCGTCGGCATCAAAACCCCAGGGCTCACTCTCCCATACCGATGACAGGGCGACGAGCTCCCCTGCCTCATCCCTGATCATCTCCAGGGCGCGCGCCAGGGCGGCAAACCTGTCTCCGAGATTGCTCCCGAGTCCGGCAATGACCCTCGAACGGTCTGATAATTTCATCTCAAGCGGTTTAGCCATGTAAAGATGCCTGTTTTTTTTATAATTTGGCCCCCTGAATAAACAGCACATAAATGAAAACATTCCTTAAGATGCTTCTCGCGGTCATAGCGGGAATGATAATAACCGGTATTCTCTTTTTTGTCATAATGCTCTCGGTGGTCTCCGGCATGGCTGCGGCAGGCAAAAAGGCGGTAGCCATTCCTGAAAAGAGCGTACTTGTAATAAAAACGGGTGCGATGATCACTGACCGCACCCAGAGCAACCCCCTTTCCATGTTCGACCCCTTCATGATGTCATTCACCCATACACCGGGGCTGAACGACCTGCTGAAGAATCTTCGGAAGGCAGCCGAAGATGAAAATGTAAGCGGCATACTCATAGAAACCGGCACTATGCCCTCAGGATGGGCGACAGCAGACGAGCTGCGCATTGCCCTTGAAGAATTCAAAAAGAGCGGCAAATTCATATACTCCTACGCTGACTATATAATGATGCAGGAGAGCTATTTCATCTCCACGGCTTCCAATGCAATATGGGTCAATCCTGCTGCCATGCTCGACTTCAAGGGACTGGCAGCGGAAGTGACCTTCTATAAGGATGCTCTCGAGAAGCTGGGTGTCGAGGTGCAGGTCATCCGCCACGGTAAGTTCAAGGGAGCGGTGGAACCTTACATGCTTGACAAACTGAGCGATGAGAATCGCCTTCAGATCTCCGCATACATGGGCTCAATATGGAAACATGTGGTCGGTGTCATTTCGGAAGCCAGGGGCGTCCCGGCTGAAAGGGTGATGAGTCTGGCTGACTCACTGGCAGGATACGTTCCGGAGTTGATGACCGCGGCAGGCCTGATCGACGGCCCGCTCTACCGTGACCAGCTCGAAGACACCATACGCAGGGCGGCAGACATTGAAGAGGGAAAGAAAATCAACTTCGTCTCAATGTCGAAGTACTCAAAGGTGCCTGCGAAGGAAGGCCCCAAAACATCCAGGTCAAAGATAGCCGTGCTCTTCGCCGAAGGCAGCATTGTCAATGGCGAGGGCGACGACACCAATATAGGAGGAAGCAGATATGCTGCCGAGATACGCAAGCTGCGGCTTGACACAACGGTCAAGGCCGTTGTCTTCAGGGTCAATTCACGCGGAGGCAGCGTCATCGCTTCTGACATGATATGGCGAGAGGTCGATCTCACCGCCAGGGTTAAGCCTGTTGTAGTCTCCATGGGCAACTACGCCGCCAGCGGAGGATACTACATCTCGGCCCCGGCCGGAAAGATTATCGCCTCCCCGGTCACCGTGACGGGGTCAATCGGCGTATTCGGACTGATACCCAATGCAGCCATCCTGCTCGACAAGAAACTGGGGATTGGCTCGGACATTGTCCGCACCAATGCTCATTCCGACTTTCCATCATTCACCAGGCCGCTGAACGCTTTTGAGAGAGAGACCATGCAGGCGAATATCGAACGTACATACAGCAATTTTACCGGGCTCGTGGCAGCCGGAAGAGGGATGAGGCAGACGGCTGTTGACAGCATCGGCCAGGGACGCGTATGGAGCGGGTCAGACGCGGCCGGACTGGGACTGGTTGACACCTTCGGAGGCCTCAATGACGCCGTCAGGGAAGCGGCCGCTCTCGCCGGACTGGAAGAGTACCGCATCATTGAGAAACCTGAAGCAGTCGACTTCTATACAAAACTGCTGAAGCAGATGACGGAAGAGATGAGGGCCAAAGCCATCCGCAACGAGCTGGGCGAGATATCACGTTACTATTTCGACCTTAAGGAGATTATATCTTCCGGAGGCATCCTGGCCGCAATGCCCTATTACCTCGAGATACGTTAAGATGATCATGCCGGGGAAGCTGCTGCTCTGGATCGCTGCCCGGCTGTACGGACTGGCAGTGACTGCAAGGAACCGGCTCTTTGATGCAGGAATATTAAAGAGCCGGATATTCAGATTTCCCGTTATTTGTGTTGGTAACATCACAGCAGGAGGCACAGGCAAAACACCTCATGTGATATACCTGGCCGATAAGCTTTCAGCCGTGATGGAGGTGGCCGTGCTCAGCCGGGGGTACCTCCGTAAAAGCAAAGGGTTCAGGGCGGTAACAGGCGCCGACAGGGTCAGCGATGCCGGGGACGAACCGCTGCTGATGGCACGCAGCCTCAGGCAAGCCCGGGTCTTCGTAGACCGCGACAGGGTTAACGGGGTCACTGAGATAATGCGCACCTTCCCCTCTGTGGAAGCTGTCATTCTCGACGACGGTTTCCAGCACAGGACACTGAAGGCAGGTCTGAATATCCTGCTTACAGACTGGAACCGGCTGATGACCCGTGACCGGCTGCTGCCGCTCGGAAGGCTTCGCGAGAGCCTCGCTGGCATCAGAAGGGCTGATATGATAATCGTTTCAAAATCTCCGCCCGGAATCACCCAGGGCGAGATGGAGTCGGTCAGGAGTGAACTGCGTGAAGCTGGCGCCAGGCAGAGCATATGGTTCACCACCCTCGCCTATGAAAAGCCTGTGCCCCTGTTCTTCGGCACTCCCATGCGAGGGATCACTGCCGGAATAACAGTGCTGCTGGTGACAGGCATTGCCGAACCCGGGCCTCTTGCAGCCTACCTTTCAGGCATCTCCGCCAGGGTTGTACAGCTCTCATTTCCTGATCATCATCAGTACACGGAAGCCGACATTGAAAAGATAACAGCGGCCTTTGATGCTATAAGGGAACCCGACAAAATCATAATCACCACCACCAAGGATGGCGTCAGGTTAAAAGAAATAATTAATATTGCAGATCACGTCAGGAAGTCGTTCCATTATCTCCCTGTGACCGTGCAATTCATTGAAAATGAAGATGAATTCTTAACAAAAGTCTACTCATATGCTGGAAAAAATCGTCAAGACAGCTGATCTTCTGAGATCGAAGGGGTTTATTGATCCTGACGCAGGAATTGTCCTGGGTACCGGACTGGGAGGTCTCACTACCGAAATAGAAAATCAGGTCGAATTAGCTTACAGGGATATCCCCGACTTCCCCCTTTCAACCGTTCAGGGCCATGCCGGCAAGCTGATATATGGCGATTTCGGCGGGAAGAAGGTGGTTGCCATGAAGGGCCGCTTTCATTACTACGAAGGATACGGCTCAGACCAGGTCACCTTCCCCATCAGGGTCATGAAGGAGCTGGGTATCAGGTCACTCTTCCTCTCCAACGCCGCCGGCGGAGTTAACCCCGCGTTCAGGATAGGAGACATCATGATAATCAATGATCACATCTGTCTCGTCGCCAACCCGCTGATAGGGCCCAACGATGACCGCATCGGACCACGATTCCCCGACATGAGCGTCCCCTATGATCCGGTCCTTATCGAAAAGGCTGAGAAAATTGCCGGAGACCTTGGCATACGGGTGACCAAAGGTGTTTATCTCTCCACCACCGGTCCGACATTCGAGACTCCGGCAGAGTACAGGTTCTTCCGGATCATCGGCGCTGACGCCGTTGGTATGTCCACCGTACCCGAGGTAATCACTGCCAGGCATATGAATATTCCGGTCTTTGCTGTCAGCATTATCACCGACCTTGGTGTTGAGGGGAAGATCGAATACACAACACATGAGTCAGTCCAGCTGGCTGCCGAACACAGCGAAGAGAAGATGACCAGGATCATGAAGGAGCTCATCGCAGCAGTCTGATCAGTAATCCGTACGTCAGTTCCCTGACCCGATACCTGTACGGCAACACACTGATCAGTTACCTGTATAGCAGTGCACATACCTCTTTCCAGCGCCGCGATGACCCCGCTGTGTTGTATGTTTCAGCCATTATCATGTAAAGCCCTGCCGGCAGTCGCGCTCCGTTGTCAGAGGTGCCGTCCCAAATGAACTGTGCCCCGGTACCTGCCGCATGCCTCTCCGCCAGCCGCCTTACAGGATAACCCCGGTCATTGAAGACGGTTAACGTGATGACGTTGACTTCCCCTCCCGGGAACACCCCCACCGAAACCAGGTCCTCGAACCCGTCACCGTCAGGGGATATCCTTGACGATGACAGAGTCATCCCGTGTGCGCCATCCGCCGGTATTACAGTAACCGAGTTTGGCGCACCCGGAGTGCCCCATCCGCTTGCCTCAGAGGCCGAATGCCAGCTGCCGGCCACATCAGACGGAAGTGAGGGTGACGCCTTCTCCAGGGCAACACCCTCTGTGCCGGAGAGGAAGACCATATGCATTGAAGATGAATAGTCTACCCGGTCAATGACGTTAAGCGCATGGTCATACAGCAACAACATCCCGGAGTCGTCATAAAGCGCCGGGAGTCGGTCAGCCTCAAAAACAGCCTGCGGAGAGGCACAGGGGAAATGATCAAGCACCGCCTCCCTCCCGGTGGTGAGGGCAACGTATCCACCCGGCAGAAGCTGACGCGGAACAGACGTCAATGATGAGGCGGCAGCGCTGTAACTGTTGGCTGCCGATAAACGTGACAGATCAATTACCCTTCCTGAGTTGTTGTAAAGCTCAAAATATTCACTGCATCCTTCCACCGGGTCCGGCAGAAGTTCGTTGAACATTATATCCCCCGGCATGGGGTCAGACGGGATGCCCGTCATGAGCTCTGGTGAACAGGGCCTGTTCCCTGCAAAATCCGTGACTGACGATGCTATGAGAAGCGTGATGATGGCATCATTCATTATCTCCTGCCTGAGGGGCACCAGCACCTTGCGGTCGGCAGGGTCACCGGTCAATGCAGGGAGCGTCTCCCTCCCGTCTGCCATCCAGCCTGCATCCCCGGCAATCATTACGGTCTCGTTAAAAAGTACCGCGATCAGGAGAGGCGATTCCGGGAAAGCGGCTATGACCTGCGGGCAGCTTGCATCAAAGGTTTTAATATCCGCAGAGTTGGTCCTGCCGGGAGTGCCGCCTGAAGGGTCCGAAGAGGGCTTCCATGCTTCAGGCTCATTGAACGGGTTGCTCATGTCTGTCAGCTCGGCTGACCATCCGCCATCTGACTTCGGTCCGTCACCCAGAAACACGGGCGAATAACTTACGGCATGGATGAGCCTGCCGCAGCCGTCTCGAAGAGCAATAACCTCCCCGTCATTGTTCAGTGACGGTAATGACTTGATGGTCATTACGCGCCCGTATGGAAGGAAAACAGACCTGTTTCCGGTGGAACAGAGGATGACACTCTCGCCCGGGGCGATGCTTTCCGAAGGCAGAAATGCCGTATCCGGCCCGGCTATAAGTATTATACCTCCGGTGAACAGGCTGTCGCCCGTACGGTTCGTGATCTCAAGATACTCCTTCTCAGGCAGGCCGTACGAAGGCACCGGATCAGCCATGATCTCGGAGATGACCAGGGTGCCCATTGCAGGGCTACCCTCACAGCCACCCTGTGCCTGTACCGTAACAGACAGATACAAAGGCAGCAACGACAACACAATAATCTTTTTCATGCAGCGGGACTAAAAAAGAATTAAATTTGTCGCACTTTTTCTATATAAAGTTCGTATATTTTTTTCAAATAACATACAAATGAAAGTTGCAGTTGTTGGAGTCACAGGGATGGTTGGAAGGATGATGCTGAAGGTTCTTGAAGAGAGGAATTTCCCCGTCGACAGGCTCTTTGCAGCAGCCTCGGAGCGTTCCGAAGGCAGGGAGGTGATCTTCCGTGGCAAGCCCGTCAGGGTTGTCAGCGTGATGGAGGCTGTGGAGGGTGTTCCTGACGTGGCGCTGTTCTCAGCCGGAGCGGCAGTGTCAAAAGAGTGGGCGCCGGTGTTCGCGGAAAACGGCACCATTGTCATTGATAATTCGTCGGCATGGAGGATGGAGAAGGAGATGCCCCTGGTGGTGCCCGAGATAAACGCATCGGCAATAACTCCCGGCACCAAAATCATTGCCAATCCCAACTGCTCTACCATACAGATGGTCATGGCCATTGCACCCCTGCACAGGGAATACTCAGTCAGGAGACTGGTAATTTCAACCTACCAGTCTGTTACTGGCACCGGCGTCAAAGCCGTGACACAGCTTGACAATGAACGGCGCGGGCTGAGCGGTGAGATGGCTTACCCATATCCGATAGACCTGAACTGCCTGCCTCACTGCGACCTCTTCCTTGACAACGGTTATACGAAAGAGGAGATGAAGCTGGTCAATGAGACCCGTAAGATACTTGGTGATGAGTCAATACGTGTCACAGCCACGGCTGTGAGGGTTCCCGTCAGGGGCGGACACTCCGAGTCGGTGAACATCGAGTTTGACCGTGAATTTGACCTCGACAGGGTAAGAGCCATCCTCTCAGATACGCCTGGAGTCATCCTCTATGACAATCCCGCCGAAAAAGTATACCCCATGCCCATCATCGCTCATGATCGTGATGAGGTCTTCGTGGGCCGCCTGAGGCGCGATTTCTCGCAGGAAAAGACACTGAACATGTGGGTCGTGGCCGACAATATCCGCAAGGGCGCAGCCACCAACGCCGTGCAGATTGCTGAGTACTTGATGTCGGCAGGTCTGCTTAAATAGCAGCTTAACTCGTCTCGTAAAGGAAATCGTTGTAAGGGTAACGCTTTACATGGATCTGCCTTACCTCATCATAAAGCATCTGCTTCAGCTCCTCAATGTTATCACGTTTTTTGGCTGAGATGAAGGCCGTCCGCTGATCTCCGTCGCGGGCCATCCATGTTCGGCGCAGGTCGTCAAGTGAGATGTTCTCTCTCATCACGGGAGTCAGATCATCCTTCTCCTTCTCGGTAAAGGAAAACAGGTCCGTCTTGTTAAATACCAGTATAGTGGGCCTGTCCTGTGAACCAAGATCGCCCAGCGTGGCATTCACAACTGTCATCTGCTCCTCGAATCCGGGGTGGGATATATCTATCACGTGCAGTAGCAGGTCAGCCTCTCTCACCTCATCAAGGGTCGACTTGAACGACTCCACGAGGTCATGGGGCAGCTTGCGTATGAATCCGACCGTATCTGAAAGCAGGAACGGCAGGTTGCCTATCACCACCTTGCGCACCGTGGTGTCAAGTGTGGCGAAGAGTTTGTTCTCCGCAAAGAGTTCCGACTTGCTGATCTGGTTCATCAGTGTCGACTTGCCGACGTTGGTATAACCTACCAGTGCCACCCTTACCATCTTGCTTCGACCCTTGCGCTGTGTGTTCATCTGCGTGTCGATCTTCTTCAGCTGTTCCTTCAGCTTCGAGATCTTGTCACGTATGATGCGGCGGTCGGTCTCTATCTCCGTCTCCCCCGGGCCTCGAAGCCCGATACCTCCGCGCTGTCGTTCGAGGTGTGTCCACATGCCTGTCAGCCTCGGCAGCAGGTACTGGTATTGTGCCAGTTCTACCTGGGTGCGGGCGT
>CAZHTG010000007.1:0-84018 GCA_964535795.1 uncultured Rikenella sp.
GACCGGCCATGCAAAGAGGATAGAGATCAATATCCATTTCAGCGTCTGGGATGTGATCAGAACGATTATTCCCGCCGGTTGTGCACCCATGACTTTCCTTATGACCATCTCCCTGGTGCGGCTCTCTGTAGTATAGGATGAGAGACTGTACTGTCCGAGACAGGTAAGTATGACGGCCAGGAGAGCGGAGAGAATGAACAAAGATGCAAGTTTCATCTCTGACCGGTACATCATCTCCACACGGTCACTGAAAACTGAAACCGGGTTCAGGTAATGCGGAGACATTTCCTTCACTGTCCTGTCAATAAATGGCAATGTTTCGGAGACGGTACCTGGCTTTACCCGGATGGATACATATCGTGGTAATTTAAACGCATCACTTCCTGTTGCGGCCAGTGCAAGCGGTTCAATGGCCAGGTGCAGGGACTGGAAGTGGTAGTCTTCAATGATGCCGATTACAGTTCCTAAGCCCTTTGCCTGATTGAACCCAAATTTCTTCCCCACAGGATCATCAATTCCCATGATTTTTGCAGCCGTTTCATTAATTATAAAATTGTCTAACGTGTCTGATGAAAAATCATTTGAGAAACCTCTTCCGGAAATGACTTTCAGACCGTAGAAATCGATGTAATCATTACCTATCCCGGCTCTGTAAACAAACTGTTTTAATTCTTCAGGTTTACCCTCCCATGACGCGTAAGAGGTACCCTGTGTGTTAACAGGAAGGTTTGATGAAGTTGCCATATCCGTTATAGCCGGATTCTTTCTCAGCTCATTGAGTAATGCCCCGGGATTTTTTCTGATTGCCGGATCTTTGAGTTCCACCGTAATAATGTTTTCCTTTTCAAAGCCCAAATCAGAAGTTTCTATGAAGTTGAGTTGGCGCATAACCGTGAAGGTGCATACAAGTGCAACCATTGAAATTACATTCTGCACTACAACCAGGAAATTTCTAAGCTGCCATGACCTGTTGCCTCCTAAGGCCTTATAATTCTCATTAATCAGATTGACAGGGGTGATTGATGAAAGATGCAATGCCGGCAGGATGCCGGCAAGTATTCCGGTAGCCAGTGTGAGTAAAAAAACTTTAATAAACATCCGGTGCTCAAATATCATCCTGAAGGTGAAGGGTCGTTCGCTGAATGAACTGAATGATGGCAGCAGAAGACCGGCAATGACAATTGCAAGTACCAGTCCTCCGAGGGAGATTAACACCGATTCTGTGACGAGTTGAAACATGACCTCACCTTTACCCGCTCCGGAAGCTTTAAGGATACCGGTTTCTCTTCCCCTGTTGTATGATCTTGCATTTGCCATGTTCATATAGTTGAAACAGGCGATCAGGAGGATGAGAATGCCGGCAGCAGAAATCAGGTAGATGTACCGGATATCACCGTTGCCTGAGATGCTGAAATTTGCATCACTGCGAAGGTGTATTTCTCTCAGTGGCTCGGCAATGAAGTGGGAATCTTTGAAAAATGGACGCGACGACAAGTATCTGGATGTTAAATCATTAAGTTTGTCCTCGATATCTTCTGCTTTCGCGTTATCATACAGTTGTACGTATGTAGTATGGCTGAAGCTATCCCATTTGTTTTCCGCGTCTCTGCTTCCCGATATACTGTAATTTGTTTCAAATCCTGTAAGAAAGTCGAAATGAAAATGAGAATTTTGCGGGATATTTTGCAGTATGCCACAGACTGTGAACAGATGCTTGTTATCAGCCATGATTGTTTTTCCGACAGGATCTTCATTGCCAAAGTATTTCACGGCCATATCCTCTGTCATAAAGAGAGTAAACGGTTCTTTCAGCGCTTCAGCCGGGTTGCCTGTAATTACAGGGAAGGTGAAAATCTCAAGAAAGTCTGTATCAGCATAAAGGAATCCACCCTCCTCAAAAAGTTTTGAGTTATACTCGAGGATGTGAAATTTCAGATTACATTTTGTGGAATTCTTTATTTCCGGAATATCATTAATGAGCGCATACTTAAGAGGGTCCGGTGTAACCGCAAAGAGATCCTTACCCATGTATGCGTTTCCGGGCTGTTTCGATATAATCCTGTAAATATGATCCGCATTTTCGTGGTATGCGTCATAGCTCAGTTCATATTGTACATATAGTATTATCAGAATGGCGCAGGTCAGGGCTATTGAGATGCCGAATATGCTTATGATTGACTGTCGTCCCTGGCTGATGATGCCCCGGACTGAGAGCTTGAGATAACTCTTGACCATGGCTGTCTTTTATGGCTGTTAAGCCTTTACCCAAAGACTACAAGGCCGTTAATATGCTGCATAAAAATCAAAAAGGCGCCTGGTCGGGCGCCTCATAAAATGTGATGAAACAGTTCAGGATATGTTACTGATTCATTTCGGTTACAACCTGCCCGTCAAATAAATTGACAATCCGGTGGGCATAACCAGCGTCCCTGTCAGAGTGTGTCACCATAATAATAGTGGTACCCTCCTTATTCAGTTCAGACAGAAGGTTAATGACCTCAATACCGTTTTTTGAATCCAGGTTACCCGTAGGCTCATCTGCAAGGATCAGCCTGGGGTTGGCGACTACGGCCCTGGCGATGGCCACCCTTTGCTGCTGGCCTCCTGAGAGCTGTTGGGGGAAGTGTTTTGCACGATGTGAAATCTTCATCCGTTCAAGTGCATCTTCCACCTTCTTTTTCCTTTCACCGGTCTTCATCTTCAGGTAGATGAGAGGTAATTCAACGTTCTCGTAGACATTGAGTTCGTCTATCAGGTTAAAACTCTGAAAGACAAACCCGATGTTGCCCTTCCTGAAGATGGTCCGGTCACGCTCCCTGAGGTTGGCAACCTCAGTTCCGTTGAAGATGTAGCTTCCTGATGTCGGATTATCAAGCAAGCCAAGGATATTCAGCAGGGTTGATTTGCCGCAGCCTGAAGGCCCCATTACGGCAACGTACTCACCCTCTTTTACTTCGAGACTGACCTTATTGAGAGCGGTTGTCTCCACCTCTTCCGTACGGAAGATCTTTGTTAAATCATTTGTTTTGATCATGATTTCGCCATTTAGTGTTATTTACTGTTTTTGAATATTAGTTTCTCATTCTTTCCGAACGTATCGTATCCTGAGATGATAACTTTTTCCCCAGGCTGTAATCCTTCAAGTATCTCATAGTACTTCGGGTTTTTTCTGCCGGTTGAAATATCCCTGCGTGTTGCGTATGATTCAGAAGGATCTAAAACGTAGATCCACTGTCCGCCGGTTTCCTGGAAGAAGCCCCCAATCGGCACAAGTATGGCAGTCTTGGGTTGTCCCAGCTGAAGGCTTGTATAATAGGTCTGGCCTGTGCGTATGTTATCCGGAATTGTGTCAGTGAATACCATATCGATTTTAAATGTTCCGTTTCGAACTTCCGGATAGACCCTGCGCACATTCAGGTTAAATGCATTTCCCTGTCTGTCAAGGGTTGCAGTCAGGCCGGTACGGACCCTGTCAATATAGTGTTCATCTATCTGCGCTGTCACCTTGAAGGAGGTCAGGACGTTTATCTGGCCCATGTTTGCGCCTCTTGAGATTGACTGTCCTATCTCCGGAACGAGAAGCCCGAGCTGTCCGTCGACGGTGGCCCGCACATTCAGGTTTTCCATCCTGTACCTTACGAGCGCCAGGTTTTTGCGCATGTTATCCAGGTTGCTTTTCAGGTTGTCTACCTGAACCGACCGGAAGACAGAATCCTGCTTCTGCCGCTCAACAAACAGCTCCTCTGACTGGATGGCCATGTCGAGATCCTCCTTTGAGCGGATGAACTCCTCCACCGAGATGAGGCTGTCCTTCATAAGCATCCTGTTCTGATCGTAGTTGCGTTTTTTCCTCTCAATGTCATATTTCAGGTTCAGCAACTCCCGCTTGATCTGCAGCCTGTCCTGCTCCATGGCTATCTGGGTGTTCCTCAGGAAGTTCTCCTTTTCAGCCAGTTGCGCCTCGCTGTCGAGGATGTTGAGATAGAGATCCGGGTTGGAGAGTCTCAGGATGATGTCGCCCTCCTTAACCATTGATCCCTCCTCGATAAGTATCTCTTCAACACGTCCTCCTTCCTGGGCATCGAGGAAGATGGTACTGATAGGTTCGACGGTTCCCGGCACGGTGATATAATCATTGAACTGGTCTTCAACCACCGTCCCGATTATCAGTTTATCCTTCTCCACCCTGTATGTGGAGGTTCGCTCTGCGAAGAAAGCCATATACATGAGTATAATAAATGCTATTGCTGCGGCCATGTAGGCTATATGTTTACCGCGAATGCCCTTCTTTTTTTCTATAGGTTTGTCCATTTTTTCAACCGGAGTATTCATTTCGTATAATTTTGAGTTTAATCGGTAACAAGGTTTTCATATTCACCGGTCGAATAGAACCGGATGGCAAGTTCACGTATCATCAGCTGCAGCTTTGTCCTGAGGGCTTCCGTCTCAGCAGAGAACAGGGTTGTCCTTGCAGCAGAATAGTCGGTCACATCAACGAGACCCGATTCGAATTTCTTCTCAACGGCATCAAATGACTTCCTGTTGTATTCAAGGTTGGCCACAGCGGAGAGGTACTCCTGCTTCCCTCGATTGTATGTGAGGCAGGCATCCTCAATCTCAGAGTAGAGGTTATACTTTTCAAGCTCGAGGCGAAGTTCTGTATCATTTCTCCTGATCTTTGCCAGTCTTATGTTTCTGCCCGCTGAATACCTGTTGAAAATCGGAATGTTGAGTGACAGGTACACCGCCTGGCTGTTATTGTTTTCCAGCTGGGTGGCATATGATGCCTGTTCCGTTGCATCCTCACCAAGCACTTTATAGTAGCCGGTATAGATAGCACCTCCGACTGATAATCCAGGTGCCAGAAGGCCTTTGGCTGCTGCTACCTGTTTTTCGGAGGCCTGCAGCTCATATTCAATGGCTCTAAGCCTGGGAAGGACCTGTGATGCCAGATGATAGATGCTGTCCGCTTCGTACGTTGTGTCAGTTACCGGGATATTGTCAATGTCAGGGAGGAGGATGTCAAAGGAGTCTCCGGATGATAACCGGAGCATCTGTTTCAGCTGTGTAACTGCCTGGCTGGCATTGTTCTGAGCAATGGTATATGTGAGCCTGTCGCCTGAAGCCTGGCTCTCCATTTCATATTTACGGGCAACAGACTCCCTTCCGGTTTCAACCATCCTGGTGATCCTGAACAGCTGCCTCTCCGACAGATCAAGCTGCATTTTTGCTGCAGACTCAAGACCCTTTGCATAGACAACCTGGTAGTATTGCCCCATAATCTCCACGATAAGTGTATTACGGGCAACCTTCTCCGATTCCATCCCGGCCTTGAGCATGAATTTGTTTGCAGAGATTGTATTCAGAGTTGTAAAGCCATTGAAGATCTCAATGGTTGAATTGAGAGAATATGAATTGCTTATGTTCTGTTTGAAGGTGATCAGGTTGGTAACCGGGTCGATTGACCTCCCGAATCCGACGCGGGCATCGGAACCCAGGTTAAGATTAGGCAACAGATCCATTTTCGACTTTGTAAGGTTAACAATTGCTGTTTCCGTCTCCAGCCCCTGCCTCTGAAGTCCGATATTGTTGGCCAGGGCATGATCAATGCAGTCGCCGAGTGTCCATTTTTCTGCTTGCGCAGAGAGTGCCACTGGCAAAACAATTGCCACTATTAAAAAAATGTATCTCAGATCTTTCATATCATTCATCCACTTTTCACTTCTCATTGCCAAAGAGTGTGCCATCCAATTAGAATTCAGATAATGAATAATATACAAATACCGAGATCTTTGGAAATGTAAATAAAATTGACAGGCACTGTCAAAGAATCATACATTCAGTTGCAAGGCTTATCAGGCAGCTGTGACAAATCCCGCTGACTCTGTAAGGACCGAATAGACTCAGGAGAGCTGACGCCGGAACCTGAATAGCAGAGTCAGATTTTATACCGGTTAACGTAACCTGGTCATCAAAAACAGATTCCGCCCATGAAGCCTCATAAGGAATAATCTTTCTTCAGTGAGCCATGCTCATGAATTCATCCTAAATTTGCAGACTAATAAGATGGAAAATAAGAGGCATGGCAAGTTTTTACAATCAGGGGACAGGTGAAATAATTGATCAGCTGAGAACAAGTCAGACTGAAGGATTGTCGTCGGCAGAGGCGAAGCGGCGGATGGAAGAATACGGCCGGAACGAGCTGGAAGACAAGGGCAGAAAGAGCATTCTGGCCATGTTTTTTGCCCAGTTTAAAAGTTTCATGATAATAATACTGCTTATTGCCGCCATGATATCAGGAGTGGTGGGGATAATGGAAGGCGAAGGATTGCTGGATACCTTTATTATACTAGGGATACTGATTGTAAATGCCCTGATAGGAGCCATCCAGGAGAAGAAGGCGGAAACCTCGCTGGAAGCGCTGAAGAGCATGGCCGCCCCGGCATCGAAAGTACTCCGTGACGGATCGGTGACTGAGATAAACACCGGTGAACTGGTCCCCGGCGATGTGGTGATACTTGAGACGGGTGCAATAATCCCTGCTGACCTCCGTCTTACAGAAGCTGTCAATCTGAAGATTCAGGAATCCTCTCTGACAGGTGAGTCTGTTCCTGTTGACAAGCAGACCGAACCAATTCCCGGAGATGATGTATCTCTGGGCGACCGGACGAACATGGCATATTCGAGCAGCATGGTCACCTATGGCCGTGGCCGCGGCGTCGTGGTCAGCACGGGGATGAAGACAGAGGTCGGAAAGATTGCAAACATGCTTCAGCATGCTGAGGATATGGAGACTCCGATGAGCAAGCGCCTCAACCAGCTGGGAAAGATACTCGGTCTTGTCGCCCTTGGCATCTGTGGTCTGATCTTCATCGTGGGAGTGTTGTATGGCAACTCGGTAATGAGTATGTTCATGACAGCGGTCACCCTCGCTGTAGCTGCCATACCTGAGGGACTTCCGGCTGTTTCAACCATCGTGCTGGCAATAGGAGTGCAGCGCATGGTGAAAAAGAACGCGATTATTCGCACACTCCCTTCGGTTGAGACCCTCGGAAGCGCCACCGTAATCTGTTCTGACAAGACGGGCACTCTGACGCAGAACAAAATGACCGTTGTAGAAGCATTTGTCAACCATAATCATGACCAGATAAACAGGAGTGCTCCCGGCACCATCCTCAATGCAGAAGAACAGAGGCTTCTTGCCATCTCAGTCCTCTGTGCCGATGCTTACATGAAAAAGGATGAGGATGGCAAAATCTCCTTTACGGGAGACCCTACCGAGACTGCTCTTCTGGACTTCGGGCTGCTTTACGGGATGCAGAAAGATGAGATTGAAAAGAAATTCCCGAGGGTGGCGGAGATTCCTTTTGACTCGGAGAGGAAACGCATGACGACCGTCAACCGGATGTCGGAGAACCTCACCCGTGTCAACGTCAAGGGAGGGCTTGACGAGGTTCTGAGCGTCTGCGACAGGATTGTGATCAACGGTGAGGTCAGGTCTCTTGTGCAGGCTGACACGGATGAGATACGTAATGCCAACGAGACCATGGCCAATTCTGCGTTGAGGGTGTTGGCGATGGCTTACAAGGATTACCCGGAAGCCCCACAGAAGGTCACTATAGGGGAGCTGGAGAAAAGTCTTATTTTCATCGGACTGCTTGGAATGATCGATCCTGCCCGGCCGGAGGTGCTCGACGCGGTGGCTAAATGCAACACGGCAGGTATCCGGGCGGTAATGATTACCGGAGACCACAAGACGACTGCGCTGGCAATAGCCCGTGAGATCGGAATCTACAAGGACGGTGATATATCCATCACCGGCTCTGAACTTGAGAAGCTTTCAGACGCTGAACTGAATGAGAATGTCGCCGGTTTTTCGGTTTATGCCAGGGTAGCTCCCGAGCATAAGGTGCGCATCGTCAGGGCATGGCAGAGCCACAGCGAGGTGGTGGCCATGACCGGTGACGGTGTCAATGATGCTCCTGCCCTCAAGCAGGCTGACATAGGTGCTGCCATGGGGATTGTCGGAACTGACGTGGCAAAGGGCGCCGCTGATATGATCCTCACTGATGATAACTTTGCAACAATAGTATCTGCCGTTGAGGAGGGCCGCAGGATCTATGACAACATACTGAAGGTCATACAGTACCTTCTCTCGACCAATGTGGGTGAGATATTCCTTATCCTGATCACCTCAATATTCAATATGGGCATGCCCCTGCTACCGATACACATCCTGTGGATCAACCTTGTCACCGACAGCCTCCCGGCCCTGGCACTCAGCGTCGATCCTCCGGAGAAGGGCATCATGAACCGCAAACCCAGGAATTCGAAGAAGGGGTTCATGACGAAAGGTATGATATGGAGAGTGATGTACCAGGGACTGATGATCGGGTGCATTCCACTTGTATCTTACATTGTGGGCCTGCATGACGGCGGAGAGGTACTTGGCCGGACGATGGCATTTGCTACCCTTATGTTCGCACAGCTGGTACATGTACGCAACCTTCATTCAAATGCCCTTTCCTCATTCAGGACCAATCCGCTGAAGAACAAACCGCTCATAGGAGCCATTTTCGCATCTGCAGCCATCGGCCTGATCGTTCTCCTTGTGCCGCCGATACGTGAGGCCTTCAGCCTGGCAGTCATGGACCGCGAACACTGGATCATTGTAATCCTGATGTCTCTTGCTCCGATAGTCGTAGTTGAACTGTTCAAGCTATTCAGGATCAATGGTGTAAAAAGCGACGAGAAGTAAACTGGGGAAAAATGAGGCTCATTTCATCTGGCTAAGGATAGAATGACGTACAAGACTGCAGACAGGAAGATCTTAGGGTATCCCCGGAACATACTTTTCACCGGCCTTACCAGTTTCCTTACCGACACATCGGTCAAGATGATCTACTCGGTCATGCCGATGTTCCTCATGTCGATAGGTGCCTCCAAGGCAAGTCTCGGGCTTATTGAGGGTGTGGCTGAAAGCACTGCCTCCCTTGTCAAGGCGCTGTCAGGCTTCTGGAGTGACAAAATCGGGAAAAACAAGCCCTTCATGCTGATTGGCTATGCCCTCTCAGCCGTCATCCTGCCGCTGTATGCCTTCGTTGTCTCCCCTATGCATGTTCTGATCCTTCGATTTGCTGAAAGGTTTGGAAAGGGAATCAGGACAGCTCCCCGCGACAGTCTCATTGCGGGGTCGGTAACAAACAACGAGACAGGCAGGAGTTTTGGTCTTCAGAAAGCCATGGACAATAGCGGAGCCATTGTCGGACCCCTGTTGGCGTTTGGACTTCTGAGCCTCTTTCCGGGCGACTACAGGCTTATATTCATACTGGCAGGGATCCCTGCTATGCTGGGCATATTCGTCATTATCTTCGGAATAAGGGAGATAAGGAAAAGCAAGGCTGAACTCTTTCAGAAGTTCCGGTTCAGGGACTTTTCAAAAAGATATTACCTCTTTCTGGCGATCATCTTCATCTTCACCCTCGGGAACTCTACCGATGCCCTCCTGCTGGTCAAGGCTAACGAGGCCGGGATAAAGGTCGCATTCATCCCGTTGGTCTATCTGATTACAAATACTGTAGCAGTCATTGCCGCAATTCCCCTGGGCTCTCTCTCCGACAGGGTGGGGAAGGAGAAAATACTTGTAGCCGGATTCCTTATTTATGCCCTGGTATACTACTGGTTTGGCAGAACATCCGATACAACTGCTATTACATTGCTTTTTGCCCTGTACGGTCTCTATTCAGCTGCTACTGACGGCATTCAGAAGGCTTTTGTCACGGATATTATTGACAAAAACAAAAAGGGCACCGGCCTTGGCATTTATAATGCAATACTTGGGATAACCCTGCTGCCTGCCAGTATTATCGCCGGGGTGCTCTATGACAGAGCCGGGTCAGCTGCCCCCTTCTACTTTGGTGCGTCAATGGCCTTTCTTGCCTTTTTGCTGATGATAGTATTCTGCATTTACGGAAGGACCGGGAGGAATGTCTGATTTAAGGACTTGCTGTTGAAGCAGATCTGTATTTCACCCAAATGTATTAGTCATCTCCTACTCAATCCTCAGCGCCCTGGCCGGGTTGTAGTTTGCGGCCCTGAGAGTCTGGTACATGACTGATATGAAGCCGACAGTAATTACCACTACTGTTGCCAGGATATATATCAGAGGACTGACAGTTGCCTTGTCCGCGAAGCTTTCCATCCAGTATTCTGAACCGAAGTAAGCCACTGGCCATGCTATAACGGAAGCAATCAGAATGAGTATTACCGTCTCTTTTATCAACAGTCGGAGTACAACCGGCGCCGTGGCTCCGTATGTCTTCCTGATGCCTATCTCCCTGGTCCTCTTGTTGGTCATGAAAGCAACCAGTCCTATCAGTCCCAGACAGGCAATGAATATTGCGAGAAGAGAAAAGAGGATAAAGATTTTTCCGGTCTTCATCTCGGAACTGTACAGGTTGTTCCACGAGTCAGTGAAAAATTCATACTGGAAAGGCCAACCAGGAGCAAACTCCCGCCACTTTTCTTCAATTGCCCGGATTGTGGCGGGGATATTGCTGCCTGAAAGTCTGATTGCTGCAAACTGGTCGCCGCCACCCGGATACAAAACGGTAAAGCACACAGGATCAATCTTCTTATGCATAGATGCGATGTGAAAATCCTTCATCACACCGATGATTTTATACCGCTGGAATGTGTCAGGTCCGGAAGGTTGCTGAATGTATTGCCCTACAACCGGTTCTGTCAGACCGAGCGATTTCACCGCAGCCTGATTTATAAGGACGGATGTGGAATCTGTTCCATATTCACGGGAAAAAAAGCGACCGTCAACGAGCCTTACACCCAGGGTCTGGGGAAAGTCAAAGCTTACCTGCGACTGTTGCAGAAGATAGGTGTTCTTATCAGGGTCGTCATCGCGGAAAAAGGCATTGTTGCTGTAGTTCATGCCCGGCACCTGTCTTGAGAATCCCGCCTTCTCCACTCCTTCGATTCCGAGGATCTGTTCCCTGAAGGTTTCACGCTGCCGCCAGAATGAATCTGCCCTTCGAATTACAAGAAGGTTCTCCTTTTCAAATCCCAGATCCTTTTTCGTCATGAAGTTCAGTTGCCGGTAGACTACTGTTGACCCGATGATTATTACTATCGATACGGCAAACTGAAAAACAACAAGAATGCCTCTCAGCCTCCTTGACATCGATCCGGGGCTCATAGTGCCCTTGAGGACATCCACCGGATCAAATGAGGCAAGTACCAGAGCCGGGTAAAAACCTGCCGAAAAACCTACGACAATAATAAGGAGGATCAGGAAAAGAATTCCGTTGGCATTCCAGAGACCCACTGAAAGAGTTTTTCCTGTAAGCTGGTTGAAGGCAGGAGTCAGCACATAGACCAGCAGCACTGAAATAAGCACGGCGATAGCCGCAATAATTAGTGATTCGGCGATGAATTGTAAAAACAGTCCGGTCTTACTTGCTCCCGAAACTTTTTTTATACCAACTTCCCGTGCCCGTCCTGCTGATTTTGCAGTGGCGAGGTTGATATAGTTGATTACTGCAATCACGAGAACCAGGAATGCAATCACTGCAAAGATATATACAGTGCTAAGAGATCCCGGTGGCTCATGGGAATATTGCACCGCACCTTTCAGATGAATATCCTTAATGGGTTCCATAACGTAACTGAAGTCGTTCCCTGCACTCCTGAAATCGGCAATTGATTGTCCCAATACCTCCTGCAGTTGAGGTCCCACGTATTTTATTATCATTTCCTGGAGTTTTTCCTGGAGAGCCTCTTTCTGTGTACCATCACTGACAACAATATAGGTGTAGAAATTATGAGAGATCCAGAACTGACTGTTGGCCATTCCGGGAAAGGAACTCAAGGAAGCGAGAATGTCAAATTTCAAGTGCGAATTATCAGGCACGTTCTGAATAACGCCTGTCACTGTATATAGTACGGTATCTGACTCCACGGTTACTTTCTGCCCCAGAGGCTCGGCATCACCGAAATATTTCCTGGCATACTCTTCGGTCATAACCATAGACCGTGGCCTCACGAGTGCTGTAGATGGGTCCCCCTTCACGAACCTGAAGTCGAGCACGTCTAAGAAGGTAGAGTCAGCGAAAAGCACCCCATCCTCGTTGAACTTATTTTCACCATAACCTATCAGCCAGTCGCCCATTCCGCGAACCCTTGCTGCGCGGAGTACTTCCGGATAATCGTTCAGCATTGCCTGCGCCATGGGTGCTGCCGTGATAGCCTGATTCAGCTCACCTCCTGCCATCCGGCCCACTACCTTTAATCTGTATATGTTTTCGTAGTTGCTGTGAAACCTGTCATAACTCAGTTCATGGATAACATAGAGAGAGATCAACAGGAAACAGGTGATACCTATTGACAGCCCGGCCATGTTCAGTGCCACATATCCGCTTTGTTTTTTCATGTTGCGGATTGAATTTTTAAGGAAGTTTTTAACCATATCCGTTAGTCTTAATCAAGTCTGGTATTTGATTAAAAAGACGATATGAACTTTCACCTGTTGCACCTCAGTAATATTTTTTTTGATATACGACTTTCATCCCGGCATCTGCCGGTGTGATAAATATTGCACCGGGCAATGAACTATAGATGAACAAAATGGTTTAACTTTAAATAAAAATTCTATGTCAGAAAAACTTATTAACAGTCGTCGCGAGTTCCTGCAGAAGATGATAGCGCTGACTGCGCTTGCAGGTGTTGCGCCCTACGCCGATGCTTTTGGGAAACCTCTCTTCGGATTTACAAATGGCACTCTTCCTAAGCGTCCGTTGGGCAAAACCGGACATATGGTGGGCATATTCAGCCTTGGAGGCCAGGCTTCCATTGAGGTCCCGGGCAGGGAGGATATTGCACTGGATATCATCAACAGGGCAATTGACCTTGGTATTAACTACATTGACACTGCCGCTGCTTACGGTAGGCAGACTCCGACAGTGGCCAGGGCCGATGCCATGGGAACCAGTGAACGAAATCTCGGGCAGGTGCTGAAATATCGGCGCAAGGAGGTTTTTCTGGCATCCAAGACCCATGACCGCACCTATGACGGCTCGATGAGGCTCCTTGAGAAATCGCTTAAACAGCTTAACACCGATCAGCTTGATCTTTGGCAGATTCACAATGTGCGCATGCCAGAGATGGAAACACTTGACAAGATCACCGGTGATGACGGAGTCCTCAAGGCCATGATTAAAGCCAGGGATGAAAAGATGATCCGTTTCATCGGGTTTACGGGGCATGAAGGGCCCGATGTCCTGAATGGACTGCTGGAGAGATTCCCGTTTGACAATGTGCTTGTTGCGATCAATGCAGCCGACAAGCATCACGATCCGTTCATTGAAAAGTTCCTGCCCAATGCGGTCAACGCGGGTATGGGAATAGTGGGGATGAAGATCCCGGCACGTGACCGCATCTTCTCCAATGGTGGCATCATTACCATGAAGGAGGCTATGGAATACGTCATGACACTGCCGGTGAGCACAATCATTGTCGGCATTGACAAGATTGCAGAACTTGAGGAGAATATTAAAATAGCGCAGGAATTCAAGCCACTTACTGCTGATGAGATGCTTGCCATCGAGGCAAAGACGAAACCTCACTATAAGGACCTGCTTTTCTTCAAGAACCTGTCGGAGTGGCCGCCGGAGTGGTAGAGTCAGGCAGTAGGCAATAGTGAAAAATTAAGAATTAAGAATTAAGAATTGATAATCAGGTGCTTACAATGCACGACTGCAAGACCGCAGGACTGCAAGACCTTTTGACTTTGGACTTTACAGACTTTACGGACTTTCGACTTTATTTCGCAATCGGTCCGGCGGGGATGCGCTCAGGCCGGCGTTCACGTCTGCCGGTGAAGCCAAAGAACCATATCAGCGAAAAGGATATTATAACCATCCCTGCAACGGTAACCCAATCGGCATTCTCTCCCGGCACCAAAATCCAGCTGAGAATGGCTCCGAAGACGGGAATGATGAATTTCCAGAGGTTCAGCTCCGACACCTTTACCTCCGGTCTTTTGAGCAATACATACCACTTGGAGAAGGTGAACGCTGACATGAACGCGAGCCACCCGAGGACGAGCCAGTATTTTACCGGGAAATCAGGTTTTGACGGGACATCCTCCACGGCGAATGACAGCAGGAACATTAATAGTCCTCCGACAAGCAGAGAGAAGGAGCTGAGCACCAGTGGATTCATCTTCTTGCCATCCCTTGAGACAAGGACATTGCTGGTTGCGGTTGAAATGTTGGCAGCAAAAATCATGATTATTCCTGCCACCTCTCCCGGCAAACCAAAATGAAACCCCTGCCTGCCCACGCTGACAAGCACTATTCCTGCCAGCCCGAAGAAAATGGTCAACACCTTGGCTCGAGTAAAACGCTCCTCTTTTATCATTATCCTGGAGACGATT
Organism: uncultured Rikenella sp.; assembly: GCA_964535795.1. Lineage (GTDB taxonomy): Bacteria > Bacteroidota > Bacteroidia > Bacteroidales > VadinHA17 > SR-FBR-E99. Next base: position 14,447 of record CAZHTG010000007.1, read on the forward strand.
GCCGTTACAAAAGGCTGAGCTCCAACGATGACTGCCCCCAGCGCTCCCGTGACACGGTCCATGCCCTTGTAAAAGAGAATGTAGTTGATAAGGGTCTGAAGGATCGTCACCCATATAGCCAGGTTTCTGTTTTCCATCAACATCCTTAAGTATTCCCGCGGCCTTATTGTAAAAGGCAGGATCATTAGTCCTGACAGGATGAAGCGCGTTGCTGCAAAATGTATCGGGGTTGAATACTGAAGTCCTATCTTGATAAACGGATAGGCTGTCGACCACATCAGGCATGTTATGATAGCCCAGAAGATGGTGTTGTAGTGCTGATCTCTCATTTGGTGCACAAAAGTGAGCAAATATCGTGGTTTTTTTGTTTCGCTGATTGCTTACATTTGTGGAAGTACAAAAAAAATATGACTGTAGAGGAACTCCTTGCACGCAGACTCAGGGATCACGGGGTAAAAAGATTCTTCGGCATTCCGGGAGGGCCGTCGATACCCTATATGGAGGCATTCAGGAAGGAGGGTATAGAGTTCATTCTCACCTCTCATGAGGCCTCTGCCGCCGTCATGGCCGATGTGACCGCACGCCTGACGGGAGTGACCGGTGTCTGTCATGCCACCTTTGGGCCCGGGGCAACCAACCTATCCACAGGTGTCGGAGGTGCTCTGCTTGACCGTTCGCCGATGCTGGCGCTGACGTCAGAGATGCCCGAGGAGTGGCTTGATCGCACGGCGCAGATGAACATTGACCACCAGGCCCTCTTCGGACCGCTGACAAAGGCCTCCTTCCGCCTGAATGCCGCAAATGCGGCAGATATCATTGACCGGAGCCTGGTGCTAGCCGGTGAGGAGTATCCGGGTCCTGTGCACATCGGGCTACCCTCCGGCCTGGCAGGCCAAAGCACAGAGGAGCCGGTGACTGCCAGGCGTAGTCAGGTGGCTGAGGAGAGACTCAGGACGGAAGAGAGGGTGAAGGTGCTGCTCGCATCATCAAGGCGGCCGCTGATAGCTGCCGGGCTTACAGCAATGCGTCGGGGAGCAGGGGCGAGGCTGTTGGAGTTCCTCGAACAACACAGTGTGCCTGTGGTGTTGACCCCCATGGCCAGGAGCTTAATGCCATCGTCGCATCCCTGTTATGCAGGTGTGCTGTTCCATGCGCTGAGCGACAGGCTGAGGCGCCTGACAGGTGAAGCAGATATTATCATCGGACTGGGGTATGACCCTGTTGAATATAACTATGAGTCGTGGATGCCCGACGTACCCCTGGTACACTTTGATACCCGTGAGACCGACCTGCGGATCAGAGGGGCAATGCAATCAGTGTCGCCTCCTGCCATGTGGTTTGATGCTCTCAGCGTGCTGAGAAGCGCACCGGAGATGATGGCCCTGGCCTCAGAAGCAAGGCAGGAGATAAAAAACGGCCTCATTGCTGCTGCGAAGGATTTTAACCCGGTCACAGCCCTGACGATTCTGAAGAATATGCTTCCCGCCGGCACCGTCATCACTGCCGATGTGGGATCACATCTTCACCTGCTGGGTCAGATGTGGGATGTGCCACCCTCCGGGAGGCTGATAATGACAAACGGATGGTCTTCAATGGGGTTCGGGCTTCCTGCAGCACTGGCTGCTGCATTCGTCAGTCGTGATAATCAGGCCGCCTTAATCACCCGTGACACAAAGGATGCTGCCTTCATCGCCCGTAACAATACGTCCGCCACTTTCCCAATCAGCGACAATCCTGTGGTTTGTATCACCGGTGACGGCGGTTTCCTGATGCATGCCGGTGAGATGATCATGGCCCGAAGGTATGGACTGAAGGTGATTGTCGTGGTGCTCTCTGACGGAGAGCTTAACCTGATAAAGGTCAAACAGTCATGGAAGGAATTGAACCCGTATGGCACAGGACTCTTTACGGGCCCGCTGTTTGGGTCTGACAATTACCTGGGGACCGAAGTGATACGCGCAACCAATTCAAGGGAGATGCAAACTGCAGTCGGAAAGGCTCTCGCCTCCGATAGCAGCGTGATCATCGAAGCAATCGTTGACCCGTCTGTTTACAATGACCTGGTGGTAAGGGGCTGAGCAGTGCTGCTATTCCTTTTTGGAAGCCGGTTTCTTTGGCTTTGCCGCAGGCTTCTCTGATTTTGCAGCGACAGTCTTTGCCTCCTTTTCAACGACAGCCTTTGTCTCTTTTTCAGCCGCTTTTGCTGCAGGTTTTACTGTACTTTTCGCAGTAGTTTTGGGTTTGGCCGTCTTAACGGCTGCCTTTACCGGCTTGACTTTTACTTCAGGTGATTCGGCAGATGCTGCTTCAGCAGCTGCAGCTGCCTTTGCGGCTACCTTTGTTACCGCTTCTGCGGCTCTCTTTTTTGCCTTTTTCTGCCGGCGGACGCCAAAGGTACCTCTGATTATCTTTCCTCTTTTTGATTTCTGATCACCTTTACCCATAGTCTGTTTGAATTTAAATTTTGAACATAAAAAGAGCACAGACGACAAAAGTAGTAAAATTTAGCTCTCAGGAACGATTTTCTGTTAATAAATAAGGTGGTTAAGGCAGAGCTTCTTACCCGCTGTTTTTATTAAATTTGCAGATATGGCAACTAAAAAGCTCAGGATTTACTCTCCGGATGTCACTCCGCGGCTGGAATATGTCGCAGAAATTATCTTTTCATCCGTTCTTGGGGTTGAGTACGAGATTACGGATGACAGGAGGAAGCTAGGTGGCAATCCCGCCATTGTCTACTCCGGTGAGAAGGTGAAGGATCAGTTTGTAATTCGCCCTTCAGGCCTGCTGGCCCAATCCGGAGTCACAACCATGGAGCCGGAGGTCTCAGCCATTGAAGATCTCCCGGTGCTCTTTCCTTCCGATGACGGGAGCATACCCTTTGACATTTTCTCTGCTGCCTTTTACATGCTTTCGCGGTACGAGGAGTATCAGCCCTTCGCACCGGACGTGCACGGACGCTTCCAGGGGATAAGGTCACTTGCATACCGAAAGGGATTTCTTCAGATGCCTGTGGTGGAGTTATGGTCAAGATTCCTTGCGGGAGCCCTTGTAAAGTATTTTCCTGTCCTCACAATCAGGCACAATGATTTCAGCTCCCTGGTGACTTTCGATGTCGATCAGCCATTTGCCTACCGAAGCCGTGGTTTCCTGAGAAGCATGGGCGGATTGGTGAAGGGCCTGGCAGGTACGGGAGCCGGGCCGGCAGACCGTATCAGAACCATGACCGGGAGTCAGACTGATCCCTATGACAATTTTGACTACATTGAGAAACAGATAAAGCTCAACGGGAGTGATGCCATCTTTTTCTTCCCTACAGGCGACCAGGGTGAATATGATCATAACCCTCCTCACCGTGATCATGATTATGGCGAGATAATCCGCAGATATGACAAAATGTTCGGCAGCGGCCTGCATCCCTCGTACCGCTCTGCCGGTCGTCCGAAGATACTGAGGATGGAGATGGAGCGCTACAGGAGCATATCAGGGCACAGCGCCGAACGTGCACGTCAGCACTGGCTGCTTCTGCGTATGCCCGAGACCTACCACTCGTACGCTGATGCAGGTATCAGGTATGATTATACAATGGGATATGCCGATGAGCCCGGCTTCAGGGCAGGTATAGCGCGCCCCTTCCCGTTCTATGATCTCACAAAAGAGAAGAAGACTACCCTGACCGTCGTTCCATTCCAGATAATGGACGGCACACTGAGACAGTATCTTCACCTGTCGCCCGATGCAGCCCTGGCGGTCATCAGGTCACTGATCTCCGCCACCAGGAGGGCAGGAGGCCTTTTTGTATCAGTGTGGCATAATACCTCACTCACGGAACTAAACGGATGGGAGGGATGGAGAAAGGTGTTTGAGGAGACCCTGTCACTTCAGAAACCATGATCGCGTACCTTAAAAATGATGAGATAGACCGCCTCAAGTGGGATAACTGCCTTTCGGAGATACCGGGTATCAAACCCTACGCCTGGTCATGGTATCTCGATATCATGTCACCCGGATGGGAAGCACTTGTTGATGATGATTACCTCTCCCTCTTTCCCCTGCCACAGGCAAAAAAGTACGGATTCAGTTATATCGCAACACCGGTTTTCCTTCAGCAGCTGGGACTCTTCACTCCTGACGGTGACAGGAAGAAAATCGCCCTGGAGTTCATCTCGTTCATGCCTGAGTTTTACAGGCTCATTGACCTTAACATAGGACAGGAGGTACAATATCCTGGATACACGGTCACTCCGAAGTATAACTTTGAACTGCGTCTTGATGATCCGTATGAGACGATATGGTTCAGGTACATGTCAGACTGCCGGAGGAATATCAACATTGCCCGCCGTTATCCGCAGGAGATCGTTGATGATCCTAAGCCTCAGGAAGTGATCTCTCTCTTCAGAAACAACATAGGCAAGAGGGCGGGAGCGATACGGGAGGTCAGTTACAACCGCCTGCACAGCCTGATGGATCTCTGCCTCCTGACAGGGAAGGGAAGGCTTCTCGGAGTAAGGTCGCCGAAAGGCAAGTTGCTGTGGGGCATCTTCGTCATAGACACCGCAGACCGCCTCACGCTTCTATTTACTGCCGGCAGCAGGAAAAGCCGTGAGTTGCGTACCGCTTACCACGTGATAGACCACATCATAAAAACCAATGCCGCGACAGGCAAGAAAGTTGATTTTGCCGGATCATCAGTGCCTTCAATTGCCATCTTCATGAAATCTTTCGGCGGAGAACAGACAACCTACTGGCGTCTATACCGCAATACCCTGCCATGGCCGGTAAGGCTTTTAAAATGATCAGAAGAGAAGCTCGATTACCTGGTCGTCGTATCCTGTTTCTGTCAGTTTCCCATCCTCGCAGCGGACTGTTCTTGCCGGGTACTTTTTGACCAGTGCAAGCTTATGGGTTGACATTATCACAGCCCTTCCGTTATCACTGATGCTGCGGAGAAGTATGTGGATATCCTCAGACGTTTCGGGATCAAGGTTACCTGTTGGTTCATCAGCCAGGATAATCTCAGGGTCGTTCAGCAGGGCGCGTGCAATTACCACCCGCTGCTGCTCACCTCCGGACAGCTGGTGAGGCATCTTGAACCCTTTGTTATGCAGGTTCACCTTCTCAAGCACCTCCCTGATCCTGTCTTCAAGGGCAATCCTGTTAGTCCAGCCTGTTGCCCTCAGGGCAAACTCAAGATTGTCATGGACTGACCTGTCATTTAGAAGCTGAAAATCCTGGAACACTATTCCCAGTTTCCTTCTCAGCAGCGGGATCTCTCTCTTCCGGATCGTCCGAAGGTTAAATCCTGCCACCCATCCTTCGCCGTCTGTCAGGGGCAACTGTGCATTCAGCGTTCGTATCAGTGATGTTTTGCCGCTTCCGACCCTCCCGACCAGGTATATGAATTCACCTTTGTCGGCCTTCAGATTAACGTCTGAGAGGACCAGGTGATCCTGCTGCATGACAGAGCAGCTCTTCAGTTCAATGATTGTGTCAAGCGGTGAAACCTCTTCCATCCCGGTTACTTTTGGTGCAAATTAAAAAAGAATTAACAATCAGTGGCATAGATGTTGATAAAATGAGCATTAATGAGACTTTCGTGCTATTTTATAATTGTATTTTTACGGCTGATGAAACAGCGCCGAAAATTCTGCGCAAAGTATTGTTAATAAGATAATTGCCGACAGGTATTCCTGTTGGTGTATTTCTGTTGACGGAGGCTCATGAAAAGATAAAGTTATGAACAGAAAGATATTGGTGATCCTGATTGTTGCAGTTTTTGCTGCCGGGAGCTTTGTCAGGGGACAGAACTCATTTTCCGGGGAAGAGCTGACATCAATGCTGAACAACGGTTATGAGATGTACGGTAAGGCAAAATATGCCCCGGCCATAGTATTGTTTGACAAGTGGCTTGCCACTGAAAACACTGGTAACATGATCGAGCGGGCTGAGGCCGAGTATCATGCAGCTCTCTCTGCCATGCGCCTTATGAGCCCTGATGCCGAATACAGGATGCAAAGGTTCATTACATCGAACGGTGAGAGCCCGAGGCTGAATGAGGCTGTTTTTGAATCAGGATTGTACTGCTATCAGCAGCGCAATTACAGCTGTGCCATACAATGGTTTGAGAAGACTGACAGGATGATGCTGACAGGCGACAGGCTGCCGGAATATATCTTCAAGCTTGGGTACTCGCATTACATGAGAGGCAATGAGAAGAGGGCACAAATGCTTTTCGCGGAGCTGATAGATGTGGATACTGATTATACCTCACCGGCACTTTATTTCTATTCGGCCATTGCATACGAGAACGGTTTCTACCGGACTGCCCTTGAGGGCTTCGAGAGGCTGAAGGGAGATGAGACCTTTGGAAGCGTGGTGCCTTTCTACATAGTTCAGATCTATTATATGGACAAGAACTATGACGGAATCCTCGAGACGGGGCCTTCACTGATCGACCAGGCAGGGAAAACGAGAGAGACGGAGCTTTACCGCTTCATCGGTGATGCTCACTTCCAGAAGGGCAACTACAGCGAAGCGATACCCTATCTTGAAAAATTCATCAAAAATACGAAGCTCAGCGACAGGAACGACAAGTATGAACTTGCCTACAGCTATTACCAGACCGGCGATATTGAAAATGCCACAAAGCTCTTCACACAGGTGGTTGGGAAAAGCGACGTGCTCAGCCAGAACGCATATTACATGCTGGGGTCATGCTATCTGAAGGGCAACGATAAAAAGAGAGCGCAGATGGCTTTCTCCGCCGCCTCGGGGATGAGCTTTGACAGGGAGGTTCAGGAGGAGGCGCTTTTCAACTTCGCCAAACTGGCATATGAAAATTCATACGCTCCCTTCGGAGAGGGGATTGATGCCCTCCATACCTATATACAGACCTATCCCAACTCGGCACACGTGTCAGAGGCGTATGACTATCTCATATCTGCATACATGAGGATGAAGAACTACCAGGCGGCGATGAACTCACTTGAGAAGATCACCACAAGGGATGACAGGCTTAAGACTGCATACCAGAAGGTGGCTTATTACAGGGGTATCGAGCTGTTCCGGAACAAGAATTACCAGGATGCAGCAGCTACTTTCACCAAGTCGCTTTTGTACAAGGAGATGAACCCGGAGTTAAGGGCTCAGGCACTGTACTGGAGGGGTGAGTCAAACTACCGTCTGGGCATGGCTGATGCGGCAGGAAGAGACTGGGAGGCTTTCAGGCAGCTGCCGGAAGCCAGATCCCTTGGGGAGTATGACCTGATTGATTATAATCTCGGGTATGTCTGGTTCAATGAAGGGGATTATTCAAAGGCCCTGCCCTTCTTCCTGGCCTTCAACAACACCGTCGACGAGAAGGCGAGACCTGAAATGGCGGCTGATGCCCGGAACCGCATAGCTGACTGTTATTATATCAGGGCCGACTACCCTTCAGCCATAACCTATTATGACAAGGTCATTGACAATGCAAGGCTTGATGCGGACTATGCAATGTTCCAGAAGGGATTTGCGCAGGGACTGAGTAACAACAATGAGGCAAAGATATCGACGCTCACCGGGCTGATAAATAACTACTCCAAATCGGCTTATGTTCCCAATGCTCTTTTTGAACGTGGCCGGGCATATGTAGCTATTGAACAATCCGCAAGGGGAGAAGCAGACTTTACCAATATAATAGCCTGGTACACAAACAGCCAGTTTGTCCCGCCGGCCATGGTGCAGCTGGGACTGATATACTACAATGCCGGGGACAATGCAAAAGCCATTGCCCAGTACAAGAAGGTGATTGAGAATTACCGTGGGACCCCCGAGGCCCGCAATGCCGTCAATGGACTCCGGAATGCCTACACCGATATGGACGATGTTGAATCGTACTTCGCTTATATGAAAACGGTGGATGGTTTTGGTAATATAGAGGCCTCCACACGTGATTCAATGACATATATATCAGGTGAGAACCAGTATGTCAAAGGCAACTGTGAAAGATCGTCTGAAATCTTCAGGAGCTACCTCGCAGAGTTCCCCTCCGGCAGTTTTGCAACCAACGCGAGATTTTACCTTGCCGACTGCCAGAACAGGGCCGGTGATCTGGATGAGGCTCTTGACCTGTACCTCAGGGTTGTGAGCGTGGGCAACAACCAGTTCATGGAGCAGTCGCTTCTCGGGGCAGCTTCCATAACTTTTGGCAAGGCCGATTACCGCCGTTCCTACAGTCTCTATGAACAGCTCAGCCGCGAGGCTTCCAATCCGGAGAACCGCATGTATGCCTGGATGGGTATGATGCGATCAGCCTCCGGGTTCACCGATGATGAAAAGGTCATTGCAGCGGCAGAGATGGTCCTTGAATCCGAGAAACTGACCGAGGAACTGGCGCGCGAAGCCACCTTTCTGATGGCCAGTGCAAACCAGCGGCTGGGGAACAACACCGAGGCCCTTGATGACTACCGCAGGGTAGGATACGAGGTTTCAACGGCATACGGGGCTGAAGCAAAGTATCATGTTGCCGAACTGCTTTGGCTGGCAGGTGACATCGACGGAGCAGAGAAGGAGGCCAACGAGTTCGTTGACATGAGCTCACCTCATCCTTACTGGACCGGCAAAACTTTCCTGCTTCTGTCAGATATAGCTGTGAAGAAGGGTGACGTCTTCCAGGCCAAAGCCACCCTGCAGAGCCTGATAGACTACTACACGGTGAAAAATGACGGGATCATTGATGAGGCACGCACAAAGCTTGCAGCCATCAGTGCCGGCGAATCCGGCGAATCCGGCGGCTCGGCGGCCAGCGGGTTAGTATCAAGCAACTGATCAACAAAAAGGAGAAAGCAATGAAAGGAAAAATATACATCACAGCAGCAGCTCTTCTGATCTCAGTGTTTGCCACGGGCCAGACGCAGGATGAGACCATAAAAAGGTCAGTGACGCTCTACAACCCCTATAAGCCAACCCTGCAGGAGGCTGTCAAGAGAGCCCTTCTGCCGGCTGCCGATGACACAACCACGGTAAATGTCTCATTCCGCTATGACTTCACCCCGGGATCGTTTGTTCCGGAGTATGAGGTGAGTCCGATCAAGTCTGCCGTTCTCTCCCCTGACCCTCTTCCGGAGCTGAAGAAGGGATATGTCAGCCTCGGAGTGGGAACATACCTCTCTCCCTTCATGGAGATAAGCGTATCAAACGGCAGGTCAAGGAACGGGACCATAGGTCTCTTCACGCGCACCTACGGATCTGCAGGCAACATCGAGCTTCAAAATGATGCAAGGGTCTACGGGGGATTTCTTGACAACCAGGCCCTGCTGTACGGCAAGAAGTATTTCAGGCGGAGTCGCTTTGACTCGGATATTGATTTCAGGCAGATGACGAGGTTTGCCTACGGTTATGATCCGGATGTCATCGGTTATGACCCGGACAAAAAGGATATAAGGTCACTTTACTATGATGTGTCAGCCAAAGCCAGGTACTTTACCATGGAGCCCGATTCAAGCGATCTCAACTGGGATGCCACGCTAAGGTATAACCTGTTTACACGCCAGGGTGACGGCATGCAGCATAATCCGGGCATTACGGCCAGCGGCGGAATGGATATGTTCGGTTTTTACGGCGGTCTGAATGCGGAATATGATCTCTATCTTTTTTCAAGGGGGATAGACCATAAGGCGAGAAACCTTCTGATACTGGCCCCTTACATCACCAGGGGCAATGAAGAGTGGAGGTTCAGGTTCGGGATTAAGCTGGCGGCTGACCTGAAGGAGAACCATGAAGCGCTAGCCGGAGGCGATACTAAGCTATACATGCACTTTTACCCTGATGTCTCTTTCACCTTCAGGGTTATCCCGAAGTTCCTCCGTTTTACTGCTGCCATAGATGGTTCACTTGAGAATAACCAGGCGCGGAATATTGCATATGTCAACCCCTGGATGATGCCAGGCGACACCCTGTATAACCTGCGAAGCACAGATAACCAGCTCAGAATTAAGGCAGGCATCTCCGGCAATATCAATGTCACCGCCACATACGCCCTTGACGTCAGCTACACGATGTTCAGGGACATGCTTCTCTTTATGAATGACACTGTTGGCGTGGGCAATTATTTCGTGCCTGCATACACCGACGGTAACCTGTTGAATGTCCGCGGTGAGGTCAATTACCCTGTTACCCCGAAGATGACACTCTCATTGCTGGGCAATTATTACGGATACGACATCTCGGGATATGATCATGCCTGGCATAAGCCCAAATGGGACGGTAACGCGAAGCTGGACTACAACCTCAGGAACAAGATAATTGCTTCAGCTGCACTCACGCTCACCGGTAAACGGTATGCAATGGTCAGGGCAGCTGAAGAGACCGTCATGCTGCCCTTCCATCCCAACCTGAACCTGGGAGTCGAATACAGGTACACCCCGGTACTTTCATTCTGGGTTAAATGCAATAATATCTCGTACAATCGCTACTTCGAATGGAACTATTATCCTGCCAGGAACTTCATGCTTCTGGGAGGCTTTTCATACAGTTTGTAAGCTTGCGGCCGGGTTAGCGGATTGTTCATATCTATTTAAGTAAAAAATCTCTTTTTCAGGGTAAAATTCATAGATTTTGCTACCTTTGTGTGATTTTATAAATTACATAATATCAAACTGTTAAAAGCACATATATACAATTAAAAATTTCTTGTATGACTAATGAGGAACTGAGGAAGAGGAGTAAGGAACAGGATGAATATTCAGCCGACAGCATCCAGGTACTTGAAGGGTTGGAGGCAGTAAGGAAAAGACCTGCCATGTACATCGGCGATGTTGGAGTCAGGGGTTTACATCATCTTGTATATGAGGTTGTTGATAACTCTATTGATGAAGCACTGGCAGGGTTCTGCACACAGATTGACGTAACGATAAACGAAGATAATTCCATAACCGTTGTTGACAACGGCCGCGGTATCCCCGTGGAGATACACGAAAAGGAGCAGCGCTCGGCCCTTGAGGTGGTTATGACCGTCCTTCATGCCGGTGGTAAGTTCGACAAGGATTCATACAAGGTGTCAGGAGGTCTTCACGGCGTGGGGGTATCATGTGTCAATGCCCTGTCTTCGCGACTGACTGTTGATGTGATGAGACAGGGGAAGAGATGGAGACAGACCTACGAGAGGGGCAAGCCGCTTGCACCTGTCGCCCAGGTGGGTACATCAGATGGTACAGGGACCATTACCACCTTCATGCCTGACAATACCATCTTCCAGACAATGGAGTTCAAGTTCGAGATATTGGCAGTCAGGCTTAGGGAACTGGCTTTCCTGAACAAGAATATTCTACTGACGCTGACCGACAAGCGGGAGGTGGCTGAGAACGGCAGCGAGCCGCATCAGGTTACGGAAAGGTTCTTCTCGGAGCGCGGTCTGATAGAGTTCGTCGAGTATCTCGATGCAAACCGTGAGAGGCTCATAGACAAGGTCATATACATCGACTATGACAAAGGGGATATTCCCGTTGAGCTGGCCCTGCAGTACAACACCTCCTTCTCAGAGAACGTACACTCATATGTGAACAATATCAACACCATCGAGGGAGGAACTCATCTTGCAGGTTTCCGGAGGGGGCTTACACGCACCCTGAAGAAGTATGCCGAAGATTCGGGTATGACCACAAAGCTCAAGTTTGACATCAACGGTGACGACTTCCGGGAAGGGTTGACCTGCGTCATGTCTGTCAAGGTTGCAGAGCCGCAGTTTGAAGGGCAGACCAAGACCAAGCTGGGCAACTCCGAGGTCATGGGTGCAGTTGATGTGGCAGTAAGCACTGCCCTGAACAATTACCTCGAGGAAAATCCCAAAGACGCAAGGGCGATAGTCCAGAAGGTCATACTTGCCGCCACGGCACGACATGCAGCCCGCAAGGCACGTGAGCTGGTTCAGCGGAAGAATGTTCTCTCCGGGTCAGGACTGCCGGGCAAGCTGGCTGACTGTGCAGACAGGGATCCTGCGGTTTCAGAGATATTCATTGTTGAGGGAGATTCGGCAGGCGGGACAGCCAAACAGGGCCGTGACCGCCGCTTCCAGGCCATCCTTCCTCTCAGGGGAAAGATACTGAACGTGGAGAAGGCAATGCAACACAAGATTTTCGACAACGAGGAGATAAAGAACATTTTTACCGCACTCGGTGTCAATATCGGTACTGCGGACGACAGCAAGGCGCTCAACGTGACGGGGCTGAGGTATGCCAAGGTAATCATCATGACTGATGCAGACGTCGACGGCTCGCATATCACCACACTTATCATGACATTCTTTTTCAGGTATATGTACGAGCTTATACAGAATGGGAATATCTATATAGCCACCCCTCCTCTGTACCTTGTGCATAAGGGCAAGACCGAAAAATACTGCTGGACGGACGAGGAGCGTGACGCTGCCGTTCAGGAGATGGGTCAGGGCAAAGAATCTTCGGTAACCATCCAGAGATATAAGGGTCTTGGTGAGATGAACGCCGAGCAACTGTGGTCGACTACCATGAATCCGGAGACGAGAACGCTGCGCCAGGTCACAATTGACAGCGCGGCCGAGGCTGACCATATCTTCTCGATGCTTATGGGTGACGAGGTTCCGCCAAGGCGGGAATTCATCGAGAGGCATGCGAAGTATGCTAATATTGATGCTTAAGAATCAGGCAATAGGCCACCTTCGCCAAGGCTTCGGCGGCTAAAAGCAATAGGCAATAGTTTTCAGTCTGCAGTCATCAGCCGGCAATCGGCAGTCAGAACTAAAGACTGCAGACTTAGAATAGACTTTACAGACTTTTGATTTTATAGACTTTGTAGCATGGAGATCTTTCAGACCGTTTTTGACTGGTATATGGCCAACCTCAATTATTTTACCATTTTTCTTCTGATGACCATAGAAAGTTCATTCATTCCTTTCCCGTCAGAAATAGTTGTTCCGTTTGCGGCATGGAAAGCAGGGGAGGGGGGTCTGACAATGGCAGGGGTGCTCCTTTCATCCACTGCCGGAGCAATGACCGGAGCCATCATTAATTATTACCTGGCTGTCTGGCTCGGCAGACCGTTGCTGTACCGGCTTGCAGATACCAGGTGGGCACATGCACTTATGATCAACCGGCAGAGCGTGGAGAAGGCAGAAGCCTATTTTGTAAAACACGGTAAAGCCTCAACCTTCATCGGGCGACTGGTGCCGGCCGTGAGGCAACTGATCTCTATTCCTGCCGGCCTTTCAAGGATGAATCCGGGCTCATTCCTCCTCTATACATTCCTCGGGGCAGGACTGTGGAACTTAATCCTCGCGCTGATTGGCTATTTCGCATATGACAAGCGAGAGTATATACTCCCATACCTTGACTGGATCATGTATGCCTTTGGGGCACTGTTTGTCATCTGGCTCTCTTGGAAAGGGGTACAGGCCTGGAGGAGAAACAGGTCCAGTGTCACCCGATAAATTTTATTAAAGGGTAACGATGCGGGAAAGGGTCTTTGTCACTCGGTCAGTTCCCCTGCAAGAAGGCGCAGTCCGATCTCTGAGATCTTTGCCCTGTAGATGGCTGTCAGCCTCCGGTTGATGGCACTCAGATAATTATTCTGATACTCTCTGAACTCCAGTCCTGATAGAGATCCAAGGCGATAGCGTTCCATGGCAATCTCCAGTGAGACCCGCGCCACCTCGGCACTCTGGGTCTCGAAGTCTGTGACGGTGATGTTATTCTGATAGGTGTTGTAGAGCAGGTCAAGCTCACTCAATATCTCATTCTCGATGTCGAGGTAGGCCAGCCGGCTGCTCTCTGCCTCAATCTTTGCGTTTGCAATCCTTCTGTTGGTTTCAAGGCCCGAAAAAATATTCCAGCTCATGTTTAATCCCCAGTTAAAACCATTGGTCATACTGTAGGAACTGGCTGCCCAGGGAAATTCACTCCGCGAGATGTTATATCCGGTGCTGAAATTAAGGGTAGGGTAGCGCAGCGCCCTGACGGCGTCAAGGTCATACTTCGACAGATTTTCTCCCTGGCGTGCCAGGATGAGCTGGTTGTTGAAGGTGAGAGTCCTTTCACGGAGCATCTCAATGTTTATCTGTGGTGCAAGTATGATTGAGTCATTAATATTGAAATTGATATCATGTCCGGCATTGAGAAGGTTAGTCATGCGTATATAGGCGCTTTTAACCGTCTCCTGCTGCAGCAGGACAGCCGAGCTGTCGGCATTGAGGTCAATCCTGGCCTGCTGCAGGTCAAGACCAGAAATGACGCCCAGAAGATACTTCTCCTCAGCGTTCTCATATCTCGATTTGGAGAGGGCCAGTGATGTGAGGGCAGACTCCATTCTGTTCTGTTGTACGATTATGTTATAGTACTCCGAGCAGACTCTCATTACCAGGTTCTCAACGTTGATCTTCACCCTCTGGCTGCTCATTGAGAGCAGTTCCTTCTGGCGGCTGTAGGTGGCGAACATGCCGAGGCCGTCAAAGATTCTCCAGTTCATGGTTAGTCCGGCCGTGTAGAGGTTGGTTCTGGTCTTATCATCACCGCCGGATGACGATGTGACATTATTGTCTGTCTGTGACTGCCTTCCGGTACCGGTAACGGTTGGCAGGAAGGGTGCCGGGGTTACGTTGTTGCCGGCAATGGATTCGTCGTTCCTGCTGATCTTCAGGGAGTAATTGTTTTGAAGGGCCTTCATTATGGCCCCGTCAAGGGTCATGGTCTCCTGCGCCCTTGAGGTCAGGGGCAGCAGGAGTATCAAAATGAGTAAACTAAGCCTGTACTGTCTCATTGCTGTTTTTTTCAACTTTTTTCCTCGCAGCCAGGTAGCTGTAAACTGACGGAACCACGAAGAGTGTGAGGAATGTGGCAAAGAACATCCCGCCCACTACCGTCACACCCATTGATCTGCGGCTCTCTGCTCCGGCTCCAGATGCCAGTGCAAGAGGCATGATGCCGAGGATTGTGGTCAGGCTGGTCATCATGATCGGGCGGAAGCGCGCCACTGCTGCATCGCGCACGGCTTCCATGACGCTCAGCCCGGCCATCTGCCTCTGGTTGGCAAACTCAACGATAAGTATACCGTTCTTGGCAACCATTCCTATCAGCATTATGAGTCCGATCTGACTGAAGATATTCAGGGTCTGTCCTGTCACCACCATGATAAATAGTGCTCCGATGAGCGCCAGGGGAACGGTAACCAGTATAATAACAGGATCACGGAAGCTCTCGAACTGTGCAGACAAAACCAGGTAGATGAGCACCACGGCCAGCACGAAGGCAAAGAGCAGGCTTGAGGTGCTCTCTACAAAGTCCTTGGAGTCACCTGATAGGGTGGTGCTGAAGTTTTCATCCAGTGTCTTTTCTGCTATCCGGTCCATCTCCTCTATCCCTTCCCCGAGAGTGAATTTACCCTCGAGGCCTGCGGAAACGGTGGCCGAAACAAACCTGTTGTACCTGTAGAGCTGTGGAGGGAGGCTGCTCTCGCGTGTCTCCACGATATTATCGAGCTGTATCAGCTGACCCCTGTCGTTCCTTACGTAGGTGCTGGTCAGGTCCCGCGGATCGTTTCGTTTTGACTTGTCAAACTGGCTGAATATCTGGTATTGCTTGCCGTCAAGTATATAGTATCCGATTCGCTGTTCGCTCATTGTAAGCTGCAATGTCTGGGCGATGTTCTGGACATTGACACCCATCATTGATGCTTTCTCCCTGTTTATAAGTACTGTAAGCTCCGGCTTGGTGAATTTGAGGTTCACATCGCTTGCCGAGAAATAGGGACTTTCCGATACCTCTGCCATGAAGTCGGGTATCACCCTCTTGAGGTCATCGAGGTTTTTTGCCTGTATGACATACTGTACGGGAAGTCCTCCGCGTCGTGATCCGAATGTCTGCTGTTGTGAGACTATGGTGCGTGCGCCCGTGAACTGCCTCAGGACGGGCGATAGCGAAGCCGCTATATCCTGTTGTGATCTTTCCCGGTCATCAAGGTGAAGGAGCCTCACCCTCATGTTGGCAGAGTTTACACCTCCCATGCCCACCATCATCATTATGTTGTCACTCTCGGGAACCTGTTCCTTAACCACCGGGTAGAGGGTCTCCATGTAGCTGCTCATGTATTCGTAGGTTGCCCCTTCGGTAGCCCTGGCACTGATATTGACATATCCGCGGTCCTCCAGCGGCGCCATCTCTGACGGCAGCAGGGTCCAGAGCCAGCCAATAAGTCCAGCTGAGACCACAATAATTATGAGTGCCCAGTACCTTACCTTCAGGAATGCGGTTATACTCCTCCTGTAAAGGTTTATCATTCCCGCGAAAAAAGGTTCGGTGGAGCGGTAGAAACGACCTTCCATGGCGTCATGCTTCAGGATTCTCGATGAGATCATGGGAGTAAGCGAGAGTGCGAGGAAGGAGGAGATAACGACTGCCCCGACTATCACAAGGCTGAACTCCCTGAAGAGTCTTCCGGTCACTCCCTGCAGGAAGACTATGGGAAAGAAGACTGCAACCAGGGCAATGGTGGTGGCGATAATGGCAAAATAGATCTCTCTTGATCCTGTCAGCGCTGCCTCCATTGGTTTCATTCCCTTTTCCACCTTCGTGTAAATGTTCTCAACCACAACTATCGCATCGTCTACGACAAGACCTATCGCAAGAACAATGGCGAAAAGGGTCAGTATATTTATGGTGAACCCGGAAATATACATTATGAAGAAAGCACCGATCAGAGCCACAGGAACAGCCACTACCGGTATCAGGGTCGTCCTCCAGTTGCGGAGGAAGAGGAATATCACGAGTACAACGAGTGCAAACGCAATGAAGATAGTGGTTTTTACCTCCTTGATAGACTCTCTGATATAAAGGGTATTGTCAAAGAGTACCTCCATTGTGATATCATCCGGGAGGTCTTTTTCCAGCTGCTTCAGGAGAATGGTCGCATCGTCTACAATTTCAATGTAGTTGGCGCCGGGCTGTGGTACAAGCACCACGATGACAGCCGGCTTCCTGTTGCTTAAGAGGTGTGACCGGATATTTTCCGCGTCAATTTCCGCTATCCCTATATCACTGAATTTCACAGCCCTGTCGCCGCTTTTTGTAATAATCAGGTCATTGAATTCGTCAATGGTCCGGAGTCTCCCCAATGTTCTGATTGTAAGCTCGGTATTGTCACCCTCGATCCGTCCCGAGGGCAGTTCGATATTTTCACGGGTCACTGCATTTCGTACATCCAGAGGCGTCAGTCCGTACGCTGCCAGCCTCGTCGGGTCCATCTTCATCCTGATCGCGAGTTTCTTTGACCCCCAGACGCTTACCGCGCTTACACCTGAGATGGTCTGGAGTCTCTCCCTGAAATTGATCTCAGCATAGGTGCTCACATCAATGATTGAACGCGTGTCACTGCGAAGAGTCACCGCAAAGATAGGCTGGGCATCGGCATCAGCTTTCTGAACCACCGGGGGGTCCACATCCTGAGGCAGCCGGCGCATGGCACCCGATACCTTGTCACGCACGTCATTCACCGCTGTTTCCATGTCGACCTCAAGCTTGAACTCGACTGTTATGCGTGAGGAACCATCACTGCTGGAGCTTGAGATGGAACGGATGCCCTGTACGCTGTTGATGGCTGATTCGAGAGGTTCGGTTATCTGCGTTTCGATGACGTCAGAGTTGGCACCCGGG
Source organism: uncultured Rikenella sp. (assembly GCA_964535795.1). GTDB lineage: Bacteria > Bacteroidota > Bacteroidia > Bacteroidales > VadinHA17 > SR-FBR-E99. The sequence goes on from CAZHTG010000007.1 coordinate 32,101, forward strand.
AATGAGGTGGATACTGTCACGATGGCGGGATCTACGCTGGGGTAGTCCCTGACCCCCAGAAAGGTGTATCCTATGCCTCCCATGATGAGTATTACCAGGGACATCACGGTGGCAAGGACGGGTCGCTTAATGCTTATTGACGATAGACTCATCTATTTCTGGTTGGTTGCGGGAGGATTATTGCCTCTGCATCAATCTGTTATGTTTACCCTCAAAGCCATATTCTCCCTGAGCTGCATCAGTCCGGATGTCAGCACGGTATCGCCGTGAGCAAGTCCAGACACTACTTCTATCATTGACGCTGTCCTTGTGCCGGTAACTACGGGCACCAGTCTCGCCCTTCCGCTTCTTGCTACCCAGACCATCTTCTCATTCATCTCCGGAACGATTGCTTCGGTTGGGATCTGCAGGGCATTCTGGTTTTCATCTGTGATAAGGGTAAGCGAAGCGAACATCCCGGGCACAAGACGCCTGTCACGGTTGTTGTAACGGGCTCTCAACCCAATGGTACGGGTGGTTGCATCAATCCGGTAATCAACGGCATAGACTGTGGCAAAGAACTCATCGGTATAGCCTTCAGTCTGGAATGAGATTCTTTTCCCCATGAGATCAGCCGAAACATATTTCTCTGAAATGGCAAACTCAAGCTTAAGTATTGAAGGGTCAATAAGATGGGCTATCTTAACGGAAGGCTGAACGTATGATCCTTCACTGACGTACCGGAATCCTATCACTCCGTCAAACGGTGAACGCACTTCGGTCTCCGCTATTCTAACCTTCAGCAGGTTAATATCGGCCAGGATCACATTGTAGTCAGTCTGTAACTGGTCGAATGATTCGCGGCTGACAGCGTCCTTTGCGAGCAGTATCCGCTGACGTTCAAGCTTCTCGGAAAGCAATTTTTCCTGAATCTCCGCCCGGCTTAGCTGTGCCTGCAGATCTTCATCATAGATCTTGACCAGCAACTGGCCTTTTTTTACAGTGCTTCCCTCCTTAAAGAATACACCGGTAACTTTTCCTGAAACCTTGCTGACAATGTCGACCTCCTCATTTGCCAGGAGTGATCCGGCTGACCTGATTCCGCTGGTAAGGTAAGATGGCTTGGCAACAGTGGCATTCACAGGCAGCTGCCCTGCACCCTGCTGCCCGCCGGCTCTCTGGGTCTGGCTTTGGCCCTGTCCCCCGGTCTGCCCCTGACCTTGCCCCTGTGTCCCGACAGCAGTAACTTCAGCGACTTTCTTCAGGTCCCTGTCTCCCCAGAGGCCAATCCGGGGACCTGCGAACCATAATGCCAGGACAAACGGGATGCTGATCCACAAAGCTATTTTTGTTCCTTTTTTCATCTGTGACGGTAATTCACTATTCTGACCCGCAAAATTAGGGGTTTATTTAAATCATTATGTTAAAGTATATTAAAACAAAAAAGCGGGTTAAAACTAATTTTGCCAACTCATTTAAAGCAGGCTGTCAGTATTTAAGGATGATCTCCTTCACGATCTTTTCCATGTTGTCTGTCATCCTCCGTGATGAGACGGTAAAACCATTGCAAAACATCGTGAACGCCACTCTTCTTCCGCTGTTTGTCGTGACATAACCGGCAAATGATTTTGCACTGTTTATAGTGCCGGTTTTGGCTACGACTCTCCCTTTAAACACCTCATCCCTGAAATAGTTCTTCATGGTTCCTGAGACGGCTCCTTCGGGAAGGGAGGCAAGAAATGGTTCGGACCAGTCGCTGTTGTACATGTGAACAAGCAGCCTTACAGTCATCAGGGCGCTGATATTGTTGTTTGATGATAAACCTGAACCGTCAAGCATTACAGCCTCATAAGGTTCACATCCGATAGAGTCGAGGAAGTTTCTGATTACCATTGATCCGGCCCTGAAGGTGCCCTCGCCCAGTATATGATATCCGAGGTGCTTCCTCAGGGCTTCGGCATACATATTTACGCTCTCATGGTTGGTGACTTTAACTATCTCTGCCAGGGTGGGAGAGAGGGTTACACTTACCGGGACGGCGCTCCTGCTGTCAAAGCTGGCCCTTGCCGGCGAAGCTTTTCCATCAATGCGTATGCCTGCTACTCTCATTTCAGCATCGAGTTTCCTGACAAGGGTGAAGGGGGGATCCGGTATTGAGGCTTTAAGCGCGAAGCTACTGTCGGCCGGGACAGTGCCGTTTATCCATGCCGTTGTTGAGTATGGGGCGTTATAGACATAGCCGTTGTCAGAGCTTCCTGATGAGGTAAGGTAATTCATAAATTGAATTCCCCTGCCGTACTCCTCCGTGGAATCGATTATTGCAGGCATTCCTTCGAGCTGCCCGGTGATGTAGATATTGTATTTGTTATCATTGAAATTGATATCATAAACGCCTGCACCGTAGTATTGTCCCAGATCGCCCCACGACCATCCGGCAGGGGCGGGGTTGAATTCATATATCGATTCGGCGGCTGCAACACGTCCTCTGACACGCTTCACTCCGGCAGCCATAAGAGCCGCCACCCACTGTCCGGTAACATCTCCGTAGTGTTCGGTGAAGTACCCGGACCCGAGCGCAGGATCGCCACCACCCTTTATAATCACGTCACCCTCAACGATTCCTTTCCGTTTGTTGAACTTTCCGGTAATAAAGATGGCGGTTGAATAGCGATAGTCAGGTCCCAGGAAGGACAAAGCCGTTGAAGTGGGATAGAGCTTCATCACTGATGCTGATGCGAGGTTTCGGGATGCATCATAACCGTAGATGATCTCCCCGGTCAGAGCATCGGCAAAACAGAATGAGTATGATGTTCCCGTAAGGGTGGTGTCGGCCAGGATAGTATCCATGACGCTTTGTTGTCCGGCAAGTGCTGTTACCGTGGCAGAGACGATGACACAGGCCGCAAATGTTTTGATATTCATGCAGGTTTATTTTGTTCCATTGTTGAAAGCAGTCCGCAAGCGGCACTGATATCCTCTCCCCGGCTGGCGCGTATTGTTGCGGTGATACCTCTGGCGTTAAGGCTGTCGCGAAAAACCTCCATCTCCTTCAGGCCAGGACTACTGTATTCCGAACCCGGGATTGAGTGAAAGCGGATCAGGTTGATGCGGCAGCGGATGCCGTTGAGGATCCTTGCCAGTTCCTTAATGTGAGCCGGGGTGTCATTCAACCCTTTGAAGACGATGTATTCAAATGATACCCTTCTCTGTCTCCCAAAGTCGAAGGTCCTGATGATGTCAAGGATCTCCCTGACGGGATGGGCCTTCTGAACAGGCATCAGGGTCTGTCGCTCCTCATCAAAGGGAGAATGAAGGCTGACGGCAAGGTGGCATTTTGTGCCTTCAAGGAACTCTCTCACCCTGTCTGTGATGCCCACGGTGCTGACGGTAATGCGCGTAGGGCTCCATCCGTAACCCCATTCAGAGGTGATAATCTCAAGGCTCTTAAGTACCTCCCCGAGATTGTCAAGAGGCTCGCCCATTCCCATATATACTATATTGGTGAGGGAGGCATGTTCAGGCAGGCTTATGAACTGGTTCAGGATCTCACCTGAGGTCAGGTTGCCCTGGAAACCCTGTCTTCCGGTCATGCAGAAGCGGCATCCCATGCGGCATCCCGACTGTACTGAGAGGCAAACGGTGGCGCGGTCGCGATCAGGAATGTAAGCTGTCTCGATGAACCTGTTATTGCCCAGACGGAAGAGATACTTCCTGGTGCCGTCTGTCGAAGCAGCTTCAGAGGCTGGCGGGGTAAGGCCTGTCTCGTACCTGGCTCCGAGCAGGTTGCGCGCCTTAAGGGATAGATCCGTCATGGCGCTGATCTCCGGTGCCCCTCGCTTGTAAAGCCAGCCGGCTAACTGCCTGGCAGTGTATGGCGGAAGTGATTCTGCTGCCGTGATGGCAGCCAGCTCATTCAGCGTCTTCCCGAATAGTCTCTCGCCTGTCATCAGAATCGGTAGGCTGCATTCTCAAGGTCTTTGACGCTCCTGAAAGGTCTGGGCGGCTTCAGTTCAGCGTTGAGGAATGTATAGATATCAAGTCTAATGCGCCTGGCCTCCTTATAATCCATTCTGTCAAAAGAGTGCCCGCCGGGCATATCCTCGAAGATCTTGTAGCTGAAGTTCTGTTTGCCGGCAGCCTTGAGTGATTTGATCAGATGCTCAACCTCCAGCACGTTTACGTCCTCATCATTTGTGTTTGTGTGGATGAGCAGCGGGGTGTTGCGGTAACGATCAACCTGCCATGCAGGTGAGCGCTTACGGTATTCGGCCACGTTCTCGTCGGCGGATTTACCGATGTGATAGGATGCGGAGTAGAGATCGCGGTACTCATCATCCTTGTATCCCATACGGGCAATGACATCACTGACAGGTACTCCTGCGAAGCATGCCTTGTAGGCTTCAGGGTGATCAAAGATGCAGAAGAGGCCTATCAGTCCGCCGTGACTCCATCCTGCAATCCCGACCCTTTCCTTGTCAACGATCTCGTAATTGTCGATCATATACTTACGGCTGGCATCAACATCTTCAATCTCCAGCCCGCCGTAGTCAATCCGGCGGTAGAGACCTGCCCCGTAGCCGGTTGAACCACGGTATTCGGCAGCGACGACAATGTAACCCTGTGACACCATCTCACGTATGATGTGAGTATAGTATGTTGTGAAGTTTGCATGAACGCCTCCATGTGGAAAGACCAGCAGGGGGTACTTTTTGGAGGGGTCGGCATCACGGGGGATAAATACATAACTCCAGAATTTCAGAGGATTGCCAGCACCCTGGCCGGTGGGATTACTCTCTTTTGCCGGGGGAGGGCCTGTGATATATATCTTGTCGATGAAGGCGACATCACCCACACGTTCAAACCAGAGAAGGTCATCGATGTTTTTTTCGATGATGTCAAGACGGTGGTCAAGAGATGAAAAACTATTTTCAACCTCCCTGATGGCATTCATAAGCTCGGTGTTTCCCGGCTGGGCCGAAAGGATCATGGCATAAGAGGACAGTGCCGTAAAAAGAATAGTAAATTTCAGGTAATTCCTTTTCATTTCTGTATCTGGTTATATTTCTTTTTCTCCGCTGAAAACAAAAGTTGCAGGTCCGGTGAGGAAGATTTCAGATGCACCGCGGTCGGTCAGTGTGAACCTGACAGAGAGGGTGCCGCCCCTGACAGTTACACGGGGCTCGTCAGTGACAATTTTTCCGGTAAGGGCTGCCGCAATGACAGATGCGGTCACCCCTGTACCGCAGGAAAGGGTTTCGTCCTCCACTCCGCGTTCATAGGTTCTCACATTGAGGCTTCCTTCCCTGACACTTACCAGGTTCACGTTGACCCCTTCTGGGGCATAACGTTCAGAGTAGCGAAGGGGCCGGCCGAAGGAGACCATGTCGGTATTTTCGTTATTGTCTGTGAATACTACAAGGTGAGGGACTCCGGTGTTTGCGAAGATCCCGTCAGGGGTTTCGCTGACGCCGGTGACATCGGATATGGAAACCTCGATTATATCGCCTCCCCTGTGTCTGGCTGTATGGGGGCCGTCGCCTGCCAGGAAGGAGAGCTCACGGAACCCGGTGAAGTTCCTCATTGCGAAGTGAGCAGCGCACCGTGCCCCGTTGCCGCACATTTCCCCCGGTGACCCGTCGGAATTGAAATAGAACATCCTGAAATCGTAGCCCTCGCACTCTTCAACAAGCATCAGCCCGTCGGCTCCGATGCCAAACCTTCTGTCGCATAAGCTTTTTATAAGCAAGTTGTCGGAATGACTTATAACAGGCGGATTGTTTCTTACAAGGATAAAATCATTGCCGGTCCCCTCGTATTTGTTAAAGAGTATTTTCATTCCGTTAAATTGGAGTTAATTTCCCTGAAATGAGCCTGCCGGTCTGTTAAAAAAGCGAAAATTTGCAAAACAATTGAGCTCATTCGTGGTTGTAAAGATACCAATCTTTTACGGAGGCACGTAATTTGATGATAAGGTTGGGACAAAGAACGATACAATAAATATTATACGATTATGAAAGGTAGATGGCTTATTACAACATTGCTTGTCGCTTTTTTCGGGGCGCTGGCAGGGCTTTTCATCTTTACCAGGTTCCTTGACAGGGATGAAGAGGTCACGGGCACTGAAAAGGAACGACGGATGATTGAGGAGAATGCAAGGTACACATCCATGGTGCCGCAATCTGGAGTGAATGATTTTACCTTTGCAGCTGAGCTTACAGTACATGCGGTGGTGCATGTCAAGACCAAGGCCATGGTTGGGTCGACATATGCCAATCCGCTGTATGATTTCTTTTATGGTCCGGGGACAAACCGCCAGAGAGAAGTAAGGGGATTCGGATCGGGAGTCATAGTGACGTCGGATGGTTACATAGTTACCAACAATCATGTCATTGATGAAGCCGATGTGGTTGATGTCACTCTGAATGATAAGCGCACCTTCCCGGCGGAGGTGGTAGGGCGCGATCCGAGCACTGATATTGCGTTGCTTAAGATAAAGGCCACGGGGCTTCCGTTTATCAAGTTCGGCGATTCCGATGCGATTAGGCTTGGAGAGTGGGTTCTGGCTGTCGGCAACCCTTTCAACCTTACCTCCACAGTTACAGCGGGTATTGTAAGTGCACGGGGAAGGAGCCTGGGGCTTCTTGACAACCAGTATCGCATAGAATCATTCATACAGACCGATGCTGCGCTCAACCAGGGTAACAGCGGCGGGGCTCTGGTGAACACCCGGGGTGACCTTATCGGCATAACCACTGCGATTATTTCGCCCAGTGGGGCATATGCAGGCAACTCTTTTGCAGTACCGTCGTCTATTGTAAAGAAGGTATACGAGGATCTGAAGGAGTTCGGGGAGGTCCAGCGCGGACTGATGGGGGTCAATATAACGGATGTTACTGATGAAATTGCAAAGGAGGAGAACCTTAAGGAGATAAAAGGTGTTTATCTGACGGGTGTTGTTGAAGACGGAGCGGCAAAGGCGGCAGGACTTGCGGCAAATGATGTGGTAATTGCAATCAACGGTGAGATGGTGGCAACCACATCTGACCTGCAGGAAAAGATAAACCGTTACAGGCCTGGAGATAAGGTGGAAGTGACCTATCTCAGAAAGGGAAGGCAGGATAAGAAAACCGTTGTTCTCCGCAATTTTGAGGGCGGTACCGGCGTTGTAGCTCCGGGGGCACAGAGCGCTACGATATATGGTGCAACATTCGCACCAGTATCCTCAGGTGACAAACAGCAGTTCAGGATAACCAACGGGGTAAAGATTACGTCAATTTCTGAAGGCCGGTTTCGCGACCTGGGACTTTCGAAGGGAACAGTCATCGTTGACGTGAACGGACAGAAGGTGGACAGCTCTGCAGATATTCGCAGGGCTACGAATGATGAGAAGAGTCTGACGTCAGTCGAAGGATTTACGCCGGACGGCACATACTTCAAATACCAGACGAGAAGGTAATTTGGGGTATTTATAAAATACAGCAGATCAGGCAGTTGATATCCATTTATTTCCCCTGCCATTTCCAAAGTATTTATTTGTATATTAACTAAAAAAGCAGTACATTTGCGGAAATTTTTTCGAAGGGATACAGAGAATGAGACAACTTAAGATTACCAAATCCATAACCAACCGTGAAAGTGCGTCGTTGGACAAATATCTGCAGGAGATTGGTAAGGAAGAGTTGATATCGGTTGAGGAAGAGGTAGAGTTAGCGCAGAGGATCAAAAAGGGTGACAGGGCAGCTTTGGAGAAGCTTACAAAAGCAAATCTTCGTTTCGTTGTCTCAGTGGCCAAACAGTATCAGAACCAGGGACTTAGCCTTCCGGACCTCATTAATGAGGGTAACCTCGGCCTTATCAAGGCTGCAGAAAAATTTGACGAGACACGCGGTTTCAAATTCATATCCTATGCGGTCTGGTGGATCAGGCAATCGATACTCCAGGCTCTGGCAGAGCAGTCGAGGATTGTGCGTCTGCCTCTCAACCAGGTAGGATCACTGAACAAGATCAACAAGGCTTTTGCCCGTTTTGAGCAGGAGAATGAGCGTACCCCTTCACCCGAGGAGCTTGCAGAGGTGCTTGACCTCCCCAAGGAGAAGGTGGCTGACACACTCAAGGTATCAGGGCGCCATGTATCGGTTGATGCTCCCTTTGTTGAGGGAGAGGACAACAGCCTGCTTGACGTGCTCACGAACCTCGATTCTCCGATAGCTGACAAGATGCTGATAGACGAGTCGCTCTCCAAGGAGATTGACCGTGCTCTTGCAACGCTTACCGAACGCGAAAGGGATATCATACGTTATTTTTTCGGCATAGCATGCCAGGAGATGACTCTCGAAGAGATAGGAGAGAAGTTTGGTCTGACCCGCGAGAGAGTAAGACAGATAAAGGAGAAGGCAATCAGACGCCTGCGCCACACCTCACGCAGCAAGCTGCTGAAGGGCTACCTGGGCTGAGATTCTTTTTCTGGAAGAGACAGAAGGGTCCCGTCCATTCGGCGGGATCTTTTTTTTAAAAGAAATGATCCGCCAACAGGCGGATCATCTTGTTTCCGCTTTCATGCGGAATGGGGGGAAGAACTGCTTCATACTGATATGGTGTCATTGGTGGAACACTCATATCACATGGTAAAAATAAGTGAAAGAGTGATCGGCTGTACCTTCCGGACAACTCCAACTGACAAACCGTGAAGATGAGCCAACAGACAGGGCATGTCACCCAACAGAAGCCTATTTCCCGGAAAATTTTCTCACAAATTCATTCTTGTATGAATCCCCGAGATAGGCTTTCAGACCCTCGGTGAGGAGTATTTCTCCCTGCCTGGTGTAACCGGTAACATGATCAAGATTGACAAGGTATGAGTGGTGAACCCTCTGGAAATTCTGATCCTCCAGCAGGCCGTCAAAGTGCTTCAGGTTTTTTGAACTCACCACTTTTCTTTGTCCTGCAATGTGGAAGTTGGTGCAGTAGCCGTCAGCCTGGCACATGATAATATCGGGTACCCTGAGCACCTCGAATCCCTTTATGTTCGGAATTATAAGGGTTGACTGCCTTGAAGTTCCTTCCCTGAGGTTGCTTAGAAGTGAAGAGACAATTTCCGAGCTTAAACCTGACCTGCCCTCCTTTCTGACCTTGTCCACGGCATCAATCAGTTCATCGATCTTCAGAGGCTTAAGGAGGTAATCGACTGCGCTGAATCTGAATGCCCTGATGGCATATTCTGAGTAGGCAGTAACAAAGATTATCTTGAAATCGATGCTTTCAAACCTGTTCAGAAGGTCAAACCCTTTGCCGTCAGGCATCTCAATGTCAAGGAAAACAAGGTCGGGAGATGTCTTCCTGATGGCATTGTACCCGGTACTGACAGAGGAGGCTTTAGCCACAACCTCAACATCCGGACAGTACTCCCTCAGGTAATTGTCAATTACCTCCCTTGCCGGCTGTTCGTCATCAATGATCACTGCTCTTATTATACTCATTCTGGCTACCCTTTTGTTAAGTTTAAATCTTTTATTATTCCTTATGCCCGCACCATTACAGGCATATCTATTTCAACCCTGGTCCCGGTCTCGACACGATCGGGATGGAGGTCTGAAATCACTATCCTGTAATTTGTGGCCTGCAGGTTGTTGATGATCCTGAGTCGCTCCATGGCAAGGGATATTCCCTTTGACCTGTTTGGCAGGCTCCTGTCCTTCATGGCTTCCGATCTTGCCCTGCCAACACCGTCATCCTCAACGGTGCAGACGATATTGTCGTTGTTCATCCTCAGTGAGACCCTGATCTTACCTCTTCTTCCGTCCAGTCCCATCACCCCGTGCCATATTGCATTTTCAACGAATGGCTGGACGATGCCGGGTGATACCATAATTGACTCGGGAACTACCTGATTGTCAATCTCAAGGCTATAGTCGAACTTGTTGCCAAATCTCAGGTACTCGATCTTCAGATAGTCCTCAATAGACCCCAGTTCAACACTCAGTCTCACGAATTCCTCATTCATGTTGTTGAGTACGGTCCGGATCAGCTTGGAAAAATCGGCGATATAGCGGTTTGCCGACAGGGTGTCATTCTTGGAGATGAAATAGTTTATTGAATTCAGTGAATTGAATATGAAATGCGGGTTCATCTGTCCTTTTAATGCCTGATGATGCAGAGTGTCCCTCTTCTGTCGCTCGCGGTCTCTCATTTGTTTAAGGGCCACCATGATTGTGACGGCAAGGAGGAACAGAATGAAAAGTGGCATTGCAACCCGGAAGAACAGAGTCTGGTAGAAATAGGGATTGATGTGAATTGCTAGCTTCTTCGACATTCCCCAGGACCCTCCGGCATCAGTGGCCTGAATCTCCAGGTTATGCCAGCCCGGGTCGAGGTTTGAGAAGTTGACGTTCCTGTCACTGTGGTCTGTGTAATACCAGTTGTCTGATCCGCTGTCAAGGCGGTATCTGTATCTGATCTTTTCCGGATGCCTGAATTCCGGCACAACAAACGAGATATGGAAGTTGTCGTCTCCCTTCCGGAGCATGATGGTGTCAGCCTTGTAGACAGGCCTGTCAAGGATCCTCTTCATTGCTGACACCTCGAATTCCTTGATAATTATGTGGGGTTTTGCTCCACCCGGATATTCCATGAGTATTTGGTCGGGGTCAAACTCTACGGCTCCTCCCACGCCTCCAAACAGAAACTTTCCGTCGGCAGCCACCCACGAAGCGTCAGAATTGAACTCGTGGATCAACAGGCCGTCATTTTCGCCGAAGGATCTAATCAGTCCACTGGCCGGATTGATTACCGAAAGGCCATTGTTGGTTGAAACCCAGATATTTCCCCTGCTGTCAGGCATGACACTGTAGGTCGTGTTGTTGCTGAGGCCTGAGGCTGTGGTATAAAAGAATTTGTCACCCGTTACCGGGTCAAACCGGCAGACGCCGATGCCCAGGGTGGCAATCCATAAAGCCCCATCCCCACTCACACAAATATCTTCTATATTGGTTATTCCACCGGCTATCCTGATGAACTCCGCATCGTTTGAGATTATATCAAGTTTCAGCAGGTAGCTGTGACTGCAGCCTGCCCATAAAATGCTGTCCTGCAAGTGAAATGTAAAAATGTTGAGTGAGTCGCCCGCAGAATAGAGCCTCTCCGTCGTTCGTGTTTCGGTGTCGTACCTTATCACCCCATGGTCGGCTATCAGAATTCTGCCCTCCCTGTCGTAGCACATGGTGTGCACATTGCTGCCCGGGTTATGCTCTTCTATTCGGTCGGTGGAGGTGTTATAGTGGATAAGCTTCTCGTAATAATAGCCTGCCCAGATACCACTGCTGTCAGGCAGGAATGACCTTGGGTGCCACAGTTCCTTCAGTTCCTGTTCTCCCAGGATGTTTATCCGCTCGGTTTCACCATTCCCGCTGATACGGATGAGATAATTCCTGTCCCGTGCAGCAAGCCATAGACCTTCCTCCCTGTCGGTAATGATGCCGAACACGTTGAGATCGTTGTTCCCGGGCGGGAAAGGGTTGATATGCCGGAAGTCATAAGGCGTAAATACTGCTTTTACCACACCTCCCGGCGTTCCTCCCTCGCTCTGGTGCGCAAACCATAATATGTCGGAACCATAGGAGAATATTTCAGTGGGTTGGCCGCATTCGCCCTGAGGAATGGTAATAATACCATCTTTGCCGGGGAACCATATGCTGAGTCCTGTTCCGTGTCTGTAAAACACAACAGGAAGCGTATCGGCAAATGAGAGATCACTTATCTTGCCTCCGTATTCCCTGAATACCTTTTTCTCCCTGTCAAAACTGAACAGGCCGGTTGAGGACGCCATCCAAATTCCGCCATCATTGTCACGGGTAAAGCGGGTCTTTCCGGCATTACTGAAAAAAAAACCTGTTCTTCCGGGCCCTCTTTCAATTGTACTGACACTAATAACCTCCGCCCGGCCCTGCCTGTCCCCTTGGTCGTCACTCAACCATACTTCAACTACAATATCACCCGTCAGCCAGAGATGATCCGGACCGTCAAATACGATGGAGTACTTATTGAAGTAGGTCTGGGCAAGTTCATTAATGTTTTCCGACCACATATATGTCCGGGTCTCCCCGGTAGCAGGGTTATACCGTAGCAACCCTTCCATGAGCAGGAACCAGAGGCCACCGTCAGGTCCTGAAGCAAAGCTGACAAAGTCATTCACGGAATGGCCGCCAAGGCTTCTGACCTCCGTGAACTCCTCACTGGCCCGGTCAAAAAGGCATAGCACGTTGTTATCAGTTGCAATCCAGAGACCGTCACAAGCATCAATTACAACGGATTCGACAGAGAAGTATGGTATGGTGGTGCTGTCGGCCGGATCATGGAAGTAGTTTACGAAGTCTGTCCCGTCATAGCGGGTCAGTCCGTCCCAGGTGGCCATCCAGATGAAACCGCTGGTGTCAGCTACAATCTCCCGGACATTGTCATGGCCTATCCCGTTTTTCGAATTATACCGCGTCAGGATATACGATTGCCCATTGACGGGCGAAATGTTAACCAGAAACAGCGCAACCGTACAGAGTCGTAGCCAATCAAAGTATTTCAGTCTCAGAGGGTTCATTGCATGGATGATGGCAAAAATAGCAAAAAGTATGATAACGACTTCCTGTTAAAGATATAATATTAAAAAGATCCCGCCGGCTCATGCCGATTGCCGTGAATTGTTATTTTTGTCATACTATCAGACCATGGAATTCAAGCTTATTTCAGACTTCACTCCCACGGGTGACCAGCCGGAAGCTATCCGGCAGCTTACTGCAGGTTTAAGGCAGGGAGTACCCTTCCAGACGCTGCTGGGCGTTACCGGGTCAGGTAAGACATTCACCATCGCCAATGTCATTGAGCAGCTCGACAGGCCTGTTCTGGTGCTCAGTCATAACAAGACACTGGCGGCACAGCTTTACGGTGAGTTCAGGCAGTTCTTCCCCGACAACGCGGTGGAGTATTTTGTCTCCTACTACGATTACTATCAGCCGGAAGCTTACCTTCCGGTGTCGGATACTTATATTGAAAAGGACCTTTCGATCAATGATGAGCTTGAGAAGCTTCGCCTGAGTGCGACCTCATCACTTCTCTCGGGCAGGCGTGATGTCATTGTGGTGTCATCCGTCTCCTGTCTCTTCGGCATCGGAAATCCTGACGACTTCCGTTCCAATACCGTGCACGTTATCAAAGGAGCAAAGACCGGTCGCAACCTGTTGCTGAGAAAGCTAGTTGACAGCCTGTATGCCCGCAATGAGATTGAGTTTACGCACGGTACTTTCCGGGTCAGGGGTGACACCGTTGATGTCTTCCCTGCTTATGCCGATATCGCACTGCGGATTGTCTTCTACGGCGATGAGATTGAGGAGGTCTCAACCTTTGATCCTCTGAGCGGGCAGCACAGGGATCATCTTGACGAGTATGTCATCTACCCGGCTAACCTCTTTGTGACCACGAGGGAACGCATAAATGTGGCAGTCAGTCAGATACAGGATGACATGGTGTTGCAGGCAAAACACTTCCGTGATACCGGCAGGCCTGAAGAGGCTAAGCGCATTGAGCAGAGGGTTCAGTATGACCTTGAAATGATAAAGGAGCTGGGTTACTGCAGCGGCATAGAAAACTACTCGCGTTATTTTGACGGCAGGGCTCCGGGAACAAGGCCCTTCTGTCTTATCGACTGCTTCCCGAAGGATTTCATAACGGTCATTGACGAGAGTCATGTCACGGTACCGCAGATTCGGGCCATGTATGGCGGTGATCACTCCCGCAAGCAGACGCTGGTAGAGTACGGATTCCGACTGCCGGCCGCCCTTGACAACAGGCCCCTGAGGCTGGAGGAGTTCGAGGCACTCACGGGACAGACGATCTACATGAGTGCAACCCCGGCTGACTATGAGATGGAGAAGAGTGAAGGCATATTCGTAGACCAGGTCATCAGGCCGACAGGTCTGCTTGATCCACCCGTTGTGGTCAGACCAAGCCGTAATCAGGTGGACGATCTTATGGAGGAGATACGGCGCCGTTCCGCGGCGGGGGAAAGGGTTCTGGTGACCACCATGACAAAGAGGATGGCGGAAGAGCTGAATACTTATCTTGGCAGGTTTGACATCAAATGCCGTTATATCCATTCCGGGGTTGAGACGCTCGAGAGGGTTGAGATACTTGAAGGACTGAGGTCTGGTGAGTTTGATGTGCTGGTAGGGGTGAACCTGCTCCGTGAGGGGCTGGACCTGCCGGAGGTATCACTGGTGGCCATCCTCGATGCAGACAAGGAGGGATTCCTGAGATCAGGGAGGGCGCTGACACAGACTGCCGGCCGCGCCGCAAGAAACCTGAACGGTCTGGTGGTGATGTACGCCGACAGAATCACCGGCGCCATGAAGGAGACAATCGACGAGACCAACAGGCGCAGGGTAAAGCAGTTTAAGTACAATGAGGAGATGGGCATAACGCCACGCCAGATCATCAGGAAAGGAGGGACAATGCTCAGAGGGCTCAGCAGCAAGGGAGTGGTAGTGAAAGCCTATGCAGGTCCTGAGAGAGCAGATGTGGCAGCTGACCCGGTGATAAAGTACATGTCACGGGAGCAACTCGGTAAGGCTATGGAAAAGAGCCGCAAGGCCATGGAGAAAGCAGCGGCGGCACTCGATTTTATTGAGGCTGCCAGGCTTAGGGATGAGATTGAGGGAATGAAAATACTGATGAACAGAAAGTAGGATGAGCAAGAAATACCTTTTTCCTCCGTTAATTTAATGATCCGGTTCCCGGGTAAACGGAACAGTATATTAATATTGTATATGCAAAGATCAGCATTATTCCTTCTTTCAGTGGTTGCCCTGCTTGCCGGATGCTCCAGGCTGCCGGACCCGGAGCCTGTTGACAATCCGCGGGTTGTAATACTGATGTACCACCGCATCACGGACGGAGAAGCAGAGAACCTCTATGAGCGAAGCGCGGCTGATTTTGAAAGAGACCTGAATTACCTTAAAGAAAATAATATCCGGGTCATTGGTTTCAGTGAGCTTGACGAGATAGTGGCGGGAGAGAGGGAACTCCTTACCCATGCAGCAATAATCACCTTCGATGACGGTGATCACTCGTGGCTAACCCTTGCTGCACCTTTGCTGAAGAAATCCCGCATGCAGGCCACTTTCTTTCTCTGGGCTGGGAAGGTGGGAATGGATTCCTTCCTCTCATGGGATGAGGTCAGGCTGATGAGCAGTTACACAAACTATGCAGGTAAGAGGCCATTTTCGTTCGGATCTCACACAATGTCGCATCATTTCCTCATGACAATTAAGGCGGCATTGGGCGGAGATGAGGCCTTTGCTGAATATCTTGATGAGGAACTGGGCGGATCAAAAACACTCATTGAAAAACATATTACCGGCAGGGTGGAGGCACTGGCACTTCCATACGGTGATGGCGCCGGTGATCCTGATATAATGGCGGCAGCAATAAGGCACGGCTACAGCTTCATACGCACTTCCGAACGGAACGTGACCGGCACCTCTGCCACAGATCTCTTCAGGCTTCCCAGCCTGCCAATGCTGGATGACACACCTCAGGAACTCATAGGAAATTACCTGGGAATTGAATAAGAAACACGCGACCATAGATTCCACTGAAAAATGAAAAAATCAGCTGACAAGAATTGCTGCCGTTACAGGTCACATCCCTGGCACGGTATTGACATAGGGGAGAAGGCCCCGGAGATCGTGATGACTTACGTAGAGATGGTACCGACCGATACTGTCAAGTATGAGATGGACAAGATTTCCGGCTATCTCCGACTGGATCGGCCACAACGGTACTCCAATGTAGTACCCGCCCTTTACGGCTTCATCCCCAGGACACTGACCGGCACAGCCGTCGCCGGAAGATGCATGGAGCGTACCGGCAGAACAGGCATTAAGGGTGATGGCGATGCCATGGATATATGCATCCTGACCGAAAAAGATATAACCCACGGTGATATACTTGTCCTGGCAAGACCCATTGGCGGCTTCCGGATGATTGACGGAAATGAGGCTGACGACAAGATCATTGCTGTACTCTACAACGATGCTGTATACGGTGTGTACAATGATATTGGCGATTGCCCGCCCATCGCCATTGAGAGGCTGAAGCATTATTTCCTGACTTATAAAAACCTTCCGGGAGAGGAGCGCAAAGTTACAATTGAAGAGATCTATGACAGGGATGAGGCGCAGGAGGTGATAAGACGTTCGGCGTCCGATTATGCAGATGCATTCCCGGATATGTAGAAAACGGTCTTTCCGGATGGAGTAGAACCACGCGAAATGACAATTTCCGGGTTTCATTGACGAACAGGCGAATAAGTTGATGACCGTGCTTCATATTTTGATTAATGGTTATGAACTTAATGCGGCAAGAATTAATTTTGAATAGTATAATCCGGCATATTGTTTTGCCGGACTTCAGGGAAGAACTTTTTATGGAAGAATTAAAAGATCTTGTAATAGAGAAAACGTCAAAGACTCCGAGGATTGAGCTTATTCACGGAAGAGGAGAGATCTCCTTTTCAGGCAAATCACTGCCTGAGAATGCCTCCAGGATTTATGAACCTGTATTAAACTGGGTGACCGACTATATACTTTATCCTCAGCCGGTTACCAACCTGAGGCTTAATCTTGAGTATTTCAACACATCCTCCATGCTCTGGATCTCCAAGATCATCAAGGCGTTGTCAAGGATAAACAATCCCGACTACCGCCTGATGGTCCATATTTATATACCCCTTGAGGAGTATGATGATATGAGGGACACTGCAGACATGAGGGAATCATTCAATCCGCTGACCGATATTCTGCAGCATTCCATCCCTGAGGTGAGCATGAAGCTCTACGCCACGGATGACACCTCCCATGTGATCAGGGATGCCGTAGTACTGTTTTAGAAAACGGGCTTAATCTCCCGCAGCCTGATACCCTGAGATTTTACTAAATTTTAGTCCCTTTTTTGATCCTTTTCGTCAAAACCTTCTGGCTTTTGACTAATAGCTACCACAGTGGCGTGAGTCGTCATATAATGTAAACGAACTTCCCTTCCCGGTAGACAAGGACTCTGATAAATGATGCATAAGCCCATTAAATGGGCATTTGAAGTTTGTATTTAGCTTCTTGCTGCATTACTTTTAACATGAATTTAAACCGGGAACCCATGGATGGGAAATCATTTTTGGTACATACTGACAGGGAAAAGAGGCTTCCTCTGCTGTCATGGGCATGGGTAGGGCCTTTTTACTTCGGGAAGACCAGCATGGTTCATTCGTTGGCAAGGCTGGTTGCCTCCGGAGGGCTGAGTCTGTTCCGTTATCTTGTGAATGCCGGATTATTCAGGAATCCGGGAGTTATTATAATTTCGCGAAATGACCATGCAAATTTCAGTGCAGTTGACCTGAAAAGGGTCACAACCCTTGTAACTCTCCGCAGGCTTAACCTGGTCAAGCATCTCGAGATGTTTTTGAATTCACTGGCGCGCATATTGCCTCCGGATACAAATTTTATCGGCTGCTTTTCACCGGTAAAAGACGGATATGCCGGCACCGGCACTACCTTAAGGCATGGTGGCCTCCCGTGGTGGTTTTTTCATTCAGGCCATTCGGAATGCCATGCCCTGAACAGGAGCAATGTGTCTGAGATGCTTGAGAGAAACGGGCTGAGCCTGATAAGCATGACCGAGTTGAATGGGGTGACCTATTTTCATTCAAGAAAAATGACGGGCCATCCATTCATGATCGCCTGATCACTGACTAATGATGAAGGAAAATGGATATGATTATAATGGTAAAAAAGAATGACATGAGAACCTATTACGAGATTTCATCGGAAGCTACCGGGAAGGTTCTTCTGAAACGAAGGAGGATTGCCAAGGCGTTGCGCCTGTGGTTGAATGAACACGGGATTACCTATAAGTACATCTTTTTTGCAAATTAGATCAACCGGTATGGTCCGGGAGCAATTTTCGGCCCGGGCTGGTTAATTACAAACAACATGATTGTCATGAAGAAACTGATTTTATTATCTCTTTTTTTCAGCGTGGTCGTATCATGTACCACTTCAAACAAGTCGGGCTCAGAGATAGATGAGGACCAGCTCTATGTAACCAGGAGGTACATTGGTGATTATGAGGATTTCCGACACACGGCTCCACGCAGTTTCGGGGATCCTCATCTGATATGGATTAAAACCACGCAGGACAGTACCTTTGGCAAGATTTCGGCCTACAGCCGTGATTGTGAGTTCAATGCCGGAGACCGGCTTTATCTGAGGAGAAAGTATGTTACCCCGGGCATTTTCGGATACTGGACCTACCAGATAGAGAATGATTCGTCAGTCTTTTACCGGGTGTGTGAATTCCAGAATGACAGGAAGGTCCTTGTCCAGAGCTGGTACTAAATCTGTTAAAGAAATTCTGAAATTTATCGGCGCAGTTTTTTCTGGGCGCTGTCGCGGTACACCCTGTTGATGCCGTCGGCTCTGTGGTTGCCTTTCTGAAAGATGCTGTTGGTCATATTATTGGCGTAGTCGGAGTATGCAGGGCAGACTGCCCTGTTGCAGGCAGTCAGCAACATCAGTAACAGTATGAAAAGAAGCAGTTTTTTCATAGATGTAAAGTTACTGTTTTTATTTCATTAGGAAACCGGGATCGCGCTCTCCCCCTTCTGGCGGATCGCGCGATCCCCGATTGGTGAGCGCACTGAGCATAAAACCCTTTATTATGGAGGGATTGCGCTTTCCGCCTTTCGGCGGCTCGCGCGATCCCTTTTAGGTGATCATCCTGAGCTAAAAGCTCTGTCATGCTGCGCATGACTATACCTTTTTTGCCTCCAGGTCTTCCGTCAGCAAGCTGCCGTCGCCTGTAAGCAAAAAAGCCCCGGCACTTCGTGCCGGAGCTTTTTGCTCAGTCGGGATGCCGGGATTTGAACCCGGGGCCCCTTGCCCCCCAGACAAGTACTCTAACCGGGCTGAGCTACATCCCGTGCTTTTAAGAGGTGCAAAATTAATTAACTATTCCGATTATGCAAAAAAAAGCCGGACGTTGCTCTTCGGCATCCATTTGGAGAGAGGAGATGGATCAGTATTTTTTTATATTTGTTGACCGTTAAACATTGTAAAAAGTAACAGATACCACCATGAACCAGGTCAACCGCCGAAACTTCCTCCGCCTTGCCGGCGCCGGCGCCGCAGCCGCTGCTGCAGCACCCATGGCACAGGCAATGGGCACGGTAACACCCGCTCCTGCTTCTCAGCAGGGCAAACCCGACACAAATATTGCAGACGCTGCTAAAATACCGCGCAGTGAACACTCAATGCCCGGACTGTTCCCCGGAAGGGTGGCCGTCGTGAAGAACAGCAGGGCGGTAAACGAAAATGCCATCGTTGAAAAGGAGGTGTATGACATGATCGCCCGCTCAATGCTGGAGCTGACCGGAGAAAAGAAGCTAAAAAAGGCATGGAGGAGATTCGTCGGTCCGGGAGAGAGAATCGGACTGAAGGTCAACCCTGTGGCAGGCAAGAGCCTGAGCACAAGCCATGAGGTGGTAAGGTCAGTGATAGCACAGCTTGAAGAGAGCGGCATAAAGAGATCACAGTTGACAATCTGGGATCGCCGGGAGTTCGAGCTGACTGATGTGGGGTTCACCCCTGAGTACTATCCGGGAATAAGGATTGTCGGTACGGAGCAGATGGACAAGGATGGACTCTACTACGGGAAGGACGGCAAGCTCTACGGTGAGCATATGATAGACCGTGACTGGTATTACTGGGCCGATGTGGAGGGCGAATACGACGAGTATACAATGCCCTACATGGTCAATGGCGGAAAATACTCCTACTTCACAAAAATAGTCACACAGGAGCTCGACAAGATAATTAACATACCAATTCTGAAGAATGCCGGTCCCACGGTGACACTGGCACTGAAGAACCTTGCCTATGGGGCTGTCAGCAACACCGGAAGACTGCATGCAAAGCTCTGGAACGAGACATGCGCCCAGGTGTGTGCCTTTGCGCCATTGCGCGACAAGGTGGTCCTGAATATTGTTGATGGCATCAAAGGATGTTTTAACGGCGGTCCGGGCGCCAACCCGCAGTTCTTCTGCGACTATAACACCATCATCACCGGCAGTGACCCGGTGGCCGTTGACAGGATAGGCTATGACATTGTCCTGGCAAAGAGGATAGCGGAAGGACTGCAGAAGGAGGGCACACCGACGGCGCTTGAATTCATGCTCCAGGCAGAAAAACTCCTACTCGGTGTGGCAGACAGATCAGTGATTGATCTGAGGGAAGTGATAACCGGCTAAAACAAAACCAGGGAAGATGCATTTTAGACAAACAGTAATAACGGCAATACTGGTTTCAATTACCCTAACTGCCGGAGCCCAGCATGCACTTATCACGCAAGCCCTTTCTGAGGTCCAGGGGATAGAGGAAGCCCATAGCCGGACATTCACTGATGCATCATTGTACGGCTACATAAACGGGGGTGCCGAGCTCTACCTGGAGTACGGGTTTGACACCCTGATCGTTACCGAGCTGGTATGCGAAGGGAGGGATATCAAGGTAGAAGTATACCGCATGAAGGATCCTGAAGCCGCCTTCGGCATATTCTCGGTGTCACGGTTCCGCTGCAACGGAGGGGCCGCGCTCACTGATCATGTATGCCGGTCGGCCTACCAGCTCCAGTTTACCAAAGGCCCGTACTATGTGAGCATCATCAATGACACCGGTTCAGAGGCCGACCAGAGGAAGTCTGGCGAGATCGCCTCCCTGATCATTGGCAAGATAGCTGATCCGCCGTTTGATCCCGGTTACTTCTTTGCCGAGGGCGTAGACCTAGATGTGATGAGGGGAGCAGTGCTTGTCAGGGGCCCCCTGGGGATATATAACGGGATACCTTCACTGATTGAAAAGTTTGGAGAAGCGAGTGGCTACAGCGCCCTGATGATACGAAAGGGACAGGACACACTGGCGTCACTGCGGTTCAAAACCGAGGAGTCTGCAAATGCTTTTTTGCAACGGAAAATCACCTCATCGGCACTTAAAACCAAGGCATTGAACAGTGATTCAACGGTTTCCGTAATCTCGCCCAATCACATAATTATAACTTTTTGAGTGAGGTCTTTATTTAATTGTTATTTTTGTCGGTTCCATAAAAAAAAAGTCATATGCAGTTTTTCAAGCCGCTGGATACAGGTAGTGATGATGAGAAAAAGGCTCCTTCTGCAACGGAGAAAGTAAAATGCCTGATTGTAGGTTCCGGTCCTGCCGGTTATACGGCTGCAATTTATGCTGCGAGGGCTAACCTGGGGCCGGTAATGTATACTGGTTTGCAGCAGGGGGGACAGCTAACCACGACTACCGAGGTTGAGAACTACCCTGGATATCCTGACGGTGTTACCGGACCTGAGATGATGGAAGACTTCCGTAAGCAGGCTGAGAGGTTTGGCACTGACATCAGGATTGGCATAGCCACCTCTGCAGATTTCTCCGGCAAACCGCTTAAGGTCACCTTTGACAACAGTATCGAAATACTTGCTGATACTGTCATTATAGCCACGGGCGCTACGGCAAAATACCTGGGGATACCAGCTGAGACGAAGTATGCAGGTATGGGTGTCTCTGCCTGCGCCACCTGTGACGGATTCTTTTACAGGGGAAAGGATGTCGCTGTTGTCGGAGGGGGTGACACTGCCTGCGAGGAGGCAACATATCTCGCCGGTATGTGCAAGAAGGTATACATGGTGGTAAGGCGCGACGTGCTTCGTGCCAGTAAAGCCATGCAGCACAGGGTGATGAACACCCCTAACATCGAGATACTTTGGAAATGCCAGGTTGAGGATCTATTCGGCACCCAGGGTGTTGAAGGTGCAGTGGTTGTTCGTCACAAAGGAACTCCCGAAGAGGAGAAGTTCAATATCAAAATTGACGGTTTCTTCCTTGCCATTGGCCATACTCCTAATTCAGAGATTTTCAAACCATGGCTTGAGACAGATGAGACTGGCTATATAATCACGGAGCCGGGCTCCACACGTACACGTGTGCCGGGCGTGTTCGCCTCCGGTGATGTGATGGACCATGTGTACAGGCAGGCGGTGACTGCGGCCGGCAGCGGATGCAAAGCTGCAATAGATGCAGAGAGGTTTCTCGCCGAAAGGGGATAATAAAATAATCAACAAGGGAAAAACATACGCTGACCATGCGGAATTTCAAGAAAACATTTCATATCAATGCCGAACCTTCAGATATCTATTCGGCACTTACAAACCCATATACAATCGAACTCTGGTCGGGCTATCCGGCCGTCATGCCATCAAAAGCAGGCGAGGAGTTCAACATGTGGGACGGGGATATATGCGGGAAGATAATTGATCTCGTGCCGGACCGGAAGGTGGTTCAGGAATGGTATTTCGGAGACAGGGAGATAGACTCACAGGTGACAATCACAATCAGCGGCAATGGTGGTAACACCGCCGTCACGGTTGAGCACACCAACATCCCGGTTGAAGATTACACGAATATTGCTGAAGGCTGGAATGAATATTACATGGGTGCTATCAAGCGCTTCTATAACCCCAACTTCTGACGGCTCAGGATATCCCTGACGTCTTCAAGTCCGCCGATTATCAGTCCGGATATGCCTGTATAGCATTTGGTAACTGATTTCAGGGAAACTTTCTCAGCCCATCGTGGCAGCCAGGTTAGCATTTCTGTATTGATGAATGAAAGTAGCTCCTTTCTAATCATCTCCCTGATTTCGTAGTCATCCTCAGTCAGGTATTTTTCTATCAGCAGGTTGGCAAAAAGCAGCTCGATGCCGAGGTGGTCAGGTTCAAGGCTGTCATCAACGGCTCTGTTGTACCCGTACCGTTTGTATAGCTGTGCCAGGAAGCGGTGATGCTCCCCGGTTGTGGTGCCGCTGTTCCTCCAGTGCGAAGCGGCAGGATAAGCCTCAGCCCCATTGTCGCATGCCAGCAGTGCCGCGTAGTTATTGGTAACGGTATGGTTACATTCCTGTTTGAAAGGGCAGGGCGACTTAAGGAGCCTGCTTGCCTGACCGAAGCTGCTGTTATGACTCTCCAAAGGCAGGTTCCTGAGCAGTCCTGCATCACAGAGGTGCGGCAGCCCGCTCTCTTCAGGAGTCATTGATACTGATCCCCCGAGAAAAAGGAAAAGGGCGGTGTATGCCTGCAGTAGCTCGTCGGGGGTATTGACGGTATTTATATCAAGGGTCATCAGGTGCATTGGCTCATTTATACCCAATAACGTGATGCCGGGGGAAATGTTCAACCCTACAATAATAAATGCCCCCGATACGCCTGACGGCTATCGGGGCAGGCTCTACGGGCAATGGTTTTGTTATGCAATGACCGGTTACAATACTATATGCCCTACGGGCAATTTTCAGTCCTCAGTCCAATCTATAAAATAAGTGTCTGATTATCAATTCTTAATTCCTAATTCTTAATTACTATTGACTGCCTACTGCCTGTCATTTCTTTACCTTCTCCAACCCTTCAAGCTCCTCAATCCCCATGCTGTCTGACAGGCTGGCGATGGTTCTCAGGTCAAGGTCGCCGGTGATGGAGACGACAGAACTGCCATGACCGCCTGTTACCATCACAAGTTCGGCGATCTTGCCTCCTGCCTCCCTGATCATGAACCACACCTCGCCATCCTTCTCCCTCACGGTCATCAGCTCCTCGAAGCCGTTCCTGTTCAGTTTTGGCAACAGTTCCGCGGCAAAATTTAACCCGGAGACATTCATTGTGCTGTCAATGGAGAGGATCCTGATACCCTTTATGCTTGTCACAAGATTCCGAAACTCCTCATCCTCGCTGTCAATCTTTGCAAGCAGGCTGAACATCCTGGATGATATGTAGACCGATGTGAATCCCTCTTTCCCGCTGTACCTGTCGAAGATCTCGTCTACCGGGCTCTTCTGGCTGAAGAGGGTGAGAGAGATTATCGAGAGTGTTAGGATAATTACCAGTTTTTTCATCGTGTGACTGTTATTGGTTTACCTTATTCTGTTGTGACTTTGTCAGCCGGTCAAGATAGCGCAGTTTTGACAGGTTGTCTTCGACCACGGTGTTGAGAATCTTAAATCCGCTGAGCGATTCGGGTGCTGTATTGATTGAATTGATGGAGCCAAGGGGTTCGGTTCCCGTTGTCATCTTCTCTGAAACAGCCAGAAGGATATTCATGACCTCGGCCATAGCAATCTGAGGATCCTTATAGGTGTCCCGCATCTCGCCCCTGCCGAGGTAATCAAAGAGTAACAATGCACCTGTCAAAATTGCGGCTGCAGCGGCGGTTCCCACGGCATACCTGAGCATTCTGCCCCGGCGTGGTATCTCAGCCGGCCGGAAGTCAATCTCTTCGAGCCTTTCATAAAAGTCCTCCGAAGGTTCCGGGATTTCCGGTACCATACCCGGTACATAGCCGTATGCGTTACGGGCAGTTGAGGAGAGAGCAGGGTCAGAGAGATATTCCCTGAGCTGAATCTCCTCCTCTTCCGAACTGTTGCCTTCGAAGTATCTGTCAAGCAGTTCCCTTATTCTTTCCTGTTCCATAGCTGTAGATCCTTTCCATCTCTTCCCTTATGCTTTTTCTTGCTCTTGAGAGCACCGTACGGAGGGCATTTATGTTTGTCTGCATGATTTCTGCCGTCTCCTCATATGAATATCCTTCCATGTCCCGGAGGATGACTGCGCTTCGGTACGGCTCCTTCATACGGCTGACTATCGTACCAATCATCCTTACTGCCTCGTGGGTGTCGGAGCTGTTCGACAGGCCGGCGCCAGTTTCGGGCATTATGATTGCGTCACTTATCTCTTCCAACCGGAGGTGCCTCTTTTTTCTCAGCACGTCGATGCAGCTGTTCCTGGTCACCGTTGTACACCATGCTGCCGGGCTTGCGTAATGCCTTAACTCATTCCTGCCCTCCCATAGCTTCATCATCACCTCCTGGACCATATCTTCAGCTTCCTCCCTGTTGTTCAGGTACCGGAAGGCGAGGGCATACAGCCTTCGCCCTTCCGGCAGGATTATCTTCCTGAATTCTTCGGGGCTCATTTGGTCCTGGTCTCTTGAACAAAGTTACCATTTCCCTGAACTCTCAAGCATTTCAAGTTGTGCAAGTCTATCCGCATGATTTTCTGAGATGCGCTCAACGTCCTCACGGGTAAGATTGCCGCAGATCTGAATTACCGCTTCCTTTTCGCCGGATGCCACCACCAGTATCTCACTGATGGCGTCACCCCTGCCTTTAACCATGACGCGGAGATCGGTATCGTGATCCTTCACCGTCATCAGCTCCTCGTATCCCCCTCGCCTGATCACACTCCTGATCTCTGAGAGAAATCCCGGTCCGTTAAGACCGGTCTCATTCTCCCTGCTCACGATCCTCACCGAGGTGATTTTCTGATCGGCTCCCTTAAGGTCATCATCCTCATCGAAGCTTTTGAGCAGCCCGAAGAGGTTGCCGTTGATGGTCACCGAGGTATAGCCGTCCCTGTCCGAATAGCTGTCGAAGAAACTGTCGAGTGAACTTCGCTGACCGTAAAGAATAACCGCAAAAGCGGCAATGAGTACTGTTAAAACCATTCTTTTCATGACTGTCCGTTTTAAAGTTTATTAATGAGTTGTTTATTCTATGACGTTGTCCCGGCAAAAACATTACAGATATTTCGGATTTTTTTTAAAAATGTTGATATCTGAGCAGCCTAAAAAGGACCGAGGCTCTGTTAATATGTTATTTTTACCGCGGTGCCAGTGAAATTCCTGTACCTGTAATGATATAATTATTAAAATATTTAATGAAATACAATTATTTGCCAAATGAATGCAACTGAGGCAATTGCCATTCTGAGCAGGCATGGGGTTAAGCTGCCCGACGAGGTTTTGTCGCTGGCAGGTACTTCTCCCAGGGTTCTGTTTTTCAACAATTCTGCGGAGATATTGAAGGAATCGACCGGAGGAAGGGAAGATCTTTTTTATGAGGTTAAGTATCCGATTCCCGGCAGGGGAGAGGTTACGGAGGTGACTCTCCACAGGGTTACAAACGGGTTATCCGCGAACTACACCGAGCCATATATGCGCCGCCGCGATCCGGATACGATGCTTATCGGAGATGACGGGCCCACTGACAAGAAGAGGTTCTCCGAGGAATACGGGCATGAATTCAGCAGTATGAGGAAGGAGACCTTTGACTGGCTCGGGGGTCAGGAGCTTGGCATTTTTCTTTGCTTTGCCGGAAACTACCCCGTCGGAGCCGGGGGGGTGGTTGTCACTCCCCTGAATGCCTCTTTCTTTGCGTTCGGGCTCTCGCTGCTGCAGAAGATTATGTCGGTCGATGACCTGCCGGCAGGCTTTTCGGTGGAGGCTGTTGTTTATGTTGCTCCGCCGTTCCGTCACACGCATTTTGGCGGGCGACAGGTGGTTGTTCACAACCGGCTCGAGGGGCTGCATGAGATGTTCGCCTACAACCTCTACCCCGGTCCCAGCGCGAAGAAGGGCTTCTACAGCGTGCTCCTGACCAAGGGTGAGGCCGAGGGGTGGCTCACAACTCACTGTTCCACTGTACAGGTTGTCAGTCCGTATGACAATATCACAACCTTCATGCATGAAGGCGCCAGCGGCGGAGGGAAGAGCGAGATGATTCAGAACCTGGTACGTGAACCGAACGGACAGATACTCATCGGACAAAATACCATTACAGGAGAGAGGAGGGTTATATCCATCCCGCTCTTCTGTTCATTTTTTCCTGCCACGGACGACATGGCCCTGTGTCACCCCTCGTATCAGCAGAGCAACGGCAAGCTGACAGTAGCCGACGCTGAGAATGCCTGGTTCATCCGTGTCGACGGCGTTACCGGTTACGGTGATGATCCCTTCCTCGAAAAGATTACCATCAATCCCGGTGAGCCGCTGCTTTTTCTGAACATAGACACCAGACCTGACGGTACGGCACTTATCTGGAATCATTCTGAGGACAGCCCGGGCAAACGGTGTCCCAATCCCCGTGTGGTGCTCCCCAGAAGGATTGTGCCCGGCATCATCGACAAGCCTGTTACGGTTGATGTCCGCAACTTTGGAGTCAGGATGCCGCCCTGCACTGCGGAGAGACCTTCATACGGTATTGCCGGGTTGTTTCATATCCTGCCGCCGGCGCTGGCGTGGCTCTGGCGCCTTGTCAGTCCGCGCGGTTATGCCAACCCGAGCATCACCGGAAGCGGCGACATGGAGAGCGAGGGGGCAGGTTCATACTGGCCTTTTGCCACTGGAAAGAGAGTACGGCATGCCAACCTGCTGCTCGAACAGATAGTAAACACCCCGAGGGTGAGGTACACGCTTACACCTAATCAGCACATAGGAGCATGGAAGGTGGGGTTCAGGCCGCAGCTGTTGATGAGAGAATACCTTACCCGGCGTGGCAATGCCAAACTGAGGCATGACCAGCTCAGACCGGCACGCTGTCCGCTCCTTGGCTATGAACTAAACTATCTGACCATTGAGGGGTCTCCGATCCCGACCCGTTTCCTGAAGGTATACCGCCAGGCCGAGGTGGGAGAAGGAGGCTATGATGCCGGGGCAGCGATACTGCGCGACTTTTTCCGGAAGGAGCTTGTCAGATTTCTTGAGCCTGACCTCCTTCCGCTCGGGCGCAAGATCATAAATGCCTGCCTTGAAGACTGCCCTGTAGAGGAGTATGCAAGGATACTTCCGATGGAATATCAGTATTCCTTCGTAAGTATCAGTGACCTTGAAGAGGAACGGAGAAGAGGCGTCAGTTCCTGAAATCAGCTACCTCTTCAGGATAGGCTCCAGTCTCGAGTTTTTTCTTAACCTCCTTAAAGGCCTCAATGGTGTATCTCACATCCTCCTTGGTGTGGGCGGCTGTGGGAATAAGGCGTAGCATGATCACACCCCTGGGCACTACGGGGTAGATTACCACTGAACAGAAAATGCCGTAATTTTTCCTCAGATCCTTGATAAGTTGGGTAGTCTGAGGTATTCCTCCCTTAAGGAAGATAGGAGTGACAGGTGATTCTGTTCTTCCCAGATCAAAGCCTGCCTCTTTTAGTCCGGACTGCAGTGCCCTGGTGATGGCCCACAGTTTTTCACGTTTCTCCGGATGGTCCATGATCAGCTCGAGGCGTTTGATGGCGCCTATGGTCATCGCCATCGGAAGTGACTTGGCATAGATCTGTGAGCGGAGGTTGAACCTGAGGTAGCTGATGACATCTTTCTCTCCGGCGACGAAGCCTCCGATGCCTGCGAAGCTCTTTGCAAAAGTTCCGAAGTAGACATCAATTTCATCCTGCACGCCGAAGTGTTCGCCTGTTCCGGCGCCTGTTCTGCCCATTGTTCCGATGCCGTGTGCATCATCAACAAGGAGGCGGAATTTATATTTTTTCTTGAAGGCAGCGATCTTGTCAAGAGCCCCAAGGTCACCTGCCATGCCGAAGACGCCCTCAGTGATTACCAGTATGCCGCCACCGGTCTCATTAACGACCTTCTGAGCATGTTCAAGCTGTTTCTCAAATCCCTGCATGTCATTGTGCGGGTATACGAACCTCTTGGCCAGCACCATTCTGAGGCCGTCCATGATACAGGCATGTGATTCGGAGTCATACACTATGACATCTTTCCTCCCAACCAGTGAATCAATGATTGACACCATTCCCTGGTAACCGTAGTTCAGCAGGTAAGCAGCTTCCTTTCCGACAAACTCAGCAGCCATCTGTTCGAATTTCTCATGCATGGTGGTCTGACCGGACATCATCCTGGCACCCATGGGATAGGCAAGTCCGTACTCTGTAGCCGCCTCTGCGTCAACCTTCCGTACTTCAGGGTCATTCGCCAGCCCCAGATAATTATTGAGACTCCAGTTAAGCACCTCTTTGCCCATGAACTTCATCCTGGGGCCTATTTCACCCTCAAGTTTTGGGAACATGAAATATCCGTCGGCCAGCTCCTGGTATTGTCCCAGGGCGCCGCGGTTCGTTCTGATCTTGTCGAAAATATCCACTTCAGTCTGTTTTTGATTAATGCCCGCAAATTTATTAAAAACAATTATGCGCGAAAGTACCTATTTATACCTATTTGTCCTCATAATTTAACACTCCTTTAACCCTGTCATGAATTTAAATGAAACACTTTTGCATCTGATAGAGCCATAGAATAAAAAAAAGTAGTAATTTTGCGCAACATTTCCGGGTATGAGGATCAGACCGATAGTATTTATAATTCTGGCAATTGCCGCTACGTCATGCGGTGAGTATGAAAAACTTCTCAAGAGCAGCGACTTTGAGCTTAAGAAGCAGAAGGTGTATGACTATTATGATGACGGCAAGTATACAAGGTCGATCGAGCTCCTCTCCCAGATACTTCCAAGGTACAGGGCTACTGACGAGGCTGAGCAGCTGAACTGGATAAATGCCCAGGCCCACTTCAGAATACGTGACTACATGATGGCCGGCGAGTATTATCAGAATTTTGCCGACACCTATCCCGGAAGCAACAACGCTGAAGAGGCCTCTTATCTGTCAGCACTGTGTGACTATTATCTGAGTCCCAGGCCGGAGCTTGACCAGGCCAATACAAGGAAGGCGATAGAGAGTTTCACTATCTTTATGCAGAGGTATCCTACCAGCACGAGAACTGATGACTGCAAAGCCAAGGTACTCGAGCTTCAGGAGAAGCTGGTGGAGAAGTCCTATCTGAGCGCAAGGCTCTACTATGATCTCAAGCAATACCGTGCTGCAACGATATCACTTGCCAACAGCCTGAAGGAGTACCCCGATACCAAATACCGGGAGGAGCTTATGTATCTGAAACTTGATGCTCTGTTCCTTTATGCTGAAAGAAGCGTCCCCTCAAAACAGGTTGAGCGCTACCAGGCTGCACTCGACGAATACTATTCGTTCATTGAAGAGTTTCCGGCGAGCAGGTATGCAAAGGATGTGAAAAGGATTTTTGATACAACCGCCAGATTCCTGAAGGTTGACACAACTATTGAACAGACACAGGCCAACTGAATTACAAACAAAGAGATATGGATTATAAAAAGACATCGGCATCCTACACCACCATCACAAGAGACGTGGACAAGTTTGACACTGAAACGGGAAACATTTACGAAAGCGTTCTGATCTGCACCAGGAGGGCTAACCAGATCAGTGTGGAGATGAAGCAGGAGCTGAATTCAAAGCTTGAGGAATTTGCGTCATTCAATGACAACCTCGAGGAGGTCTTTGAGAACAGGGAGCAGATTGAGATCTCGAAGTTCTATGAGAGGCTGCCGAAGCCGACACTCATTTCACTTGCTGAGTTCGAGGAAGGCAAGATCTATTACCGCAATCCCGACAAGGAGCAGAAGCCGAAGAAATAAATCCTGATATGCTGAAAGGCAGGAAAATACTGCTTGGAGTCACCGGGGGTATTGCAGCTTACAAGACTGCAACTATCATCCGGTTGCTTGTTAAGGAGGGGGCTGAAGTAAAGGTCATCATGACTCCGCTGGCAAAGGAGTTCATCACACCTCTGACCCTGGCCACACTATCCAGGAATCCGATCATGGTTGACTTTTTTGATCCGGAAGACGGTCGATGGAACAGTCACATCGATCTGGGCATGTGGGCTGATCTCTACCTGGTAGCGCCCGTCACTGCCAACACCATGGGTAAGATGGCTGCCGGCATTGCAGACAACCTTTTGCTGACCACCTGGCTCTCGGCGCGCTGCCCGGTCTTCCTGGCGCCTGCGATGGATATGGACATGCTTGGTCATCCGGCCACAGCAAGAAATATTGAGACACTTAGAGGGTTTGGCAATCACATCATCGAACCTGACACCGGAGAGCTTGCCAGCGGACTTGAAGGCAGGGGACGGATGGCGGAGCCTGAGGTGATTGTGAAGGAGCTGAAGCAGTTCCTCTCAAAAAAAAAAATAGCTGAACCGCCGCTGGCGGGAAAGAGGGTCTTCATTAATGCGGGCCCCACGGTTGAACCTATTGACCCGGTCCGTTTCATCAGCAACCATTCATCCGGCCGCATGGGCATTGCCATCGCTGACAAAGCTGCCAGTCTTGGCGCCACGGTTACCCTGGTGCTTGGTCCCGTGGCCATCAGACCGTCAAATGCCAATATCACCACGGTTGACGTTAAAACTGCGGCTGAGATGAAGAAGGCCTCCGTCGAGGCTTTTCGCCGGTGCGACATCGGCATCCTTACAGCTGCCGTAGCGGATTTCACCCCTGAGGCTGCATCAGATAAAAAGATAAAGAGAGGCGAGGGGGAGATGACAATCAAGCTCAGACCAACAGAAGACATAGCCGCCTGTCTTGGCACGATGAAGAAGGAAAGCCAGATCCTTGCAGGGTTTGCACTCGAGACTGACAATGAGATAAGCAATGCCACATCAAAGCTGAAGAAAAAAAACCTTGACCTGATCATCCTCAATTCACTGCGCGATCAAGGCGCCGGTTTCGGTCATGACACCAACCGCATAACCATCATCGACAGTAACAATAATATTGATAAATTTGAGTTGAAATCCAAGGACGAGGTTGCCTCGGATATACTGGAGAAGATCATTTCACTGATACGCTGATCCTGAATGCGACAATCAATTAAACACAGACTGATCCTGACGGCATTGATGATACTGTCAGCTTCCGGCATGGTCAGGTCTCAGGAACTCTACTGCAATGTGCAGGTTTCAGCGCAGAAGATACAGGGCTCGAACAGAGAGATTTTTCAGAGCATGCAGCGTGACATCTATGAGTTCATGAACAGCATGGTCTGGACCGACAACCTGTTCAGCTTCTCCGAGAGGATAGAGTGCAACCTTCTTATCAATCTCGACGAGCAGCTCTCGGCAGACGAGTTTCGCGGTACCATACAGGTTCAACTCAGCAGACCGGTATACAACACCACCTATGAGTCGACGATTCTGAACTTCGTCGATAACAATTTCCAGTTCAAGTACGTGGAATTTCAGCCGCTGGAGTTTAATCCCAACAGCCATACCAGCAACCTGGTCTCTGTTCTGGCATACTATGCTTATCTCTTTATAGGGATGGATTTTGACACATACTCACAGGGAGGAGGCACCCCCTATTTCCAGATAGCTGAAAAAATCGTGACAAACGCCCAGAATACACCTGAGCAGGGGTGGAAACCCTATGACGGGTCAAGGAACAGGAACCGTTACTGGCTTGTAAAAAATGTGCTTGACAATGAATATTCCGGGGCGAGGCAGTTCATGTATCTTTATCATCTCAGGGGGCTTGACAGGATGGAGTCTGACATGACACTTGCCAGAAACGAGATTTTCGAGAGCCTGCGCAGGCTGCAGGAGTTGTACCGTCAGCGCCCGGACCCCTTCATGTACTATCTCACAATTATTCTCGATGCCAAGGCTGACGAGATTGTCAACATCTTTTCCAGGGCCTTCCCCGAGGAGAAAAACAGGGTGGTACAGATCCTGACTGAGATAGACCCTGCCAACGAGTCCAAATACCAGAAGATACTTACAGCTTCAGGCTAAGATACTTCCCATGCTCCGCAGACTGACAGTAAAGAACTATGCCATAATTAAAGAGCTTGACATGGGCTTCGGCGAGGGTTTTACCATTATCACGGGTGAGACGGGCGCCGGCAAGTCAATCCTTCTCGGGGCACTTGGACTCGTTCTTGGCGAGAGGGCTGACACTTCGGTGCTGCTCAGCGATAAGGAGAAATGTATTGTTGAGGCTGATTTCAATATTAAGGGGTATGAGTTGGGGGAGCTCTTCGAGGCCAACGGCGTCGACTATGATGATGAAGCCATACTGCGCAGGGAGATAACACCGGCAGGGAAATCGAGGGCATTCATCAATGATACCCCGGTCACGCTTAATGTGATGAAAGAGCTGGGCGACAGGCTGATAGATGTGCACTCGCAGCATCAGACCCTGCTCCTGGGCAACAGCATGTTCCAGATGCGGGTCATCGATGCCTGGTCAGGCACCACAGATCTTTACAGGGATTACGCAAACGCATACGTGCTCTATCAGAAAGCAAGGCGTGAGTATGATTCTGCCGCACAGACGATGGAAAGAGGGCGGGCCGATCACGATTACTATTCGCATCAGCTCGATGAATTCAGGACAGTAAACCTTATTCAGGGCGAGCAGGAGACGCTTGAAAGGGAGCAGGAGATGCTCACCAACGCTGCGGAGATAAAGGAGGGACTGATAACCGCGACAGGAGCACTGGCGGGGGATGATGTCTCGGCGCTTTCACTGCTGCGGCTTGCCCGAAGCGGTCTGTCAAAGATCGCCGGATGGATGCCTGAGGCCGGTGAGCTTGAGAAAAGGATTGATGCACAGCTTATTGACCTGAACGACATATCATTCGAAGCGGAGAAACTCAATGACAGGACTGTTGCTGATCCCGGGAGGCTGGAATATGTTACTCAAAGGCTTGATATGATTTACTCACTGATGCAGAAGCACCGGTGCAGGGATCTG
Source organism: uncultured Rikenella sp. (assembly GCA_964535795.1). Taxonomy (GTDB): domain Bacteria; phylum Bacteroidota; class Bacteroidia; order Bacteroidales; family VadinHA17; genus SR-FBR-E99. The sequence continues at coordinate 65,638 of CAZHTG010000007.1, forward strand.
TACGAGCTGCTGGCAAAGCAGCAGGAGGTGGAAGAGGCTGTGGCGGCAACGGAGGACATTGACGAAAAAACGGGCGAACTGAAGAAGAGAGCAGACAGTGCATTCAATGAGGTGGTAATGCTTGCCGGCAGGCTCTCGGCAGCCAGGCACGGCGCAGTGGCTTCAATGGCCGGTGAGATAACCTCCATACTCCGAAAGCTGGGTATGCCGCACGCACGTTTTGAAGCCCGCATCAGCAGCCTCGATGCACCCGGAGTTGCCGGGCTTGACAGGGTCGACTTCCTCTTCAGTGCCAACAGGCAGGTTGAGCCCGAGGAGCTGTCACGAATCGCCTCCGGTGGCGAGCTGTCACGCGTGATGCTGTGCCTTAAGTCGGTGCTTGCAAGCAGTTCCGGGCTGCCGGCAATAATATTTGACGAGATAGATTCCGGTGTGTCAGGTGAGGTGGCCTCGATGGTTGGGAGCATACTCGCAGATATGGGAAAGAGCATGCAGGTCATAAACATCACGCACCTTCCGCAGGTTGCCGCAAGGGGAGACCTGCATTACCATGTATACAAGGAGGAGAGCGATCATTCAACAATTACGCGTGTCAGATTGTTAAATGACAATGAAAGAGTTACGGAGGTGGCAAGGCTGTTAAGCGGAAGCACCATTACGGAAGCCGCCCTGCGCAACGCACGTGAGCTGCTGGGTGGCAGATGATTCTGAACATAAAATAACTGAAACAAAAAGCTATGGTTACTAATCTTTTAGAGGGCAAGAAGGGCATGATTTTCGGTGCTCTGAATGACAAGTCCATTGCATGGCATGTGGCAGAAAAAGCCCATGCCCAGGGTGCCCGCCTGGTGCTTACCAACGCACCTGTGGCCATTCGCATGGGCACCATTGGCGAACTGGCTGAGAAGACGGGAAGCATGGTAATCTCTGCCGATGCAACAAGCATGAAGGACCTTGAGGAGCTCTTCACCAAATCCATGGAGCACTTTGACGGGAAGATTGACTTTGTACTTCATTCGATAGGAATGTCTCCCAACGTGAGAAAGGGGATACCTTATGCGGAGATAAGCTATGAGAATATGCTAAAGACCCTCGATATATCCGCTCTGAGTTTTCACCGTATTCTGCAGACAGCTTACAAGCTTGATGCCATAAAGGAATGGGGATCGGTGGTGGGGCTGACCTATGTGGCCGCACAGCGGACACTAGCAGGTTACAATGACATGGGCGATGCCAAAGCCCTGCTGGAGTCGATCGCCAGGAGCTTCGGATACATATACGGAAAGGAGAGGCATGTGCGGGTCAACACCGTGTCACAGTCACCTACTGCCACCACTGCCGGAGCAGGTATTGCAGGATTTGACTCTCTGGTCGATTTCTCTGACAGGATGTCACCTCTTGGCAATGCAGATGCATCGGACTGTGCTGACGTGTGTATCACCCTCTTCTCGGAGCTGACAAAAAAGATTACCATGCAGAACATCTTCAATGACGGCGGATTCTCAAGCATGGGTATGAGTCAGAGGGCGATAGAGCAATACCGGAAAAGTTTTGATGAGTGCCCCGATAAGTAATTATACTTACGTCAATCAGTATTTAGACCTCTTTTATAAGCGCCCTGCTTTCCATGCAGGGCGCTTTGTTTATTTTAGGTGCACCAAAACCTGACCGCCATGCTGAATCTGATAATTCTGGCCCTCTTTTACATCATCTTCCCGATATTTCTGATATGGCTAACCCTGAAGTATCCTTTTGTAAAGAAGATCGGAGCTATAGTCCTTGCCTATGCGACTGGTATTCTTATCGCCAATGTTGGCATTTTGCCGAGGGGGAGTGATGCATTCCGTGAGGCAACGATAGGTCAGGACAGACCATTCATCCCAAAGTCGGAGGTGGTGGAGCTGGTAGCTGCCGGAACTCTTTCTGAGCGCGACCTTAAAGTAAACAGTATTGCAGCCGTTCAGGACAACATGCAGACGGCTCTGGTGCCGCTGGCCATACCCCTGATCCTCTTCTCACTCAATGTCAGAAGGTGGCTGAGGTTTTCGGGTAAAGGCTTTCTATCAATGCTTCTGGCCCTGGTTTCCGTTATGATCATAGTTGCTACAGGTTACCTGATCTTCAGGGACAAGGTCGAAGGGAGCGACAAGATAGGAGGGATGCTTATCGGGCTGTACACGGGTGGCTCGGTCAACCTGGCCTCCATTGCTCTGGCGCTCAAGGTTGAGCCGAATGCCTTCATTATGACCAACACCTATGACATGATAGTGGGGGCAGTTGTGATTCTCTTCTTTATCACCGCCGGGCCGGCCTTCTTCAGGTTGTTCCTGCCTCCCTTTAAAAGAAAGGTTGACGAGAATGGTGAAGATTTCGACTTCAAGGGAATAAGTGACAGGATGGCTGAGGATTTTGATGACTTTTCTGGAATATTCAGGAAGGATACGATTCCGCCGCTTCTGGCTGCACTCGGGCTCTCAGTAGTAATCACTGCACTAGCCCTTGGTGTCAGCCTACTCTTCCCCAAAGTGCCGATGACGGTTACGGCGATCCTGACGATAACAACTCTTGGTGTAGCCGCCTCATTCATACCCATGATACGGAATATAAAGAAGACGTTTCAGCTGGGGATGTACTTCATCATTGCCTTTTCGGTGGTCATCGCTTCCAGGTGCGATCTGAGCGTGATTTTCCAGGCAAAATACATCAGTCTTCTTCTTTACGTCACATATGCCTATTTCGGGTCACTGTTCCTGCATCTCTTCCTCTCATGGGTCTTCAGGATCAATGCTGACGATTACCTCATCACCACAACGGGATTTGTTTATTCACCGCCGTTTGTGCCGATGGTTGCAGCAGCCCTGAAGAACAAGGATGTCATTCTCACAGGGCTGGCAACGGGTTTGATCGGATGGATCCTGGGCAACTATATCGGAGTTGCCTTCGGGATGTGGCTGGGCAAGCTGTAGCAGGCACCAGGCAATAGGCAATAGGCACTAGTGGAACTACAGCAAACCATGGAGATCCTGCATGGATCATTGTCAAGACTATTGCCTACTGCCTCTTGCCTATTGCCTAAAACAGATAATTGAGTCCGATATAAAACTCCATATTTCCGTCCTGCTCCTTGAGGGCCTTTCCTATATCGGCCGAGATGATGAAGTTCTCATTCATCGCTATCTTCAGGCCGAGACCTGCCGCAACGTGAGGGGTATCTTTCTGGTCAAGAAGGTAATCGCTGACTGATTCTCCCGGGTGGTTGGCCGCAAGGTAGCTTGAGAAGGTCGGGATGTCAACATCCACAGGGGAGGTTACCATGCCTGCATCGACGAAGTAGTTTGTCCCGAGGTAGAAATTCTGGTTTATGAAACGGAAACGTACCATCTTCCAGCGGAGTTCGGCGTTTGCATAAGCAAAACCGTTGCCCACCACCCTGTTTCTCAGGAGGCCTCTCAGCGTCTTGCTGCCTCCGAGTCCTTCCGAAAGGGCACCTCTCAGTTCGGAGACTATCACCTGACCCTGGTAGTAGAAGGGCACCTCGCCGAACAGAGTTGTCTGGTAACCGAGCCTGTATGCAAAGCTCAGGTCATCTTCCTTAAGGGTGAAGTATTGTCTCCAGGTAAAATAAAGTTTGCCGAAAGTGGATTCGGAGCCCAGAAATGAGGGTGCCACTTCAATCCCTGTCTCTGCCCATATTCCGCTCATCGGACAGGCCCGCTGGTCACGGCTGTCATAGGAGATGCCTCCCTTGATGCCCGTTACCCATCCTCCGTCAGCCTCTTCTTCAGAAATGATGTCAGCCGCGGTGTAATACTCAAACAGTGTCATCTGGTCCGGGTCCAGGTATTTCGGATCTTCGGGCTCTTTCCCCTTGTTGAACCTGGTGACATCAAGATCAGCAACTTTGAACTGCTGAATGCTGAGCCCCGCATTCCAGAACCAGTTGTTTTCACCGATTTTGCCTGTGAAATCGTTTTTGAACCGGAAGAGGTTTCGCTTCATCGCATAGAAGAGACGGCTTCTGTAGTCGGGAGACAGGTTGTTGTTAACCAGTTCGTCGTCGGTCCATGCACTGTTGTAGACTGATCCGTACCCGTTGAATCCGTAAAAGTCATATGCAAAATCAGGCATATAGCTCAGGTCAACCGCATACCTTATTCCTTTGATGAGATAATCGGAATCGTACATGATCCTGAGGATGGAGCTTCCTTTGGTAAAGGTTGAGGCCTCAATATAGATCTTGTGATAATAATCCGGGTAAATTGATCCGTCGCCATAGTCAAACAGGTTCACCAGTGCCCCGTACTGGAAGCCCTGGTCAGTGCTGTATGTAATTGCCGGCAATGCACCAAAGTTCCATCCGGTCTTGGATTCCTGTGCGGCAACCGAAGCTGTCAGCAGGGTGGTTAGCAGAATAATCGAGAGTTTCTTCATAGGGTTCAGTTTTAATGGATGTAAAAATAAAGAAAAATGATGCTCATATCCTAATATTTTTAATATTGCTACCTTAGTGACCTTTAAATCCGGTACCATGAGCCTGGTAGTATATAATATAGGAATGCTGGTGCAGATCAGGGACCTTGACGTGTCCTTTGCGGCCGGGAAGGAGATGGCGGATCTGCCTGTTCTGGAGGACTGCTGGCTGCTTATCGAAGACAACATCATAGCTGCTTGCGGTCGCATGGGTCAGTTTCCCGGGTTTGGCAACGGGATTGACCGGCTCGATGCGGGCGGGGGTTTCGTCTTTCCTGCCTTCTGCGACCCCCACACTCACCTGGTCTATGCAGGCAGCAGGGAGAAGGAGTATACTGACAAGATCAGGGGCCTTTCATATGAGGAGATAGCCAGGAGGGGAGGCGGTATTCTAAACTCAGCAAAGCTGTTGCATGAGACATCTGAGGAGGAGCTCTTCCGGCAGTCGATGGAGCGTGTCAGGGAGATCATCTCGTTCGGCACCGGTGCTGTCGAGATCAAGAGCGGATACGGACTTACAACTGAGGATGAGCTTAAGATGCTCCGGGTTATCAGGCGGATAAAGCATGAGTCGCCGCTGACGGTGAGGGCCACCTTTCTGGGGGCTCATGCCGTGCCTGAAGCTTATCACGGAAACAGGAGCGGCTATATTGACCTGATTGTTAATGAGATGATACCTGCGGTGGCAGCTGAGAAACTGGCTGACTATATAGACGTTTTCTGTGACAGGGGATTCTTCACCGTTGAGGAGACCTCGCGCATCCTCGAGGCAGGATCACGCCATGGCATGCGTCCCAAGATGCACGCCAATGAACTGGACTACTCAGGGGGGATACAGACCGGCGTAAGGTACGGGGCGTTGTCAGTTGATCACCTTGAGTTCACGGGTGATGAAGAGATCGCAGCTCTTCTGGGCAGCGGAACCATGCCCACACTTCTTCCGGGTGCAGCCTTTTTCCTCGGCATGGTTGACCCTCCGGCAAGGAAAATGATCGACGCAGGCCTTCCTGTTGCAATGGCCAGCGACTACAATCCCGGCTCTTCACCCTCCGGCAACATGAAGCTTGTAATGTCCCTGGGATGCATCAGGTTCCGAATGCTGCCTGAGGAGGCCATCAATGCCGTGACGATCAATTCGGCCTATGCTATGGGTTTGTCGGAGTCTCACGGGTCAATAACGGTCGGCAAGAAGGCAAACATATTCATTACCAAAAAGATACCATCATATGAATATATGCCCTATGCATATGGCAGTAACCTCGTTGAGACTGTTATTCTGAATGGGGAGGTGATTCAGGGTGCAGGCAATAGGCAATAGGCCACCTTCGCCAAGGCTTCGGCGGCTAAAAGCAGTAGGCAATAGTGTTGAAAATGATAGCCTGTAGGGCTTTAAGAATTGTAGAAAAGTAACATGAATATTTCCTTTCCTCGTAGAGGATAAAGAATTATAAAAGAAAAATTATGACATCAAACCGACTGATCGAGTGCGTGCCCAACTTCAGCGAGGGGCGTGACATGAGCATTATCAGGCAGATCACTGATGAGATCGAATCCGTTGAGGGGGTCCGGCTGCTGGATGTTGATCCGGGCAGGGACACCAACCGTACGGTTGTTACATTCGTCGGCGACCCTGATGCGGTATGTGAGGCGGCTTTCAGGGCGGTACAGAAGGCAGCCCGGGTGATTGACATGTCGAAACATACGGGTGCACATCCGCGTATGGGGGCAACGGACGTATGCCCACTGGTACCCGTTGCAGGCATTACAATGGAGGAGACTGTGACCTTCGCACGTTCACTGGCAAAGAGAATAGGGGAGGAGCTTTCGCTACCGGTTTTCTGTTATGAATCGGCTGCATTCGGGGACCAGAGAAAGAACCTTGCCGATATCAGGGCAGGCGAATATGAAGGATTGAAAAGGAAGCTTGAAGATCCTGCATGGAAACCCGACTTTGGCCCGGCACTATTTGATGCCGGCGCCGGTGCTGTGATAGTGGGTGCCCGCGATTTCCTTGTTGCCTTCAACGTCAATCTTAATACCACATCGGTACGACGAGCCAATGCCATTGCATTTGATGTCAGGGAACGCGGACGTGAGAAGCGCGAGGGTGATCCCGTAACAGGTAAAATAGTGAAGGATGCTGAGGGCTGTCCCGTCATGATCCCCGGCACGCTGAAAGCTGTCAAGGCCATCGGATGGTATATTCCTGAATATAGTTTTGCACAGATCTCGATGAACCTGACGAACATCGGAGTGACCCCGGTGCATCTCGCATTTGACGAGGTTTGCAGGAAGGCGGAGGCCAGGGGAGTGCGCGTTACCGGCTCTGAGCTGGTAGGACTTATTCCCCTGAAGTCAATGCTGGAGGCAGGAAGATATTTTCTTCATAAGCAGCAGCGCTCAGCCGGGGTCTCGGAAGAAGAGCTGGTAAAAACCGCTGTCAGGTCAATGGGCCTTTCGGAGCTGAAACCCTTCAACCCGGAAGAGAAGATCATCGAATACATCCTGCAGGAGAAACAGTCGCAGAAGCTTACAGACAAGTCTCTTTCATCATTTGTCTGGGAGACGTCGTCAGAGTCGCCTGCACCCGGCGGGGGGTCGGTCTCGGCAGCAATGGGAGCCATGGGCGCCGCCCTGGGAGTGATGGTGGCAAACCTCTCAAGCCACAAGAGAGGCTGGGATGCCCGGTGGGAGGTGTTCGCAGCATGGGCGGAACGGGGGGTGCAGATACAGAAGAGACTGCTGGAGCTGGTTGATGAGGACACCAATGCATACAACGCTATACTAAAGGCTTTTGAGATGCCCAAAGGCGGTGAGGATGAGAAGGCAGCGAGGGCCAATGCGGTGGAAGAGGCCACAAAGCAGGCCTCAATCGTGCCCCTGCTGGTCATGCAGGAAGCTGTCAAAACATTTGATATCCTGACTGAAATGATAAGGGAGGGGAATCCCAATTCAGTTACCGATGCAGCGGTGGGAGTTTTAGCCACAAGAGCCTGCATCAGAGGTGCATATCTAAATGTGCAGGTCAATGTCAAGGGGTTGAAAGACAAACAATTTGCTGAAGATCTGCTGAACCGGGGCAGGGAGATGGAAAGCCTCGCTGCAGCATCTGAAGAGGAGCTGATCAGTATGGCCCTGGGGTCAGTCTGAGGTCATTTAGAGGCTGTCTCAAGAGGGGCAGCCTATTTTTTTTTATTTAAGTTCTGCAAATTATGTCATATAGCACAATACGGTAAAATATTTACCCTTAAAATTGGAAATTAAGAAATAGTGCTATTTTTGCCACCTTACATTTTTTCAATAACCTTACTAACCTAAACTATCACCACATGAAAAAACATTTGATGATGTTTGTACTGTTAATGGTTACAGGCCTTTTAGCACTAGGCCAGACAGTACAGATTACCGGATTGGTGACCAGCTCTGATGACGGGCTGCCTATGCCGGGTGTGACCGTAAAAGTGCAGGGACTGACCGTCGGATCCGTAACAGGGATTGACGGTATGTACACCCTGCAGGTCCCGGGAACCGCCACAGCGCTCGAATTCTCTTTTATAGGGATGCAAAACCAGGTAGTTCCGATAGATGGAAGAACCAGGATCAATGTCGCACTTGTGCCTGATCTGGTTGCAATGGATGAGATCGTTGTCATTGCCTACGGTACGGCAAAGAAAGAATCTTTAACGGGTTCTGCTGCTGTGATAGACTCCAAGAAGATGGAAAGTCGGTCAGTATCTTCTGTGGCACAAGTATTAACAGGGTCTACAACCGGTGTGCAAACTACCGCAGGCTCTGGTCAACCGGGTAGTTCTCCAAGTATCATTATACGCGGCGTAGGAACATTAAACACATCTACCGATCCGTTAATCGTTCTGGATGGGTCTGAGTACTCCGGAAGTCTGGCGAGTATAAATCCGAGCGATATTGCATCTATGACGATACTTAAAGATGCTTCTTCAACCGCCCTTTATGGTTCGCGTGCTGCAAATGGTGTAATTCTTATTTCAACCAAACAGGGGACCAAAGGCGCTGAAACTTTAAAAGTTACTTTGAAAGCGCAGGCTGGAGTAATTGGCCAGGCGCTTCCATACTATCCAAGTGTAGATGCATTCGATTATTATGAGCTTTCAGCCGAAGCATTTGCACAGTCAAGATTTAATTCTGGACTCAACCCTGACATAGCATCTGCAAGAGCATATGCCTATCAAAATATTTATTCTCAGTTGAGGTACAATCCTTTCGTGGGTATACCTAATAATGCGATTGTTGGCGCTGATGGATTAATAAACCCGAATGCAGAGATTGGTTTTCCTGATCTGGATTGGTATGAGCCTTCAAAACAAAAAGGCTACAGGCAAAACTATGATTTAAACCTGCAAGGTGGTAGCAAAAAAGCAAGCTACTTTTTCTCTGCTGGATATCTCGACGAGAGAGGTTATACTATTAAGTCCGACTTTGAACGTATAAATACCAGGTTAAACATAACCTATGATGTTAAAGAATGGTTGCAAATAGGGACGAACCTGTATGGCTCCCTGGAAGTAAGTGATGTTGGTACATCAAATTCTGCCACCTATGCCAACCCATTCAGAAATGCAAGGATGACAGCTCCAATCTACCCTGTCTTTTTAGTTGACCAGACAACCGGTGAGTATATTCTGGACGGCGCAGGTGAGAAGCAGTATGATGATGGGGGTCTTCATTCCAGACCAATAAACCAGGGCAGGAATGCCATTGCAGAGTTAAATTGGAATAGCGATGCCTACGATAGAAATAATTTTGGTGACAGGATGTTTGCCAGGTTTAAACTGATCGAAGGTCTTACTGCTACTGTTAATATCAGTATTGATTTACAAAACTACCATTACAAAGGTTTTGAAAATCCAACGATCGGTGATGGTGCCCCAACTGCCAGGATGGATGAGACACGGTATACCAGGTCTTCTGTTAACTTTAACCAGTTACTCAATTATGAAAAATCCTTTAATGGCGTTCATAACTTTTCTGCCCTGCTCGGACATGAATCTTATTCAAGGGAATATACTTACCAGAATGGCTTTAAGAATCAGTTTATTGTTACTGGTATTTATGAGCTGAATAACTTTGTGAATACTTCAGCCAATACATCCTACACTACTAACAAAGCAGTCGAAGGGTATTTTGGAAGGCTGAAATATAACTACGATAACAAATACTTTATTGAAGGTTCATACCGTAGAGATGGTTCCTCTGCCTTCCATAAAAATGTAAGATGGGGTGACTTCTTTTCTGTAGGAGCTGCCTGGAATATTAGTCAGGAAAATTTCATGCAAAATCTGGCCTGGATAGATAACCTGAAGTTAAGAACATCATACGGAGAGGTAGGTAGTGATAATATTGGTTCTTACGGCTACCAGGCCCTTTACGGTACTTATCCGAACGGCACAAGTCCTGGTATTCGTTGGGAGACTGTAGGTAATGAGGCATTAACATGGGAAGTAAACAGATCCTTTGATGTGGCTTTGGACTTTTCACTTTATAAAAGGATCATTGGTAGTATTGAATGGTACCACAGAAAATCTGATGACCTGTTGTATGATATGCCTTTGGCTCCTTCTATGGGCCTGTTGTCACAACCCAGAAACATTGCCGCTTTGTTTAACAGTGGCCTCGAACTTACACTTGGTGGTGACGTGATCAATACCAATGATTTCAGATGGAATATCACTGTTATGGGATCTACTCTGAAGAATGAAATCACATCCATCCCTGACCCATTCGTTAACGGAACTAAAAGATGGGCAGAAGGACAATCAATATATGATTTCTGGCTAAGGAAGTTCTACGATATTGACCCTGAAGATGGTGCCACAAGATTCCATGTCTGGGAAGATGTACTGGATGATGAAGGTAACATAACCGGCTCAAAATTGTCTTACACAGAGGATGGCGAACCTGTACTTACCAAAGACCAAAACGTAGCAAAATATGGCTACGTTGGAGCTTCTGCATTCCCTGATCTTCTGGGGTCTATTGCAAATAGTTTCTCATATAAAGGATTCACGTTAAGTGCTCTGTTTACATATTCATTGGGTGGAAAAATGATAGATGGTATTTACCAGGGCATGATGGCTTCAGTTCCCGGTGAGTCTTTCCATCCTGATAATATGAATGCCTGGAAAAATCCGGGAGATGTTACCAACGTTCCAAGGTTGCAATATTCCAACACACACTTATATGCAACATCGGACTATTTCCTGATATCTTCTGATTATTTGAATATCAGGAATGTAACATTAAATTATGACCTCCCGAAGAAGCTTACCAGTCGTTGGGGAGTGGAGCAGTTAAGTGCCTTTGTAACCGGCGAAAACCTATATATGTTTACTGCGAGAGAAGGTCTGAATCCAACCTACAACTTCAGCGGAACACAAGACGGGATGGCTTACCTTCCCAGCAGGTCATTTATTATTGGCCTTAACCTCCAGTTTTAATTTAACTGAATATAGATATGAAAACAAAATATATGACTTTAAGATTAGGACTAATCTTTGCACTCATACTGGGCTTAAGCTCATGTGAGGAAGATTTCCTGCAAACCGTTCCTACAGACTCTGTTTCCAACGAAATAGCTCTCGGGACAGTTGATAATATGATGCTGGCAATGAATGGTATTCATCGTGCCATGTATGCCCAGAATGGTTATATCAGTGCGTATGCCGGACAAGAGTATATGATTCCAATGGCAGAATTCGGAGCCAGTGATGCAATGCATTCCAAAGCAGGTAATGGTTGGTTCAGGGCTCGAATCCAATGGATTACGCATACTAATGCGACGGCATCTGATATGCGATATTCCTGGTTTATGTACTACAACATTATAGGATCAGTAAACCAGATTATCAATGCTGCTGATGCTCTGACGATGTCCGAGGATCTTCACAATGTATTAGGACAGGCTTATACCTACAGGGCATGGGCACATTTTCAGCTGGTGCAATTCTTTGCCAAATCTTATATGGTCGGAAACCCCTCAACAGACCTGGGTGTACCTATTATGACTGCCACTGAACCTCCTTATGAAGGTAAAGTCCGTAATACTGTGCAGGAAGTATACGACCAGATTACTGATGACCTTACCACGGCCCTGACTCATTTTGCTGATGCCTCACCCAGAGCTGATCTGTCACACCTTAATATTGATGTAGCAAACGGTGTTGCTGCAAGGGTATACTTAACCTGTGGCGAATGGGCTTTAGCAGCAGCACATGCAAATGCAGCACGTCAGGACTATTCTTTAATGAACGAAAGTCAGTATAAGTCCGGATTTAATAATTGGGATAATCCGGAGTGGATATGGGGATCAAAAATGATCATGGATCAGACCGCTTATTTTTATTCCTATTTTTACTACATAAGCAACAATTTCAATGGTTCTCAAAACAGGAGTAATCCCAAGTTTATGAACCATTTGTTATACGCTCAAATATCTCCTACAGACTATCGCAGAGACCTGATCCTGGTAGATGCCCCCAGCACTTTCGACGCCTGGAATGCCGGGCAGAATGCAGGCAGGTATGCCACCAGAGATGAGTTTCTTGCTGCTGTTGCAGCATACAGAGTTATTGTAAATAATTCGACTTCGCACAATATGGTGCCTTATATGCATATTAAAATGGTTCAGTCAAATGGACCTACAATTGATCCAATGGATGTAATCCATATGAGAGCATCGGAAATGTATCTGATAGAAGCAGAAGCACTGGCTCGTCTGGGTACTCAGAATACACAGGCTCAGGGGGTACTGTATGAACTGGTTTCTGAAAGGGATGCCGCTTATGTTATGTCAACAAACACCGGACAGGCTCTTATCGATGAGGTTCTACTTCAAAGAAGGATAGAGTTATTCCTGGAAGGGTTCAGGTGGTTCGATATGTTAAGGAATGATGAGGCTCTTGATTTAGCAGGGACAGGTGCAGATCCTAACCTATATCTGGAAGGTATGTCTCAGGCCAAGCCCAGCGTTAATCCAAAGTGGTTATTCCTGATACCACAGAGTGAGATTGATTCAAATCCGCTTGTACTACAAAACATTCATTAATGTCGTGACACTTTAGATACTTCAGTTACTGAAGCAGCTACTTATAAAAAGCGGGAGTTCATTAGAACTCCCGCTTTTTTCCTGTAATCTGGTTGTCCCCGGTTTCGTCGCAATTTATCCCGGTGATCGCGCCTTGACTGGATTTTATCGGTGCGGCGTTTCATGATCATGTATACTATGATCAGCACAATCAGAACTGCCCAGATTACCTTGAAAATTCCCGGTCCTATCTTCTGTTCAGTCCGCAGTCTTTAGTCATCAGTCTGACTATGCCTAACCACAGGTTTGAGCTCTGGGGTGAAGGATTCCGTTTCACTGACCTGAAGCGCCTTAACCTACCGCTGTCAAGGCCTACCGGAACAGGAGGAGTATACCACACCACTGCCCTGTGTAACCTGACAAGCGTTGCTGCAGGCGATGGGAGCTTGGATTGGCTTATACCGAAAGCTGAAATGGATGCCAATGATAAGATGGTTCAGAATCCATTGTAGATCAAAGTATCGAATACTAAAAGGAAGAGCTCCGGGAACGGGGCTCTTTTTTTCGGTGTAAGATGCCGGGTGATGTCAGTTGCCACCTTAAATTCATTAAGCAGCACCGCCTATATCATCACCATATTAAAAATATTTCCGCAAACGATTGAAATTAGTAAATAATATTATATTTGTGACACTTTCATAATAACCCTTATTAACCTAAACAATCAATTTATGAAAAAGATCCTAATGATTTTTGTACTGGTTTTTGCTGCGGGTGCTCTTGCATTCGGCCAGCAGGTTCAGTATGTAAGGGGCACCGTGACCAGTTCGGAAGATGGTCTCGGTGTACCCGGAGTGATGATCAGCGTCCAGGGTACTACTGTAGGGACCATGTCGGACGCTGACGGAAAGTACACCCTTAATGTTCCGGCAGGTGCCAATACTTTGGTATTCACCTATGTGGGCATGAAGAGGGTGGAAACACAGATCGCCGGCAGGGATGTCATCGATGTAGTGATGTCACCTGACCTGCAGCTGATGGATGAAATTGTGGTTGTTGGTTACGGCGTTCAAAGGAAAAGTGATGTTACCGGTTCAATCTCATCGGTAAAGGGTGATGCAATTGCCAACCTTGCCACCCCGTCATTTGATTCCCAGCTTGCAGGTCGTTCTGCAGGTGTGCAGGTTGCAGCCACCACCGGTATTCTTGGCGAAACACCGAGAATGAACATCAGGGGTGTGAGTTCAATATCATCCGGAACTTATCCTCTGGTTGTCGTTGATGGTATTCCTGTCTTTACAGGTAACATCTCAGCCGGTGGTGCAGCGGCAAACGCATTGGGCGACATCAACCCTGCTGATATTGAATCAATGGAGATACTGAAAGACGGTTCTGCAACAGCTATCTATGGTTCCAGGGCTGCCAACGGTGTCATCCTTATAACAACCAAGAAAGGGGGCCGTGACCAGGGGCAATATCGACTTACATACAACACCTATGTAGGCGTTGCACAGCCGGTAAGGCTCTTTGATCTGCTGAACGCTGAAGAGTTTGTAACAATCAATAATGAAAAGAGGGCAAACAATGAACAGAGTGTAATTGCCTCATCCACCGGATCCAAGCCCGGTACTTTTGATACCGACTGGCAGAGTGAGGTGCTTCGCTCCAGTGCATTCCAGATGGATCATAACCTTGCACTGACAGGAGCAACAGACAAGACTAATTATTACTTCTCAATAGGCTACTCGGACCAGGAAGGTATTGCCAAGCCAAACGAGATGCAGAGGTACTCCCTTAGGGGTAATGTTGACCAGAAGGTAGCCAAGTGGCTCACTCTGGGGGTAAATGTCGGTGTAACCAAATCAGCCTACTCAGGCCTCAACACCGGTACCAATGCTCTTTCAGGAAACATCTTCTCTGCTATCAGGCAGCACCCGAACGTTCCCATATATGATGCAGATGATCCTACCGGATACAACATCGATGATGTGAACCCCGACTATGTTGGTCGCTGGAATAACATTCAGTCTATCGGTGACAACCTGCCGAACATCATGTATGTGATTGACCATAACAAATATCAGTCAAAGGTCAACAGGATCATCGGCAACACCTATGCCCAGATCAACATTATGCCCGGGCTCTTCTGGAAGACCCAGCTGAGCATTGACCAGTCACAGTCTGATGCATATCTCTTCTGGAATCCGACACACGGTGATGGTAAGGGGTACAAGGGTTACGCATACAATTCATTCAACAATTGGCTTCGCTGGAACCTTCAGAACATCCTTAACTTTACCAAAACCTTCGCTGAAGACCATAATGTGGGGGTTACCCTCATCAATGAGTATGAGTACACGAAGGGTTACAGCTTTACTGCTTCAGCCCAGGACCTCTCCAATGAGTTCTTTAACCAGAACATCATCTCAGGTACTGCCGGTACCATGTCAATAGGCGGCAGTATGAGTGATAACGGCTTCATATCTTACGCTGCAAGGGCAAACTACAACTTTGCCGGCAAGTATTATTTACAGGGTTCTGTCCGTTATGACGGAATCTCCTCGCTGCCGGAAGAAAACAAATGGGGTCTCTTCCCCGGTGCATCCATTGGCTGGACAATGTCAAAGGAAAACTTCTTTTCCGGGTTGACCAATGTTGTTAACGACCTGAAAATCAGGGCATCCTATGCCAAGGTTGGTAATACCAACATCGGCGATTACCCCTACCTGGGCCTCTACAGCTCTGCAAAATATGCCGACAATAATGGAATAGCCTATTCACAGGCGGGTAACGATCAGCTGCAGTGGGAGAAATCGACCAAGTATGACATAGGCCTCGATGCTCAGTTCCTTGAAGGACGCTTCGGATTTACCTTCGACTATTACCTGAACTCAATCGAGGATATGATTCTTGACGCCCCCTATCCGGCATCACTTGGTATCCCGGGGAACTCTATCAGCAAGAATATAGGATCCATGAAGAACTGGGGTTATGAGTTCTCAGTCAATGCATGGGCTGTAAGGACTACCGATTTCACATGGAGGATCGATGCCAATATCACATTACCTGATAATGAGGTTCTGTCATTGGTTGACGATGCTGATATTGTTGGTGAATACAGGATCATCAGGGTTGGTGAGCCGATCCGCTCGCTGTACGGATATAAATACTGGGGAGTAAATGAAGCTAACGGTAACCCGGTGTTTTATAAGGGAGACGGCGAAACGCTCGTTCAGCTGAACTACCCCACCAGCGGTACCTATCTATTCAATCCCGACAACCCCTCTGACATGTCAACTACCTCTACTTTCGGAGCAGCTGACAAGATGATTGTCGGTCAAACTCATCCTAAGTTCTTCGGTGGTGTGACATCAGACATGACTTACAAAAACTTCGATCTGAACATTTTGCTTCGTTACAGTGCCGGCAACTACATCATGAACCGTACACGTGTTGACCTTATGGGCCAGTCATTTACCAATAACAGTGCTGAGATCCTCGGTAGATGGCAGAGTTCATCAAATCCTGGCGACGGATGGACACCCAAACTCTATTTCGGTGCCCAGAACTTCATCAACCGTCCGGAAACAACCAACACCAGGTTTGTAGAGAAGGCCGATTTTCTGAAGGTCAGCAATATTCAGATTGGCTATACCTTCCCAAAGACACTTATCAGCCGCATAGGACTTGATAACCTTAGGGTATACCTCCAGGGGCAGGATCTGTTAATGTTCACTGGCTATACAGGCATTGACCCGGAGATGGAGAACTACCAGACAGGTGTCGATTTCAACGGTTCACCGCGCCAAAGGGTAATTACCGGTGGCCTTTCGGTGTCATTTTAATAATAAACCATGAATACAATGAAAAATACTATGAAATATATCAGGCAATTCAGGAAACTGGTCCTTGTACCCGTTATCCTGGTGGCAATGGTGATATCGTCATGTACCGATATCATTGATACCTCTCCATACAGCTCGATTGATGAGAATGCCGCCTTCTCAACAGCCAGTCTCTGTGAACTTTCGGTTAACGGTATGTACCAGGCAGCACAGAGGGGTTACTTTAACGGCGCCGGACGCGGCTATCCTTTCGGTGCAGCTTTTGTGGAGCAAAACGACTGCCGGGGTGAGGACGCTGTAAACATCTATGCATTTTATGCATATACATATCAGGGTACCTACAGTACCGGTACAGCCAACAATGTGTGGTACTGGAGTGACACCTACAGGCTCATCAACAGGGCCAACATCGTTCTGGAAGGCGCACAGGTGGCAGCTGACAACGGTGTACTAACCCAGGCCAAAGCCGATGAGTATAAGGGCGAAGCTCTGGCATTCCGTGCATTAGCTCACCATGAGCTTCTTATCCTTTTTGCCAAGCCGTATAAGGAGACAGCAGCAGCCAGCCACATGGGAGTGCCCTACAGGAAGCTCCCAAACAATACCCCTGCCAACATTGAGGAAAATGCTGCACAGGGTCGTCATTCCGTTGCCGAATGCTATCAGTGGATCCTTGAAGACCTGACCGAAGCAGAAAGCCTTCTTCCTGAAAAATCAGGCAGGTCCGGAAAAACAGCTGTTACAAGGTGGACCAAGCAGGCTGTTTCAGCAGTTAAGACCCGTGTTTACCTTCATATGTATGACTGGGCCAGTGTTATAACTGAAGCTAATAAGTTCAAGACAGGAGGCATATATGCCGGGACAGTCGAGCTCGAAGCCTCCCCGAACGGTGCATTTGCTGCCCTTGGTTACAGCACAAAGGAGAATATATTCTCAATTGAGAACTCGTCCACAAACAACCCGACCGTCAATGGTGCTCTCGCTTCGCAATACAAGAGACGCCAGCTCGTTTGTATAAGCCCTATTATCTGGAGAAATGAGAGGTGGCTTGAGAATGACAAGCGCAGGACCTCTGCCGTGATGACCTCGACCGGATCAGTTGATGCAGCTGCAATGGTCTTCACCACGGGCACCAATTCAGTAAGATATACCAACAAGTATAAGGACGAGGTTGGCTATTCAGACGGTGCTCCTATAATAAGATTTGCTGAGGTGCTTCTGAACTCTGCCGAGGCTTATGCCCGTCAGAATAACGTAACGAGCGCCCTGGCGGACCTGAACCTGGTAAGGGACCGTGCTCTTGCAAATCCTGCTGCAGAATCATATGTTGCAGCTGATTTTGCTGATAACGTTGAACTTCTCGGAGCCATACTTGACGAAAGGCGTATAGAGTTCAATATGGAAGGTCGCCGCTGGCCTGATATACACAGGTTGCAGTTCTGCCCTCATTTCCCGATTAACGGGATACCAGCCAAGCTGTCTAATTCGATGCCTGCAAACTCAGCCTTTGCTCTCGGTTCACCCTACACCGGACCGTATGGAGTAACAGCTATACCCTATTCTGATTACAGGTTCCTGTGGCCGCTACCGGCTATTGAAACTGACGCCAACCCGGTTCTTGCTGCTCAGCAGAACCCGGGCTACTAGAGGTCGGTATCTGATATTATGGAAGAGTCCCGTTTTGCGGGACTCTTTTTTTTAATCTGCTTCAATGGTCACGCCTAAACCTTGACCTCTCGTCCCGATGGCGCTTGAGTTTTTCCGTCCTGCGTCTCAAGATCATGTAGATGACAATCAGCACAATCAGTAGCGCCCCTATTACTTTGAAACTTTCCGGTCCCATTTTTATCAGTCAGCAGTCAGCAGTCTTCGGTCCTCAGTCCTGACTGCCGAATGTGGACTGTGGACTGTGGACTGGAAGCTATCTCATGTCAATTATTTCAACACCTTTATAATCAGCCGGGTTGAAGGCAAAGTAGCCTTCTGACGGACGGAAGGTGAGGTCGT
>CAZHTG010000007.1:84118-88402 GCA_964535795.1 uncultured Rikenella sp.
TAATCAGCCGGGTTGAAGGCAAAGTAGCCTTCTGACGGACGGAAGGTGAGGTCGTAATTGTCTGCTGCAAGGGTTAGAGTCATGCCATCCTTTGTGCGGTACTCCGCTGTCCGCAGGTCATACAGCGTCTTGCCAATCTTAAGCCTGATCCTCACCAGGCTGACATTGATATCTTCCGGATAGAGGTCTATCACCCATTCTTTAGCATTCTGCTCAAGAAGGCGCACCTTGTATCCCTTCTCATACATCGAGAAAAGCAGCGATGGTCTTGCCATGAAAGAGCTCTCATCAGGGTCAGGCTCAGTTATCGTAACCTCGTTCACATCAGGCAGGTAGTTCCAAACCGCCTTGCCGTCAGACAATATGACGTTGTCATCTGTTGTCACCCGGTAACTGTCTCCTGAAATCACCGCTGATCCCGAGACGGTTGTTATGTCTCCCTCACGGGTATCAATGGCATCAACAGTGAAGTCTATCTTTACCGAGGATGCAGAGGCAGCCTTTCTGCTGAATTCCTCCAGCACTCTGACTGCTTCCGGATCCTTCTGGGCGGACAGGGGGAGAGATAAAGCGAAAGCCAGAGCGAGAGTGAGAATCAGAGAGAAGTCAGGATGTGTCAGTATGAAGCCTTTATTTTTCATTTCAGATAGTCTGTTCATCAAGCCTCTTCAAAATCTGTTCCAGAGTCTGCGGGTCCTGAACAATGACGTCGCGCGCCTTGCTTCCTTCGAAGGGTCCCACTATGCCTGCCGCCTCCAGCTGGTCAATGATGCGTCCGGCGCGATTGTAACCCAGCTGCATGCGCCGCTGGATGAGTGATGTTGATCCCTGCTGGTGTTGCACAACAAGTCTTGCTGCATCATCGAAGAGCGGGTCACGCTTCTTCAGGTCAACCTCCTTGTTCCCGTTGTCAGCATCATCATCTCCAACATATTCCGGAAGATGAAGAGCATCCGGGTAACCCTGCTGTGAACCGATAAAATCAGTCAGCTCCTCTATCTCGGGTGTGTCAATGAAGGCGCACTGAACCCGGATCGGTTCTCCACCCTGTGAAATGAGAGCATCGCCTCTTCCCACCAGCCTGTCGGCACCCGTGCTGTCAAGGATGGTGCGTGAATCGACGCCGGAGAAGACCCTGAATGCAATACGTGAGGGGAAGTTCGCCTTGATGAAACCGGTGATAATGCTCACTGATGGCCTCTGTGTCGAGATTATGAGGTGTATCCCCACCGCCCTGGAGAGCTGCGCCAGCCGGCCTATCGGAGCCTCAACATCACGGCCCGAGGTCATGATAAGGTCGGCAAACTCATCAATGATAAGTACTATGTATGGCATGAAGTCGTGCCCCTTCTCCGGGTTGAGCCTGCGTGAGATAAATTTTTCGTTGTACTCCCTGATGTTTCTTGTCTGTGACAGTTTCAGAAGCTCCAGGCGTCGATCCATGAGTATGCAGAGAGAGTTGAGGGTGTTGATGACTTTTTTCGTGTCGGTCACGATGGCATCTTCCTCATCAGGCAGCTTGGCAAGGAAGTGACGCTCAATCTTGCCGTAGAGCGGCAGCTCAACCCGCTTGGGGTCAATGAGCACCAGCTTGAGCTCCGCCGGATGCTTCTTATACAGGAGCGAGGTGATGATGGCGTTCAGTCCGACAGACTTGCCCTGACCCGTTGCCCCTGCAACAAGCAGGTGGGGCATCCGTGTGAGGTCAATGATGAACGGATCATTGGTTATCGTCCTGCCGAGGGCCAGTGGTAGCTCGAAATCAGAATGCGCGAATTCCCGTGATGCAATGAGGCCTTTCATGGAAACTGTCTCCGGCTTCTTGTTTGGCACTTCAATCCCAACCGTTCCCCTGCCGGGGATGGGAGCGATGATCCTGATTCCCAGCGCAGACAGGCTTAATGCTATGTCATTGTCGAGCGACTTGATGCGGTGTATCTTGACACCGCGGTCAGGCACCACCTCGTAAAGGGTTACCGTCGGTCCGACAGTGGCTGAGATATTCTTGATTGTGATTTTATGGTCTGCCAGGGTCTTCAGGATGATCTCCTTGTTGGCATTAACCTCGTCAGTGGTTGTTGTTCCAAGATTTCGGTACTCGCGCAGCAATGAGATGTTCGGGAACTTATACCTCGGCAGGGAGAGTCGCGGATCAAAAGGAGGAAGACCCGGAATCGGTTCATCCTCAACTGTCTGTTCTGCCGTGTGTTTTTTCCCCTTGTCAATCACATTGACAATAGGCCTCTCTTCGGGTACTGTGGGAGGCTTGTAGAAGTCATCGATATCATCCGTTTCCTCCTCGTCTGCCCTGAGTGGTTCTTCCTCAACGGAGGGGTAGTTTTCTTCCGGGGCAATCTTTACATCATCTGTCAGGATATCTTTTTTACGCCCCTCACCGGAAAGGACTGAGGCTCCTGCCTTTGCAACGGAGGCAATAGGCCTCCTTATAGTCTGGGGGTTGACATGCAGGGCAAAGATCAGGTATGCTATGGTGATCACCAGCAGCACCGCCCCTGTGCCTACTTTTCCCATCATCCCGTTCATTTTGTGGGCAATCATATAGCCGAATTCGCCTCCGGGTCCGGCACCTAGGAAAGTCGACTGTCCGGCAAAATAACCCAGGATTGCCGAGACAATCACTGTCGCCAGAAGGAAACGAAGGATATTCTTCCACAGCCTGAAATACCGGACCTTCAGGAGAGCAAGTCCGAAGGCGCCGATTATAAGCGGGATGAAGAATGACCCAAGCCCGAAACCGTTGAAGATGAAGTAGTGGCTGATCCTGAATCCGAACTTGCCTCCCCAGTTGCTGTAATCGAAGAGAGAGCCCTCCTGCTGCGGATTGAGAGAGTCCTGGTCGGCATTGCCCGTGAGCACGTAAGAAATGAAGACCACAAGCATATACAATGAAAAGACAAGAAGAACCAGCCCTGAAATGAACCTTGCATTTTCACCTGACGTGCTGCCGCCAGAGCTCTTTTTATTTGATGAACCGTTTCCTTTTCTTTGTTTGCCCATCGTCAAAATAAGTTATTTTACCCCTCTGAAAGGTGGTCTTTAAATGATTAGCAAATGTAAGAAAAATGGTTGACCTGCAGGAGCATAATCAAAAGGAAATCATTTTAAGTATAAGCGCATCAAGGTACTTTGCAGATACCTCCTTGTAGTTCTTTTTCTTCTCGAATTCCTTGTCGGGGATCTGTTTTACAAGCACTTCGTCAGCGGTGAACTGCATCTCGGCCTTACCTATGATGTAGAAGAAATCCATCAGCACCCCGTCTAATTCCCTGTATGGGGTCATCCTGTTCGGTTTCTCCGCCTTTATCTCATTTGTGTACCAGATATAACGGGTGGTATCAGAATCCGGAAACTCAACCCTGGCCTGACGGCAGCTGAAGCCGCAGATGACCG
The DNA here is from genome assembly GCA_964535795.1 of uncultured Rikenella sp. Taxonomy (GTDB): domain Bacteria; phylum Bacteroidota; class Bacteroidia; order Bacteroidales; family VadinHA17; genus SR-FBR-E99. The sequence continues at coordinate 87,530 of CAZHTG010000007.1, forward strand.
ATTTCCTGCCTGTATCATGTATTGTCATCCCTGCCATCGATGAGAATCCTGGCTGCAGGTCCTTAGAGTTGCCTTCAAAATAGTACTTGAAAGCCAGGATGTTAAGGTATGTGTCGAAGATATTTTCCCTGGGGTTTATTACCGTGGTGATACCTGAATTTCCAAACGGAGTCCGGAGGCTGGTGTTGAAGTTATCGTTTCTGAATGCAATGACCAGTTCCCTGGGCAGCAGCTCGGCGGAGAGCGATGAAGGGTTGCTGATGTATTTAATGTTGTAATAGATCTCTCCCTCCCGCATATTTTTATAGGCAGTGTCTCCCGTGCATGAGGCAGCCATAAAAAAAAGCATAAGAAGGGAAATAAAGGGGAGAGAGCTGTTATTCACTTAATTGATATTTGGGTGCAAAAGTAATAAAATATGCATTTCATCTCACATCGTGGCCGGACGCGAAGCATATATATAACTCTATTGTAGTGCATAATAATATTTGACATGTTATAATTTCGTTTAAAATTTTAGCTTTGTCACCTGGCAAAAACATGGAAGTATGAGTAAAAAGCTTGCAGTTGTTGCGCTTGGAGGCAATGCGCTTCTGAGGGGCGATCAGGTTGGTACGATAGAGGAGCAGGAGCAGAATACCACTGATACTCTTGAGAACCTGGTATTTCTTATCAGGGAGGGATATGATCTTGTTATCACTCACGGCAACGGACCGCAGGTGGGCAACATCCTGATGAGGAATGATGCCGGGGAGCAGATGTATGGCATTGCGCAGATGCCCATTGACATCTGCGTGGCGGATTCCCAGGGAGGCATAGGGTACATGATAGAGCGCATGTTCAAGAATGTGCTTAACAGGCACGGCATTGAGA
>CAZHTG010000008.1:0-20084 GCA_964535795.1 uncultured Rikenella sp.
CTGCAATCTGGCGGCTTCGCTAAAATGATCCACCGGATCATTTCTTAACGCTCGCCCCTCTACTGCCCACTGGATAGACTGCACTTTTTTCACTTTTTATTTGCTATTTCAAAATCATTACTTATCTTTGATTAGAAATTAATCAAACTTATGATTACAATATAATCAATTTTTATAATATGTACTTCGCATCGAACATAAAATTTTTGAGAAGGCGTCGCGGACGCACTCAGGACGACGTAGCAGCGGCGCTGCAGATGAAGAGGTCAACCCTCAGCGGCTATGAGAACGGTGTGGCACAGCCCGGCATCGAAGCCCTGGTGGCCTTCTCGGGCTACTTCAACATATCGCTTGACACCATGCTCAAGATCGATCTCACACACCTCTCCGAAAGCCAGCTGGGCGAACTCGAGAGGGGATATGATGCCTATGTCAAAGGCAGTAACCTCAGGGTGCTTGCTACCACCGTCGCCCCCGACAACCGCGAGAACATCGAACTTGTCAGCGAGAAAGCCAAGGCGGGTTACACCACCGGCTATGCCGATCCCGAGTTCATAGGCGACCTGCCACTGTTCAACCTGCCCTTCCTCTCCCGTGACCGCAAGTACCGCACCTTCCAGCTTAAGGGCGACTCCATGCTGCCTATACCCGACAAATCGTGGGTGACGGGTGAGTACATGCAGGACTGGCGCGATATAAAGAGCGGAAAGGCATATATTATACTTACGTCAAACGACGGTATCGTCTTCAAGGTGGTGGAAAACACCATCGGGCAAAGCGGCAAACTGGTGCTCTTCTCTCTCAACCCGATGTATGAACCCTATGAGGTCCACATCAATGATGTCCGGGAGATATGGAAGTTCGTCCATTATATAAGCGACGAGCTGCCGGAGCCTGTTCTGCCTGAAAAACAGCTCCTCCGCACCGTAGCCTCAATGAAGCAGGACCTTTACCAGCTCAAAAAGAGCATCGGCCGCGACATTGAGGATGCAACCGAACTGTAACCGCCCCGACGCGCCTGACGCCGCGGTCAGGATTTCAATCAGGCCCGGATCTCTGCGGAGTTTATCCCGCAATGCGGGGTTACGACATTACTGCAGGACCCAATGACCTCAGGTTTTCAGAATTGAAGACTTTTGACCGGCCGACTTCCGACCTCGCATTTATCATGTAAGTTTTGTGCAATTAATGATGCTCCCCGGGCGTTAATGACATAAATACACCTCATGCCCGGAAAAGAGTATAATCCCGCTATGCATACCGCAGAACATATCCTGAACTCGGTGATGGACAAGATGTATCACTGCGGACGGTCGTTCAACAGCCATATTGAAGACAAAAAGAGCAAGTGCGACTACCATATCAGGAAGGGTTTGTCGGATAAAGAGGTCACTGCTGTGGAAAGAACAGTTAATGAGATAATTAAGCTTAAAATTACGGTGGGAGAGGAGCTGGTCAGCAGGAGGGAGGCGGATAAAAAATATTTTACCGGAAAACTGCCGGACGATGCCGGTGAGAGCATACGCGTAGTATCCATCGGGAATTTCGACTCATGCCCGTGTATAGGCCCGCATGTCTCAAATACATCAGAGATAGGTACATTCTCAATAACATCAGCCGACTTCAATGAAGGTATCCTGAGGATACGGTTCAAACTCAACTGATTCTCGCACCTCGAAGCAAAAAGAAAGGTTGTCCCGTAATGCCAGGACAACCTTTTATTTTTTCTACTCACCCGGCCCGAAAATAAAATATCAGGCTTTCAGAGGATTGGGTCCGCCAAAGGGGCCCTTGTTTTTACTCTTTCGTCAGATTGACGATCATCTCAATTATCGGAGGTATATCAGCGTCGGCAATTTTGCCTTCATAAACGCCTCTGACAATCCGGTCCTTGTCAACTATAACTATTGTGTAACTGTCTTTTGGCATGCCCCAAGACTCCTGGAGAGCTCCTTTGTAATCAAAAAGGATGGTCGTATCATATTTCTTGGCCTTTTTGCCGGCAATGGCACGCACCAGGCCGTCAGGCTTCCAGGTCGACTTGCAGTCGACGATTCCGAAACCCTTGAACTGATCACGGTCAATAATCTTATCAATGTCAGTCGCTTTGTCAATGGCATCATTGAAAGCATCGTTAAGATCGGATTCGTCCGGATCCACATAGTTAATCTGCAGTACTTTTCCGGGCCAGGAGTTCATAGTGAATTCCTTTTTATCGGCATCGGTGAATACCCATTCTGGTGCTTTCTTTCCGATTTCGAGCTTACCCTGAGAGGCAGCATATGGCAGTATGATTGCTGCCAGGAGAATTGTGAAGAGCAGTTTTTTCATCTTAGAGATTCTTTAATTGAACCGAAAGATACAATTTTTTAATATAATGCACATAAAGATCGAAATTGTGTAGATACGCCCGCAATGTCCGATTGGCTGACAAAGATACCTTACAGGGTCTCCTTTATATATATTAACTTTGTTCAACATCCGTCCGGTGAATGAAGATCAAAAAGGTGGAACTCAGCGCAAAGGACAAGCGCAAGGCTTATAAGACCGCAGTCCGTCGAGCCATTAAGGAATCAGGTATTGACAGACTGACCAGGTCGGTTGTTTACCGGAATAAAAAAAAATATACCAGGAAGGGCCGGGCAAGGATCAAAAGTGATGATGAAAATAATGGCTGATCCGATGCCACCGGCAGATCACCCCGGGAAATAGTCCTTCTTGATATCGAAATATTCCAGTCTATCTCCGCCGAGGGTCGTGTAACCTGCAAGGAGATTGGCTGTCATGCATGAGTGAACGGGCAGGATTGCCACCATGTCGCCGACATTTATGCGGCTGAACACCTCCTCAGTAACCTTAAGGATTCCATGCTCCTGCGACAGCTTGCTCAGATAACAGCCTTCAAGTGGTTCACTCCAGCCATCACTGGTAACCTTGACCAGCTCTCCGTAAATTATTATTCCTGTGTCTGTTACAATCGAGTCTTTTGCAAAATGAATGGCTCCGCCATAGAGAATGATCTCATTGCGGTCGGGATGCTTTGCCACCACCGGGCATGCCACGGCAACTGCAATGTCCTCTTTTGAACATGATGTTATTGCGGCCTGCATGAGATCATGGAAGACATAATTCCCGGGCCGTATCTCGTCAACATTGCTGAAATCGTCCGCCACACTGCAGGTAGGAGTGTCTCCGATGGAAACCTCAAGCCGGGGCCAGGCAGAGCGGTAATATGCTGCCACGTCTGTCAGCAGGGCGACACTTTCCCGGTGAACCCTCAGAATCTCATCCCTGCTTCTGCAACCGTAGCTGTGTCCGGCATGCGTGAGAAATCCCCTGAATGACATGTTTTCAGAAGCTTCCACCGCATCAAGTATTGCATTAATTGTGTCTCTGTCATAAGGAAGAACGCCGGTACGCCGACTGCCTGCGTCAATCTTGATCCAGATACCGGCAGGAAACTTCAGTACCCGGGAGAGGAGTCCGGCACCCTCACTGCCAGCCACCAGCAGGTTAAGCCGTATCCGTTCAGCAAGCCGGTTGATCCGCTCATGCTCAAGTGCATTCACCGGGAATGCCACCGTGATGTCGTCCCAACCGTCTGCGGCAAAATATTCTGCCATTCTTAAGGATGAGACCGTGATACAATCGGTGCCAGCTTCCCTGAACCATTCAGCTATCTGCCTGCTCTGGTGGGTTTTAAAATGTGGTCGCAGCCTGATATGATGTTGCAGGGCTCTGTCAGCCATACGCCTGATATTTTGACGGCATTTCCGCTCATCAATCAACAGGGTCGGCACTTTAAGTGAATTTAATATTGTGGTCACGACTCTCTGCAAATCAGGGGTTTTGAACGGAGAGGAAATCATTCAGCGGCTTCATGGCACGAAATGCACCGATAACAGTATCAAAAAAGTCCGATGCCAAAACCACGGCATCTGTATAATTCCTTTCTGCAAGGAAACTCTTCATCTTAATCAGCTCTATATGAGGATGATCTTTTGAGAAACCCCTGGGTGGAACCTTCAGACTTTCGCCTTCAAGGCCGCTGAAGTACTTTTTGTACTCCTTGTTGTTGATTATTCGTACAAGTCTGTCGCCGTCCAGGGAAATCTGCTCCCTTATGGCACTAAGCCATGGCGTTGGAGGGATATAGGCCCCTCCGGCGACAAACGACGTTCCCGGCTCAATATGAAGGTAATAACCGGGATATTTGTCGCCATTCTTCCTGCCGCCGCGGACCATAAAGGCTCCGAAGTTTGTCTTGTAGACCGACTTATCGTGCGAGAACCTGGTGTCGCGGTTAATTCTGAAGATACAGCTTTTGGCTTCCAGACCCTTGTAGATTGGATCGAACTTCATGATCTCATCCAGAATTGCCTGTATAAATGTCTCAAAGTTCATGCGGGCTTCCTCATAATGGCTGCGGTTTTTGCTGAACCATTCTCTTTCATTATGAATTTTAAGTTCAGAAAGAAAGGTGAGAGTCGACTTGCTTATCTGTAACATAGCGTCATGTATTTCCATCAAATATCGGAAATTAAAAAGAATAGGACAAACATCAGAATATTGCCTATAATTATTATTATGTTAAGTAGAACTACAGGACAGCACATATGTCATCCGGTCTGCAGATAATTACCCTCCTTCCCCACTGTCACTGGCAAGATGTCAAAAAGAGAGGCTGTCCCTTCTATTTGAGACAGCCTCCCTGCTTTATGATTATAACTTAATCGTTACTGCATGTTATCAACCTTTGCCTTATATGCCTCGAATTCAGGCATCATTTTCAGCTTCAGGTAGATCTCACGAAGGAACTCGAGCGTGGCAAGAGATGTCGGATTGGCCTTCTCGGCTTCAAGAAAGTACGGTACTGCCTTCTGCATCTCATCAAATGCCTTGGCCTTGGCTATTTCATACTCCTTGTTGTCGGCAATAAGGTTAGCCTCATTCAGCATGTTGTTTGCAATTGATACGTAGCAGAGACCGATGTTATAGTTGCTTTCAAACTGATCGGCCTTCTTGCTGAGTGATGTCTTCAGACTCTCAATGGCTTTTGGGTAATCTTCCGTCTTCATGAAAAGGCTGCCCTCAACGAGATACAGGATGTGGTTTTCCGGGTCCTTCTCCATGGCCTTGTGCACAAATTCAAATGCTTTGTCATTTTTGTTGGCATCAAGATAGAACTGCGTTGCCTGTAGAATTATGTCAAGCGTGTCAGGATATGCCTGGTAGCCTTCCATCAGCGCTGCCTCAGCCTTGAGTGTATCTTGCATCTTCAGGTAGCTGTCGCTGATGAAGATATAAGGTTTGGTATCCTCGGTGCCCGACTCTGTACAGGTGCGGAAATGAGCAATCGCCTCTTCATACAGCTCTGCATTGTAGGCAGCAAGTCCGGCATTGAAGATCACAAGCGTATCGACAACACCGACATACATTTCGTTTGCGGAGACCATTACGTTCCTTTCAAACGACTTCATGGCTCCTTTGAAGTCTCTCTCGTTGAACTTGTTGATGGCATCATTAAGGAGCGAATTGCCAAGCAAGGCATACGCGTTGTCCCTGATGATGGTGTTCTTGAGCTTGGGATCAAGCTGAATGGCCTTTTCAAAATTGTTGTAGGCTTCCATCAGCATATCAGGATAAAGATCCATGAATTTCGGGTCACCTGAATCAAATGCAAACTGGCAAAGCTTGCCTTTAACATAGTAGGTTTTAGCAAGACCCATTGACTTTGGATGGGCAATGGCTTCTTCAATTGCAACCTTGGCCTTGTCAAACGCGCCTTCCCTGATGAATGTTTCTGCAGCTGTAATTTTTCCCTTCTGTGCCATCGCAGCCGCCGAGAAAATTACTGCCAGTAATAATAATGTGATCTTCTTCATGTCTGGATAATTTGCTTTTAAATGATGTTTCAAAAATAAAACTTTACTATCTATTCTTCAAATAATTTGCCAAATTACTCAGCAGCTTCCTCCGAAGGCTCCGCTGTGTCCGTTTCGCCAACGCTATCCTCCTCACTGACATCTACATAGGCTACCGATGCAATTGAATCATTTTCTTTGATATTAATAAGTCTGACTCCTTGTGTGGCTCTTCCCATCACCCTCAGGCTGCTCACCGGGATCCTCAGGATATTACCTGCCTGGGTAATTATCATGAGATCATTCTGGTCAGTGACATCCTTAAGTGCAATAAGTTTTCCGGTCTTGTCGGTCACGTTGATGGTTTTCACTCCTTTTCCGCCCCTGTTGGTAATACGGTAGTCGGCGATGGCTGATCTCTTCCCGTAACCGTTTTCGGAAACAACTAGGACATCCTCCGACTCATGGAGAACGGTTATCATGCCGATCACCATGTCGTCGCTGCCGGTAAGCGTTATGCCCCTTACGCCTGAAGCGGTGCGGCCCATCGGCCTGACGGTTGACTCCTTGAACCTGACGGCGCGTCCTGATCTCACTGCCAGCATTATCTCATGCTGACCGTTGGTCATCCTGGCTTCAAGCAGTTCATCTCCCTCTCTGACGGTGATGGCATTGACGCCATTGGCTCTCGGACGTGAGTAGGCTTCCAGCGAGGTCTTCTTGATGATCCCCCTGCGGGTACAGAGGACTATGTAGTTATTGTTTATGTATTCCTCATCATCAAGGGTCCTGACATTTATGAAAGCCATTACATTGTCGTTTGACTCTATGTTGATCAGGTTCTGGATCGCCCTGCCCTTACTGGTCCTGGTACCCTCCGGCAGTTCATAAACCTTCTGCCAGTAGCACTTTCCGTTCCGTGTAAAGAAGAGCATGGTGTTGTGCATTGTGGCAACATAGAGGTGTTCAATGAAATCCTCATCACGGGTGTTGCTGCCCTTGAATCCTGTCCCACCCCTATTCTGGCGGCGAAATTCGGTCAGCGGGGTACGCTTGATGTATCCCATGTGAGAAATGGTTATCACCATCTCATCATCGGCATAGAAATCCTCAGGATTTAACTCCCCTGCTGCAGGTATTATCTCGGTGCGTCGCTTGTCGCCGAACTTGTCCCTTACCTCAATCAGTTCGTCTTTTATTATCTGCATCTGGAGAGCCTCATCCGACAGTACTCCGTTAAGGTATTCGATCAGCTTCTGAACCTCCTCGTACTCAGCCCTCAGCTTATCCTGCTCAAGGCCAGTGAGCTGCCTCAGGCGCATCTCCACGATGGCCCTCGCCTGCAGTTCTGAGAGGCTGAAGCGCTCCATCAGCCTTTCCCTTGCGATATCGGCATTCTGTGACGACCTGATAATGGCAATTACCTCATCAATATTGTCACTTGCAATGATAAGCCCCTCAAGTATATGCGCCCTCTTCTGAGCCTGATCGAGGTCAAACCTCGCCCTTCGAAGGATAATATCATGCCTGTGCTTGACGAAGTTGTCAATTATCTCCTTAAGTGCAAGAGTCTTCGGACGGCCTCTGACAAGTGCTATATTATTGACATTGAATGAAGTCTGAAGCTGGGAATGTTTGTAAAGATGGTTCAGAATAACGTTGGCAGGCATCTCCTTCTTTAGGATGATTACCACCCTCATACCGTTTCTGTCAGACTCATCATTGATATATGAAATGCCTTCAAGCTTCTTCTCATTGATCAGGTCGGCGATCCGCTTTATCATCTCCGCCTTGTTTACCATATATGGTATCTCGGTGACAACGATGCATTCCCTTCCTGAATGGGTGATCTCCACCTCTGTTCTGGCCCTTACCACGATGCGTCCCCTGCCTGTCTCGAAGGCCTCCCTTATACCCTGCTCACCGTAGATTATGCCTCCGGTGGGGAAGTCCGGACCCTTGATATGATGCATCAGCTCGTCAACGGTTATCTCCGGGTTGTCGATGGTTGCAATAATGGCATTAACCGATTCAGTAAGGTTATGAGGCGGCATGTTCGTGGCCATCCCTACGGCTATGCCCGAGGCTCCGTTTACCAGCAGGTTCGGGATCCTCGTGGGAAGAACCGTCGGCTCCTGAAGAGTGTCGTCAAAATTAGGCTGGAAATCAACCGTTCCCTTCTCAATATCCGATAGTGTCTCTTCAGCAATCCGCTTCAGCTTTGCTTCCGTGTACCGCATTGCTGCGGGACTGTCACCGTCTATAGATCCGAAGTTCCCCTGTCCGTCAACCAGAGGGTAGCGCAACGACCACTCCTGGGCCATGCGAACCATGGCATCATAGACAGATGTATCACCATGAGGATGATATTTACCAAGCACCTCCCCTACTATTCTTGCAGATTTTTTATAAGACCTGTTTGAGAGCACTCCAAGCTCCGACATACCGAATAAAACCCTCCTGTGGACCGGCTTGAGCCCGTCCCTCACGTCGGGTAATGCCCTTGATACGATGACCGACATCGAATAATCGATGTAAGCCGACTTCATCTCCTCCTCGATATTTACTTTAATGATTTTTGATTGATCTGACATATCAGACTGATATTTAATATATTAGGTTTATGAATATCTTTGTTGAAATTGATGCCCGAAAATAATCAAAAGCTCTCATTTATTAACCTTTTCCGCAGTCTATTTGTTAACATTGGGTGTTAAAAATTGGGCACAATTATTGCCTAGTTATAATTACATTAAAATTAACTTTGAAAACTGGCGTTTTATGTATTTCTGTCAGTCTTTATGACACAATTGCATGAAGCCCAAAAATAAAATATGATGGACGCACATTTCTCACAGAGAGTTAACGATATCCTCGGCTACAGCAAGGAGGAAGCGATCAGGCTCGGCAACAGCCATATAAGCCCTGAGCACCTCTTTCTAGGCATATTGCGCGAGGGCGAAGGCGTAGCGGTGGATATTCTGCTGAACAACGGGGTCGACCTGCTCATGCTTAAAGGATCGATAGAAAAAAGCATCAAGGCGGATAAACCTGTAGCTATGGCTGATAATGAGATACTACCCCTTCTCAAGAGCACCGAACGAGTGCTCAGGCTTGTGCATATCGAGGCCAAGGCTTTGAAAACCAGGGTTATAGATACAGAGCACCTCCTGATGGCGATACTTCGCGACGAAAGTAACCTGGTGACGAGGTTCCTGACGGAACTGGATATTGACTATTCACTTGTCAAAAAGGCAGTCGAGGCAGGTAATCCTGCCGCCCAGGCAGATTATCCCCGCGATGAGGATGACGAGGGCATGTTCTCCGGACCGGGTCAGGGCAAACAGCCTCAGGGCGGACAGCCGGCCCAGAGAAGCTCATCAGAGACCCCTGTACTTGACAACTTCGGAATCGACCTCACCAAGGCTGCCGAGGAGGGTCGGCTTGACCCTGTTGTTGGCCGCGAACGCGAGATTGAACGCCTGGCACAGATACTTTCACGCCGCAAGAAGAACAACCCCGTCCTCATCGGTGAACCGGGTGTCGGCAAGTCAGCTATAGCCGAAGGACTGGCGCTGAGGATCACAAAGAGGAATGTGTCGAGGGTGCTCTTTAACAAGAGAGTGGTAGCCCTTGACCTGGCTTCCATTGTGGCTGGTACCAAGTACCGCGGACAGTTCGAGGAGAGGATGAAGGCGATCCTCAATGAGCTGGCCAAAAATGACAACATAATCCTTTTCATTGACGAGATACACACCATCGTGGGCGCCGGCGGCGCCAGCGGATCACTTGATGCAGCGAACATGCTCAAGCCTGCCCTGGCTCGCGGAGAGATCCAGTGCATAGGTGCAACCACCCTCGATGAGTATCGCCAGCATATAGAAAAGGACGGTGCACTGGAGCGCAGGTTCCAGAAGGTGCTGGTTGACCCGACCACCATAGAGGAGACGCTTGACATACTGAATAATATAAAGGACCGGTACGAGGATCACCATAACGTGACCTATACCCCCGATGCCATCGAGGCATGCGTGAAGCTGACCAACAGGTACATCAGCGACAGGAACCTTCCCGACAAGGCTATTGACGCTCTTGACGAGTCAGGTTCCAGGGTGCATATCTCAAACATCATTGTCCCCGAAAAGATACTGGCCCTGGAAAAACAGCTTGAGGATACCAAGAAGGAGAAGAGCAGTGCCGTAAAGAACCAGAACTATGAGCGGGCTGCCAGCTACAGGGATAAGGAGCGCGATGTGCTCGACCTGATAGAGGCTGAAAAGAAGCGTTGGGAAAAGGAGCTGGCGATGAACCGTGAGACCGTCGATGCTGAGAAGGTGGCAGAGGTGGTGGCCATGATGACCGGCGTTCCGGTTCAGAGGATAGCACAGACAGAGGGAACCAGGCTGCTGCAGATGGGCGAGGAACTTAAGGGTAGCATCATCGGGCAGGATGAGGCAATAGCCAAGATAGTCAAATCGATACAGCGAAACAGGGCTGGACTGAAAGACCCCAACAAACCGATAGGCACGTTTATCTTCCTCGGCCCTACCGGCGTAGGCAAGACACAGCTGGCCAAGGTGCTGGCAAAGTTCCTCTTCGACTCAACGGAAAATCTCATCAGGGTTGACATGAGCGAGTATATGGAAAAATTTTCTGTCTCCCGCCTTGTGGGAGCACCTCCGGGATACGTAGGCTATGAGGAGGGTGGACAGCTCACCGAGAAGGTGCGGCGCAAACCTTATTCGGTTGTGCTGCTTGACGAGATTGAGAAGGCTCACCCCGATGTGTTCCATATCCTGCTCCAGGTGCTTGACGAAGGACAGCTCACCGACAGCCTCGGACGCAGGGTCGACTTCCGCAACACCATTGTCATAATGACATCAAACATCGGCACCAGGCAGCTTTCAGAGTTCGGTACCGGTGTGGGATTTGAGACTGCTGCCAGGAGAACCACTCGCGATGACCAGACCAGGAGCATCCTGCAGAAGGCACTGCAGAAGACCTTCGCTCCGGAGTTCCTGAACAGGATCGATGATGTAGTCATGTTCAATCACCTTTCCAGGGAGGATATCGACAAGATCATTGATATCGAACTGAAGGGATTGTATGACCGGATCGAGGCGCTTGGTTACAGGATGAAGCTCAGCGCTGCAGCCCGCGACTTCATGGCTGACCGTGGTTTTGATGTCCAGTACGGTGCCCGTCCGCTCAAGAGAGCCATACAGAAGTATCTTGAGGATCCGCTGGCCGAGGTGATAATCAAGGCCTCAGTCTCCGAGGGCGCTATAATCAGCGTGGGCTATACCAAGGGCAAGGAGGAACTCACATTCAGAGTCGGTAATAAGAAGGATGCGGAGGAGCCGGCGGAAGAGGAAAACGGCCAGTCAGGCGGCAGTCCCCAATAATTAAGAATTAAGAATTATGAATTAAGAATTGATAGTCAGGATCTTAGACTGCAGGAATGCAAGACCGCAAGACCTTTTGACTTTAGACCTTCAGACATCAGACCTTCAGACTATTTCTGCATATAAATCGAATTCGGTGGACCCGGTTATCTTCACTTCAACGAAGGTGCCGGGTTCAATTTTTTTCCGGGAGGTGATGAGAATCTCCTGGTCCACCTCGGGTGAATCGTACTGGCTGCGCCCTATATGGAAGAATCCCTCCTTCCGGTCAACGATGACCTTCATGACCGTTCCTGTCAGGGCAGCATTCTTCTCAGCCGAGATACCCTGCTGCAGCTTCATTATCCGGGCCACCCTCCTCTCCTTGGTCTTTTCGGGTATCTCATCACCGTAATTCAGAAACCCATGGGTGTTCTCCTCATGCGAATACCGGAATGCACCCAGGCGGTCAAATCTCTGCTCCCCGATGAAAGCAAGCAGCTCGCGGAACTCCTTCTCCGTCTCCCCGGGGTGGCCGGCAATGACCGTGGTGCGAACAGCAGCATCAGGCACCATCCGGCGGATGTCAGCCAGCAGACGGCGCGTTCCGGCACTGTCGTGCTCGCGGCGCATCTTCCTGAGCACATTGTCGGAAATGTGCTGCACGGGAATGTCAACATACCTGCAGATCTTATGGTCAGACTGCATCATCTCAAGGATCTCATACGGGAAATCTACCGGATAGAGATAGTGGAGACGGATCCATTCAATACCGTTAACCGCCGACAGCTGCCTCACAAGGTCGGGCAGCATCTGCCGGCCGTAAAGGTCAGTGCCATACAGAGTGAGGTCCTGTGCGATGAGTATCAGCTCCTTCACCCCTTGCCCTACCAGGAAACGGGCTTCGGCGACAAGCTCCTCTGCCGGGGTGGAGAGATAACGTCCGCGTATGTCGGGTATGGCACAGAAGGCACAGGTGCGGTCGCATCCCTCGGAGATCTTAAGATAGGCATAGTGACGCGGTCCGATGATGACCCTCTCTCCTGTCAGCTCCTGCTGGTAAGAGAGCCCCAGGTGGCTTATGATCTCTCCCGGCCTGTTGACGCCGAACCATGTGTCCACCTCAGGCAGCGACTCCTGCAGCTCCCTCCGGTATCGCTCCACAAGGCATCCCATGACAAGGAGCCTGCCCCTGCCCTCCCTTCCTAATGCTTCCGCATGCTTTATAATCGTATCAACGCTCTCCTCCTTTGCATCATGGATGAAGCCGCAGGTATTTATTATGACAATGTCGGCCGGATCAGATGATTCGGCAGTGACTCTGTAACCTCCGGCCTGAAGCTGGCGCATGAGTTTCTGTGAATCGACGGTGTTCTTTGAACACCCCAGGGTGATGATATTGACCCTGTTCCTTTTCATCAGCCGCGGTCGCTGAAGAGTGATTCCACGAAGGCGTACCTGTCAAAAACCCTCAGGTCTTCCATCTTTTCTCCGACGCCTATATATTTTACCGGTATCCTGAACTGGTCCGATATGCCAATGACAACTCCTCCCCTGGCAGTGCCATCGAGCTTTGTGATGGCCAGCGCGTTGACTTCTGTTGCGGCGGTGAACTGTTTCGCCTGCTCAAAGGCATTCTGACCCGTTGACCCGTCGAGGACAAGCAGCACCTCGTGGGGAGCCGAGGGAATAACCTTCTCCATGACCCTCCTGATCTTCGAGAGCTCATTCATGAGGCCTATTTTATTATGGAGCCTGCCTGCAGTGTCTATTATGACTATGTCTGTACCTGATGCCACTGCCGAGGTGACCGTGTCATATGCCACGGAGGCGGGATCGGAGCCCATCTGCTGGCTGATCATAGGCACGCCGGCGCGCTCCGACCATATTTTAAGCTGTTCGATGGCCGCAGCACGGAAGGTATCGGCCGCACCCAGCAGTACGCTCCGGCCTGCCATCCTGAAGTTGTAGGCAAGCTTGGCAATGGTGGTGGTCTTGCCCACCCCGTTGACACCAACTACCAGTATCACGTACGGTTTGGAAGGCAGGGGGGCATCAAAGCCCGACACCTGCGTGCTACTGTTCTCCTCCAGCAGACCGGCGATCTCCTCACGCAGAATGGCATTCAGTTCAGAGGTGCCCACATACTTGTCACGCGCCACACGCTTCGACACCCTCTCTATTATCCGGAGAGTGGTGTCAACACCCACATCCGATGACACCAGTACCTCCTCAAGGTTGTCAAGCACCTCGTCATCAACCTTCGATTTGCCTGCAACAGCCCGTGTGAGCCTCGAAAAGACATTCTCACGGGTCTTCACCAGACCCCTGTCAAGTATCTCTTTCTCCTCTTTCCTGAATAATCCGAATAGTGCCATCACACAATTATTGATCCGCCAAAAGTAAAAAAAGAGACGCACTTATCTGCGTCTCCCTGTAATGCAAAATCAGAAAAACTGATCTTATTTCTTGCCAAAGAAGTCCTTAACGTGATCGTTATGAACAATTTCCTCCTTGAACTGGTAAGCGCCGGATTTATCCGACTTCACAACCTTTATACATTTGGTGAATGTCCTTCCGGTTCCTGTCTTAAGTGTTGCAACAACTTTCTTTGCCATAACTCAGTATTTATTTTATTTCCCTGTGAAGGGTCATTTTTTTAAGAATCGGGTTATATTTTTTCCTTTCAAGACGGTCAGGTGTGTTCTTGCGGTTCTTGGTCGTAATATACCTCGAGGTGCCCGGCTGACCGGATTCCTTGTGCTCTGTGCATTCAAGGATCACCTGCACCCTGTTGCCTTTGCTCTTCTTTGCCATTTTGCGTCCGGTTTATTAGTTGATAATGAATCCTTTTTCCTTTGCTTCCTTAAGAACTGAGGCAAGGCCATTCTTGTTGATGTTCCTCATTCCTGCTGCTGATACCTTAAGGGTGATCCACCTGTTCTCCTCGGGAAGGTAATACCGCTTGGTAAACAGGTTGGCCATGAATTTTCTTTTGGTCCTCCTCTTCGAGTGGGAAACGTTGTTTCCTACTACCGCTTTCTTGCCGGTGACCTGACAAACCTTTGACATTATTATCTCGTTTTAAAATGTTCTGAAAAACTCCAAAAATCGGTTCGCAAAATACGTGATTTTTATTCTATTAACCAAATTATTCGATCATTTTTTATCAACAACACTGTTATGCTATAGTTTACCTGCTGATTATCTGTTTTATAAGCATATTGAGAGCGGTGGATGCCGATCGCTGAATATTGATGATCCTGTCATCGGCAAAGGTATGTTTCTCAGTGAGTATGCCGCTGTCGGAGGCTATTGAAATCCAGACTGTCCCGACGGGCTTTTCAGGAGTCCCTCCCGCCGGTCCGGCGATGCCTGTCACCGCAATTGCATAGTCACTCCCTGTAAGCTGCCTTATCCCAAGGGCCATTGCCACAGCCGTCTCTTTGCTGACAGCCCCGTGAAGCCTGATCGTCTCAGGGTCAACTCCAAGCACACCGGTCTTGACGCTGTTGTCATAGGCAACCACCGAACCCCTGAACCAGGCAGAGCTGCCTGCTACCGATGTGATCAGGGAGGCAATTTTACCCCCGGTACAGCTCTCAGCGGTAGCTAATGTTAAGTTATTGTTCATAAGTAATATACCAGCTGCTTCCTCAAGCGTCACTTCATCTTCGCCGTAGATGACATCGGGTATGACAGCATAAAGCTTATGAACCTGATCAGAAATCAGTCCGGCGATCACTTCCCTGTCATCACCTGTTCCTGTCAGACGCAGTTTTATCACACCGTATGCCGGAAGGTATGCCAGCCTGACAGAGGCAGGAAGTTCTCTCTCAAAACCCTCAAGCCGTTCAGCCAGCTTCGCCTCGAAGGTACCGTAAGTCATAATATTCTTGTGAATGATCACTCTCCCTCCTGCCTTTGCGGCAGCCATTGGCAGAACGTGTTCCTCCATGATATGTTTCATCTCCGCCGGCACTCCCGGCATGGAGATAATGATCTTTCCATCCCTGTTGAAAAGCATCCCGGGAGCGGTGCCTGCCCGATTGGCAAGCACGGTGCAGTTATCTGGCACGAGAGCCTGCCGACGGTTGTTGTCATTCATTTCAAGGTTCCTTCTCCTGAGCCGTCCGGCAACCTCTTCGAGTAGGCCCTGGTCGGTCACCAGCTTCGCTCCGAAAAATTCAGCCAGGGTCTCCTTCGTGATATCGTCGCTCGTGGGACCGAGTCCGCCGGTAATAAGCACCAGGCTGGTCCGGCCAAGGGCTTCACCGAGAGCACTGATGATCTCCTCCCTGTTGTCTGAGATGGATGTTATGCGGTTAACCCTTATGCCGTGCGTGTTAAGCTGCCTGCCTATCCATGCCGAGTTGGTGTCTACCGTCTGGCCGATGAGGAGTTCGTCCCCAATCGTAATAATTTCGGCGCTGTTCATATTTTGACTCTCATCTGTGATCAGGGAGGCAAAATTATCAATATTTTGTGTCAGTAAAGTGGCTTGTGTCATATGAAAAGCGAAGAGGAAATAATTAAAGAGGTCAGTGATTTCGTCAGGGAAGCTATGCAAAAGCATGACAGCGGTCATGGATGGTCTCATATTGAGAGGGTTGTACGGCTGGCACTGCATATTCACGACTGTGAAGGCAAGGGAGACAGGCTGACGGTTGAACTGGGGGCGCTGCTTCACGACGTAGGCGATCATAAGTTTGCAGCACATGACGGTCCTGCAGAGATACGCAGGCTGCTTGGAAGCCTGGGTGCAGACGCCGCCCTCATTGACGAGGTAGTCAACATCAATGAGAATATCTCCTTCTCCAAAGGAAGGAATGATATGGTCAAAAGCGATGAGATGCAGATCGTACAGGATGCCGACAGGCTTGATGCCATCGGAGCAATAGGTATTGCCAGGGCGTTCGGTTACGGGGGATTCAAGGGACGTGAGATATATGACCCCCGGGCAGGTTATGCAGGTCCGCCCGGACTCGCTTCATCAAGCAGCCACTCAGCCTCAACGGTGCATCACTTCTATGACAAGCTTCTGATACTCAGAGAGCTTATGAATACTGCCACGGGAAGGAAACTGGCAAATGAGAGACACGACTTCATGGTTAAGTACCTCGAACAGTTCTTCAGGGAGTGGAATACCTGAGATTAATCTATTTAAATTGTATTTTTACGTGAACAAATAAAAATTCAAAGAGATGTTCTATGTACTTCTGATTATTGTTGTTGTATTGGCCCTGTTTGCGGTGAGCCTCTACAACAGACTTGTTAAACTCAGGAACAACCGCGAGAATGCCTTTGCTGACATTGATGTACAGCTGAAGCAGAGACTTGACCTGATACCCCAACTTGTTGAGGCGGTCAAGGCCTACATGAAACATGAAAGCACTGTTCTTACCGATATCACAAGAGCGCGTGCCAGCGCCATGGAGGCAAAAGGCATTGACGAGAAGATAGCAGCTGACGGTCGCCTCTCATCGGCTCTGCAAGGACTAAAGGTTGCAGTTGAGGCATACCCTGACCTTAAGGCAAGCACCAACTTCATGCAGCTCCAGGAGGAGATCTCGGACATCGAGAACAAGCTTGCAGCTGCCCGCAGGTTCTTCAACTCGGCCACCAGGGAACTCAACAACGCCGTTGAGACCTTCCCGTCAAACATCGTTGCAGGTATGTTCGGATTCAAGCGCGAAACAATGTATGACCTTGCAGAGAACAGGGCTCAGGCTGAGGAGACGCCTAAACTGAACTTCTAAGGTGACATGAAATATGCCGGGCTCAACACGCAGATCTGGAACAACAACCTGAAATCTGTTATCCTGCTTATTTTGTTTCCTGTTGTGTTACTGGGATTGGTTTGGCTCTTTGTCTTTTTTGTCCAGCCCACCCCGGAGAACAGGATTGCAGGCGCAAACAGCATGTTCATAAGGAGTGTACCATGGGTTGTCATCGGGGTTCTGCTGTGGTTTACCATCGCCTGGTTCTCACACACCACCCTGATAGCCAGGGCAACAGGCTCCACTCCTCTTAGCAGGAAGGAGAACAAGAGGATATACAACCTGGTTGAGAACCTCTGTATCGGCAGCGGTATGCCAATACCCAGGATAAACATCATTGAGGATAGTTCCCTTAATGCTTTTGCCAGCGGTATCAATGCGTCATCCTTCACCCTCTCCCTCTCGAGAGGGATAATAGATAAGCTGGAGGATGACGAACTGGAGGCTGTCATAGCTCATGAGCTTACCCACATACGTAACCGGGACGTAAGGCTGCTGATCATTTCCATCATCTTTGTCGGGATCTTTGCATTTGTTACCGAGGCGCTGGTACGCTCAGTCAGATTCAGCGGAGGAGGCCGCGGCAAGAAAGATGGCAGGGTGGTGTTGATAGCCCTGCTCCTTGCCGCAGTCGGGTATTTCCTTTCACTGATCTTCAGGTTCGCCATATCACGGCAGCGCGAGTATATGGCTGACGCCGGCTCAGCCGCAATGACAAGGAACCCGCTGGCGCTGGCCTCAGCACTGGAGAAGATATCGGCAGACCCGCTGATTGAGGCTGTGAAGCGCAATGACGTAGCACAGATGTTTATTGATAATCCTCAGCCCAGGGTCGGGAAACCCGCGTCATTCTCCTTCAAGGCCCTCTTCATGACTCATCCGCCGATAGAAAAACGCATAGCCCTGCTCAGGCAGTTCTGACCGGTGCCGGATTATTGACATGCTTGCGAAGGAGATTCTTGTGCGTGCACTGCTGGATAATCCGCCTCAGGTGAATTGAGCTCTCCTGACCCTGCGCCAAGACGACCTTATTATCAAAAACAAGCAGGGAGGAGCATGCAATTCCTCTCGTCTGGGTCAGTCTTTCCTTCGCTTGCAACCAGCGCTTAAACCGGGAGGTAATGAAAGTTGACGCCCTGCTCCTGATTACTGACAATAATTAAATTCATCTTCGTCAAAAACATTTGCACTAATTGATGCAATTACAGAACTTTGATTGATAACCCTTTCTGACACAAAGCTGATTATCTCAATGCATTAGTCATGACCGATGCCTCCCCAAGGGACCAGGCTTTTATCAGTAAACTGATTGACATTATCGATGCCAACATCGGTAATGAATCTTTCGGAGTCAATGAACTTGCCAAAGAATCTGGCCTGAGCCTTTACACATTGGGCCGCAGGCTCCATTCAATCAACGGGAAAACTATAAACCAGTTTATCAGGGAGGTTCGGCTGCAAAGGGCTTTGGAGATGCTCAGAAATGAAGAATACTCTGTTTCCGAAGTAGCATACAGGACCGGGTTCGGTAGTCCTGCATATTTCAACAAATGTTTTCATGAAAATTTTGGTTATTCCCCCGGCAAGATAAGAAAGAACGGTATCGGCAATCATGAACCGGATACACTGACTGGAGGTAATAGCAACGGAGAGCCGGCTATTGTGAACGGTGGCAATGGTGGTGGGGATCCGGGAAGAGTCAGCAGGCAACCCAGGATCTTTGCTTATGCAGGCACCCTGTTTCTAATTCTTATAACCGCGACTATTGGATATTTCATTTATAACCGTTTTCAGAAGGCCGGGCAGAAAAATGATCTGATGCCGGCAGATAGCAGAATTTCAATAGCTGTCATGCCGTTTCAGAATATGACCAATGATACCCTATGGGATATCTGGCAGAATGGCATCCAGATCAACCTCATCACCTCTCTTTCCAATTCTGAGGAGCTGAGGGTCAGGCAGATTGAAACCGTCAACGGTCTTCTGAAAGCCGAAGGGTATACAAGTTACACATCGATCACTCCCTCGGTTGCCAGTTCGATATCGAAGAAACTTGATGCATCGTTTTTCGTTTCCGGGAACATAAGCCAGGCCGGAAATACTATACGGGTAAACGCCTGGTTGACTGATGCGAAGACTGAAGAGCCACAGCGGACTTTTCAGATAGACGGAACTCCTGAGATGATCCTGCAGGCAATAGATTCACTTTCCACCCTGGTACATAATACTCTTCTGATCTCCAAAATTGGAAAAGAAAGACCTGACCTGATTCCAAAAAGGCACTATTCCCCCACTCAATCACCTGAGGCATACAGGTATTTCGTAATGGGGCAGACGGCCTACTTTAAAAATGACTTCCCTGCCGCCATAGAATACTTTCTGCAGGCCCTCTCCATTGATTCATCAATGTTCAGTGCAATGACACGAATTTCATTAGCATATTACAACATTTATGATTACACCCGCGGTAAGGAATGGTCCTTAAGGAGTCGTGAGTTTTATGATCAGATGTCCTTGAAGGACAAGATAAAAAGTGATGCATTGCATGCGATATATTACATGACTCTCAATGACAGGATAGCCTACCTCCGGCAGCTTGTTGCTCTTGATGACCAGGATCCGATGACATGGTTTAACATTGGTGACTCATATTTTGAAATGAGAGAAGATTTTAAGGCAATCCCCGAGTTTGAGAAAGCGTTGGATCTGTTTAATGAATGGGGAATGAAGCCCTACTGGGGAGCATTCTATTATGAACTTGGCATCTGCTATCACCGTACCGGGCAATATAAGAAGGAAAAGAAGCTCTACCGAAAAGCCGACAGGGACTTTCCGGGTGATCCGGGACTGATGGACCAGTATGCCTGGCTTGATTTTGCCCTGGGTGATACTGCCGCGGCAAACCGCCACCTGGAGGAGTTTATATCAGTCCGCAAGAAGGAAGGGTGGTCTGATGCACGCATAGTCGCTTATCTTGCGTATGTCTATGATATGGCTGGCATGCCGGAAAAAACCGAGGAGTGTTTGAGGCAGGCACTCTCCCTGGAACCTGAGAG
>CAZHTG010000008.1:20184-41166 GCA_964535795.1 uncultured Rikenella sp.
AATCGGCTATGAAAACAAAAACACTTTTATTGATATGCCTGATTTCAGGCATTGGATTGATGCGACTTTCGGCTCAGACCTCTGTCTGGGTTGAGCCAATTGTGGATAACACCTATGATGTCCCAATCATTTGTAATGGCGAGGAGGCTGATGTTCTGAATTTTCCACTCTATTTTGAATTAAGGATAATTGAGCATATGAAAATAGGAGAAATCATATGGTCTAAGTATCTTCTTAATAATGCGTTATATACAAGTAAGATAACCGGTGAGGTATTCAAGGCACATGATCTGGAAAAACAATATGCAAAAGGCATTTTCACCTGGCGTATGAATTTAACTGGAAATATGGGGAACCATTATATTGTAAGAATGGTATTTGAAACGACAAACTGGGAAATGATTGATTGTCATTCAACATGTCACTGAGGTTAGGTTAAAGACCCCCTTTCGTTGAGCCTCCGGTTATCAGAGTCCGGAGGCTCTGTTTTTTCATCGGTTACTTATTCTGTCTGCATTCCCTCCCTCTGATAAATCAGGGTCGGGCAGTCTTAATCATAGAGGGATTGCTTCGCCTTCGGCTCAGCTTTCCCTGGCGGAGATGCTATCAAACAAAAAGCGCCACTGACGTGGCGTACTTTTGTTATTTATCCTTCCCTCCCTCTGATAAATCAGGGTCGGGCAGTCTTAATCATAGAGGGATTGCTTCGCCTTCGGCTCAGCTTTCCCTGGCGGAGATGCTATCAAACAAAAAGCGCCACTGACGTGGCGTACTTTATTGATTTCCACATCCCTCCTTCAGGCAAGCCTGAGTCGGTCTGTGTAAATCAATAAAGGGCTGCTTTCGCAACCCTTTTTGTTTGAGCGGGAAAAGGGATTCGAACCCTCGGCCCTCAGCTTGGGAAGCTGATGCTCTACCCCTGAGCTACTCCCGCTTATTTAACATTCATCTTACCTCTCAGCCTGGGATCCGCCAGCTGGCGGACTACCCCTGAGCTACTCCCGCCTACAATACTTTAACCCCTAAGGGGTACAACTGAAATCCCAACCACCTCTTCTACAATACTATAACGCCTACGGCGTACATTTTAACATCCAGGCCCTTCGTCTACAATACTTTAACGCCTACGGCGTAATACTATTGCCTACTCCCAACTGCCTATTGCCTACTCCGAGCCTCCCATGGGAGTTGAACCCACGACCTGCTCATTACGAGTGAGCTGCTCTACCACTGAGCTAAGGAGGCATATATACAATAAAAAAAGCAGGGCGCGTAAGAAATAAGTGTGGAATAATTATGTCTCGCTGCATTTCCTCGTGCTTGAGGGAATAGCGCCCTGCCGGTGCAAATATAATAAATAATTCAATTGCAAAATTAATTTACACCGACATGCCGCCACAGACACTGATGGTCTGCGCGGTTACATACGATGACAGATCAGATGCCAGGAACAGCGCTACATTGGCCACATCCTCAGGCAACCCACCTCGACGCAGTGGTATCTTTGCGATCCAGTCGCTCTTGACATCATCAGGCAGTTTGCTGGTCATCTCCGTCAGGATGAACCCGGGGGCTATGGCATTGCACCTCACATTACGCGAGCCAAGCTCTTTGGCTATGCTTTTCGTGAATCCGATTATGCCGGCCTTTGACGCTGCATAGTTTGATTGCCCGGCGTTGCCTCCGAGACCCACCACTGAGCTCATATTGATGATTGATCCGTTCTTCTGCTTCATCATCGGCTTTATGGCGGCCTTGGTGAGATTGAAAACCGATTTCAGGTTCACCGTCAGAACCTGGTCCCACTGCTCTTCTGTCATCCTCATAAGAAGGGTGTCGCGGGTAATCCCGGCATTGTTCACCAGGATATCAACCCTGCCAAAGTCCTTCACTATCTCATCGATCACAGTCTCGGCATCTGCGTAGACCGAAGCATCGGACACATATCCCTTTGCTTTTACGCCCAGTGCGGCAATCTCCTTTACCGCCTCGGCAAACTCTTCATTGTCAATGATATTCGTTAGAGCTATGTCAGCTCCCTCAGCGGCAAAACGGAGCGCTATGCCTTTGCCTATGCCTCTTGATCCGCCGGTGATCACAGCTGTTTTTCCTTCGAGTAGTTTCATCATGATACCATTTGATTAATAAGGTGGAATGAGCGCCCATGTTGTTGATTTAACAACTGTTGTGTTTGTATCCTCTGAAACACGGGTGTCCCATAACAGTAAAATTACGGGCACAAATATAAGAATTTATTTATGCAGGACTTCTGCAACAGTTGCCCCTATGTCGGCCGGTGATTTAACCACATGAATACCGCATTCCGCCATTATCTTCATCTTGGCTTCGGCCGTGTCATTCGCACCACCGATTATGGCTCCGGCATGTCCCATGCGCCTTCCTTTCGGAGCAGTCTGCCCGGCAATGAATCCAATGACCGGCTTGGTTCCGTTTTCCCTGACCCAGTATGCCACATCAGTCTCCATCACGCCTCCAATCTCTCCAATTAGCACAACTGCTTCTGTTTCATGGTCATCCATCATCATCTTCAGGATATCAAGTGAAGTGGAGCCTATCACCGGGTCTCCTCCTATGCCTACGCAGGTAGACTGACCCAGGCCGAGCTTGGTAAGCTGGTCTACAGCCTCATAGGTAAGAGTCCCGGATCGGGAGATAACCCCTACCCTGCCCCTCATGTGTATGAACCCCGGCATAATGCCTACCTTGGCCTCGCCCGGTGTGATGACGCCAGGACAGTTAGGACCGACGAGCACAGTATCATACTCCCTTAACAGCTTCTTCACCCGAACCATGTCGGCTACCGGAATACCCTCGGTTATAGTCACTATCAGCTTTATACCGGCCTCAGCGGCCTCGATAATGGAATCGGAGGCAAATGCCGGCGGAACGAAAATGACCGATGTGTCAGCACCGGTGGCCTTCACAGCCTCCCTGACAGTGTTGAAGACAGGCAGTCCCAGATGAGTCTGACCTCCCTTGCCGGGGGTAACGCCTCCAACGACCTTTGTTCCGTATTCGATCATCTGTCCTGCATGAAATGTGCCTTCACTGCCGGTGAAGCCCTGTACAATCACCCTGGATCCGGAGTGCAGTAATATACTCATATCGCGATGCTCTTTTATGTACCTTATATCTCAAATGTAAGGTATTTTTTCTTCCTTTTGCTAAATTTGCCGAATATTATCGTGACTATGGATTTCATTGAACCGGTTCTCTACCTGGGTATTTCCCAGTCTTTTTTTGCCGGGATGCTTATTGCCACCAGGAGACCATTCACCGCCGCCAACCGGATAATGACGGCATGGGTCTTTCTCTTCTGCATTGAGATGATCTTTGCGCTGATTAACAGTACTGTTCTCGACATGTACTCCTTTCCGTTCATCTCCTTCACATACGGGCCGCTGCTTTTTCTTTACGTGCGCCACATGACCCTGCCCACGCTCAGATTTTCACCCTGGAATGCCCTTCACTTCATACCCTTTGCAGTCTTCTTTGCAGTATCTGTCATTTTTCGCGGTGAGCCAATCTTCGACGACCTGAGCGGTTTTTTTGTGATTGACAGGTTTATTCCGCTCCGGATAGTCTACGGCGTTTGTTTCTTTCTTTCGGTAACAGTGTACAGCATCCTGTCGTTCATTGAGATCAGACGACATCAGTCGAGACTCCACGATGTGGTATCCTATACCTCCGCAAAAATTACCCTGAACTGGCTGAAAATACTTGCCATTACATTCTATGCCGGATATATTGTTGTATTTATCCTGGGCGGGATCAATATCATAGCCGGATTGCTGCCGTTTGACCCCTATGTATTAACCTTTGCCTTAATTTCGATATTCTCATTTGCTTACAGCTTCTACGCCATACGGCAGCCTGAAATGCTTGATTATCCTGCCTCCGGGCGGGATGAAGACAACGGCAGCGACAATACCGGGGTTGAAAAATACGCAAGGAGTGGCCTCAGGGATGAACAGGCCGAAGAATACCTCACAAAGCTTTTACACTATATGGACGAGGAGAAGCCGTTCCTCGACGGTGACATGACCATCAACGACCTTTCAAGGAGAACAGGCATCCCCAGGCATTATATCACAGAAGTACTTAATGAAAAGCACGGCCGTAACTTCTTCACCTTCGTCAACGAGTACAGGGTTCGGGAGGTCATCAGCCGGATAAAAGATCCGAAATATCAGCATTATACCATCCTTGCCATAGCTTTCGACGCCGGATTTAACTCCAAATCAACATTCAATTCCTTCTTCAAGGCTTTCACCGGTAAAACCCCAAGCGCTTACAGGGAAGGGATATCAAGAGAGTCAGGAAGGGTGTGATCCGAGCGGCTCAAACCTTCTTCCTCCCGGATCTTACCGGGCTGCCCCCGGCATTTCTCTGGTGGCATGACCCGCGCTGCCCAATACACTCCCCCATGATTTGATCCGGGCTGTCCGCTCCGCCTCCGAAGGTGTGATCCGAGCGGCTCAAACCAGACTATCCCGGATTAGCCGTCCTATCCGTGCGGTCCGGACGACATCAAGGATTGTCTTGCCGACCTTTGCAGAAAAGGATTCTCATGACCAGAATTTCATTTATGGGACTGTTGCTGTTGATAATGCCTCTCTCCCTCTTTTCGCAGGAAAAATCATTTATCCCGGGCGGCTTTATCAGGGGGGGCGCATATTTCAGTACCGGTGACTATCAACATGACGTAAATGCCGCATACGGAGATGCAGCCCTCACACTGACAGCAACAGACAACCTTAGCTTCAAGGGTTATGCAGATCTTAGAGTTCGCTTTGGCCAGCAGTTTGGAGAGAATATCAACTCCCTGACCCTCAGGGAGGCATGGGGAATGTACTATAACAGCTTCATGAGTGTCTCTGCGGGACAAAAGATCATCAAGTGGGGAAAAACAGACATGTTCACTCCCCTCTCGAGATTCAGCCCCGTTGATTATACCCTGCGATCGCCTGATTTCGAGGATACCGAACTGGGAAACCTCCTTGGCGAGATAACTTTCACTCCTGCACCGTTCTTCAGACTCTCCGTTGTGGCAGCACCGTTCTGGAATCCGTCCATTCTTATTATCAAACCTATTGAGCTTTCTCCTAACATGAAGGTGTCACTTCCGGAGGGACTGAGAACTGGTAATGGGTATTATTCATACGGTGTCAGGGGCGATTTTATCTTAAGGGGATTTGATGCCGGTATCCAGTATTATCATGGCCCAGACCTCATGCCGGGACTGATCATGACAAATGCCGATTATACCAACCCTGCCGAGCCTGCCATTGCAGTTAACGGGATACCTTATATAATCAACAGTACCGGCCTTGACTTTGAAACAGTGATATCACCTTTTGTGCTTAGGGGTACTGCTGCCATCACCAGCCCGGTGGAAGAGAAAGAAGGTAATGAGGAGATTCCCTTCAGACAGGTTGAATGGGTGGCAGGTCTCGACTGGACCCCCGGGGCAGTAAGGGTGACGGCCGAGTATTCAGGAAAAAAGGTCCTTGACTTTTACGAGGCACCCTATGACCCTATCCTGGGCACTGAACCTGACATGCAGCAGCTGATGGAATTATTCAACACACCGGGATTTGATCCGGTTGAGTTTACCCGCCTTCAGATCGAGGCCTTCAACAGGCTGTATAACAACCAACTATATGAGTATTACCACTCTGCCGGATTAAGATTCGAGGCGGAATTGTTTTATGGAAGGCTAATTCCCTCATTAACAACTGTCTGCAATTTTACATCGAAAGACCTTCTGGTTCGCCCTGCAGTGAAATACAAGCCCTCGGACGGTGTGACGCTCAGTGCGGGATATGAGTATTATTCAGGCACCAAAGGGGGGCTGTACGATATTATTGACGACTTCATGAATGCGGTATACTTTGCTATCAGAATAGATTTCTAGGACTATGACAGACTTTATAATCAAATACAGATGGGCCATAATATCAGTGTCGGTTGCAATGGCAGTCGTACTGGGCCTTCTGATACCATCATCAGAGACTGATCCGGACATAAGGAATTACATACCGCGAAACCTGGATTCGAGGGTCACCAATGACTCCATCGAGAAAGAGTTTGGTGTGCAGGATATGATCATGGTGCTTTTTACAGACAGCTCCGTTCTTAATCCGGGCGACCTGAGGCAGGTTAAGGAGGTTGACAGGGCACTCTCAAGGATGGAAGGAATAGGGACGGTCAACTCCATCTATACCGCACGCAAGATCGAGGGCAGAGATGGCATGATGGTGGTTGATCCGCTTATTGAAAGAATTCCGGAAACAACAGAAGGCCTGGAAACCCTCAGACAGGACATCCTTGCCAACCGTTTTGCCCGCGATATTGTGGTTTCATCAGACATGACCGCTGCGGCCATCACCGGAACCATCAATTCAACCGTACCGGAGTATGAGACTCTGAGCAAGATTGATTCAGTCATCGCGGTACAGCAGGGTGATGCGCAAATACTCACTGGCGGATTGCCATATATAAGGCAGTTCATTTCCAGTGATGTGAACCATGATGCCATGATCCTTATCCCTGTGGCCCTCCTGATAATGCTGACCGTGCTTAAGCTGTCGCTTGGCGACTGGAGAAGTGTATTCATACCGTTTACGGTTGTGATACTTTCAACCGTAATAACCCTGGGAATGATTCCCTTGCTAGGATGGAAATTTTCCATCATCATGTGCCTTGCTCCCATCATACTCATCTCGGTAGCCAATAACTACGGTATATATCTGGTATCCAGGCACCAGGAGCTCCGCAGATCCGATCTGCCGGTAACAGGCAAAGAGATGATCAGGTCGATAACCGGGTCGCTCAATATGCCGATCCTCTTCAGCGGACTGACTACTATTGCAGGGTTGCTCGGCCTCCTGACCCATTCAATCATTCCGGCCAGGCAGGTTGGCATACTGGCTGCTGCCGGAGTAAGCCTGGCACTTGCAATGAGCCTGTTGTTGATTCCTGCACTTATATATATGCAGCACACACCCGGAAAGAAACCACCCCGTCCAAAGTCAGGTAAAAACGACCTGATCAGCCGTGCACTGGCAGGGATCTCATCAGTTGTCATCAGACGCCCCGGGAGAGTTCTCCTGGTGTCGCTGGTCCTGACGCTACTTATTGGTACCGGTATGGTTTTCCTTAAAATTGACACCAACCAGGAGAATTTCTTTCCCCATAAACACCCCGTCAGAAGGGCCTCTGAAATTATCAATACCAAATTCGGTGGTTCACAGACCATCTCGGTGATGATCAGCGGTGACATCAAGGACCCTGTCCTGATGAAGAAGATAGATGATCTCACACAGCACCTGAAGGGTTCGGAGGGTGTCGGCGGCGTCTTTTCAATCTCAGACGTTGTGAGGGAGATGAGCAAGGCACTGTATGAGCCCACAGAGGAGGGATATGACATGACACCCTCAACTTCTGCAGCCATTGCACAGATGTTTGAACTTTACAATATGAGCGGTAACCCGGACGATTTCAAACAGCTGATGAACTTCGAGAACACCAAGGCTCATTTACTGGTACGTCTGTCGCAACCGGACAATAAGATTGTCCGTGATCTCAGGGACGACATAAAAAGCTATACGGCAGACTTCCCGGCCACTGTGACCACGGGGGGCTATGCAATCATCATGATTGATTTCGCACAGAAGATAATTAACGGCCAGGTCTCGTCACTGGCTTTTGCTCTTATCATTGTCCTGATCCTTCTGGCTATCATCTTCCGGTCGGTTAAGGGAGGGCTGACAGGGTTAATCCCTCTTGCAGCTTCGATAATTATTCAGTTTGGTGTAATGGGAATTACCGGAGTAGCCATCGATGCCGCAACTGCCCTTCTCTCTTCAATTATGATTGGCGTCGGGGTCGACTTCACAATCCAGTTCCTGTGGAGATACAGGAGTGAACTAAGAAAAGGA
This sequence comes from uncultured Rikenella sp., assembly GCA_964535795.1. Lineage (GTDB taxonomy): Bacteria > Bacteroidota > Bacteroidia > Bacteroidales > VadinHA17 > SR-FBR-E99. The sequence continues at coordinate 28,149 of CAZHTG010000008.1, forward strand.
GCTACACAGCACGAGGCTGTAATTACCACCTATCGGACTACCGGACGGAGCATCGTCATTAACGGCCTGAGCGTGATGGCGGGATTCTCGGCCACCCTCCTCTCCGGGTTCCTGTCAATAAGATTTTTCGGCTACCTGACACTGCTGGCAATAGGCTCATGCCTTATTTATGCTATAATAGTTATGCCGGCATTCATGCTCTGGTTCAAACCTACATTTATAGAGTCAAATCTGAAACGAATTAATAAAAACGAAGAAAATAATGAAAAAGATGTTATTCCTATTGGCAGCGGCGCTGGTGCTGTCACTGCAGGCCTCATTGGCACAGCAGTCAGATCCCGTACAGCTGATGGACAAAAGTCGTGACCTGACAATGTCAGGAAATATCCAGTCAACAGTTACTCTTACGATAACCGAAAAAAACGGCTCCGTAAGGGCACGAAAGCTAAACATGATCACCAAATCCTACGATGACGGTACGATCAAGAGAATGGTGAAGTTCCTTGATCCGGCTGATGTGAGAGGCACGGCAATGCTTATTGTAGACAATAAGGACGCACAGGACGATATGTGGATCTACCTTCCGGCTCTGAAAAAGACAAGAAGGATTGTCAGCACGGAAAAAGGCAAGAGCTTCATGAGTTCTGAGTTTTCAAACGCAGACATGTCAAGCGGAAGCAACGCCGACTTTAAAATCAGACACCTGCCGGAGTCAGGAAAAAACGACGTATGGGTTATCGAGAATGTACCTGTCAGTGAGGACAAGGCCGATGAGTACGGATTTTCGAGAAAGGTGACTTTCCTCGACAAGAGCAGCCTGAAGACAAAGAAGATCGACTTTTACAATTTTGACGGTGAACTTTTCAAGACAATCGAAATATTGGACACCCAGCCTCTCGAGGGAAAAGAGGGGTATGTCATGACGGACATGCTTGCCAGGAATTATTTCAATGGCAGAAGCTCAAGGGTCAAATTTGACCAGGTGAATACGTCGGCATCGATACCCGACAATACCTTCATTGCCGATAACCTCGCGAGGTAGAATTACATTACCTTTGTCCCTGGTAAAATTATGGCACAAAAGGGAACAATTATATGCGCGCCGGCCACCTCGGGAGGGGGTGCAATAGCTCTGATCAGGCTTTCCGGGCCGGGAACTATTGAAACATTGGCCGGAATATTCAAGCCAATTGATAATCAAGTAGATATAATCAATGCGAAGGGGTACAGTCTGCATTTCGGGACTATATCTTCGCAGGGAGAATTCATTGACGAGGTACTTGTCTCGTTATTCCGGGCACCTCACTCCTACACCGGCGAGGAAATGGCAGAGATCAGCTGCCATGCATCGCCTTTTATTCAACAGCGGATCATTGAAATTCTCATTGAGAAGGGAGTGCAAACAGCCATTCCCGGAGAGTTCTCCATGAGGGCTTTTATGAACGGCAAAATGGATCTTTCGCAGGCTGAGGCGGTGGCTGATATTATAGCTTCAGATTCAGAGGCGGCGCATCGTCTTGCTGCCACACAGCTTCGCGGCGGTTTCTCGAAAGAGATTGAGAAGCTGAGGATGGAACTCCTATCATTTGCTTCACTAATCGAGTTGGAGCTCGATTTCAGTGAGGAGGATGTTCAGTTCGCCGATCGCTTTGCATTGACGGAGACGGTCATTAAGATAAAGAGCCTGGTCGACAGGCTGGCATCATCATTCAGGCTTGGTAATGCTATTAAAAAGGGTATCCCGGTAGTCATTGCCGGAAGGCCTAATGTGGGCAAGTCTTCCCTGCTCAACGTTCTGCTTCAGGAAGAGAGGGCCATCGTCTCTGACATACCCGGTACAACACGAGACACCATAGAAGAGGTCTTGCATGTGAACGGGCTTCTCTTCAGGTTTATTGACACTGCAGGGTTGAGGCATTCGGATGACGAAATTGAGGTTCTGGGTGTGGAGCGGACCATGCTGAAGCTGGAGGCAGCTGGGATAGTGCTGGCTGTTGCCGAGGCCACTGACAGCGCTGAAGGTATTGCAGGCTTTGCACGTTCGGTGGCAGAGATGACAGGCGACAGCGGTGCGAAGATAATCATCGTGATTAACAAGTCCGACCTGACCAGTCCCGGACAGATTGCGGGGCTGAGGAAAGAGCTGGTGGAGATGTCTGACTCGCCGGCAGTCTTTGTATCTGCAACAAAGTCATCCGGAATGGATGAACTTAAAAAGATGCTGACGGCTTCTGTTGAGATCGGCCGTCTTGATGCCCCGCAGTATATCGTCACCAATGCCAGACATTATGAAGCTTTGAAGAATGTTTCAGAGAGCCTGCAGAGGGTCCTTGACGGCTTCCGGGACGGCATACCCACTGTACTCGTTGCCACTGACGTGCGCCAGGCAATTTATTATCTTGGGCTTATAACGGGAAAGATCACACCCGAGGATATCCTCGGGCAGATCTTCTCAAAATTCTGTATAGGCAAATAACCTCCTAGAGGTTTCGGATCGCTCTTTCGGCGTCATGTCCAATGAGGTAAAACAGTCCAAACTGGATACCCCTGTTGGTTGATTTTACATCACTGCTTTTGTTTATATCGTTTATTCCGTGATTGTATCTCAAGTCAATACCAAACCCGGTTGCCGGTACCACATAGCTTGCACCGACACTCAGGGCAAAATCAATCGGGTTCCAATTGTCATTATTGTCTGAACTGATAAGCAGTCCCAATTGAGGGCCAGCCTGAAGCCTGAATCCATTGTCAAACATATATTGAATTAGCACAGGTACATTCAAATAGCCCAGGTTCAGGTTTTTTGCACCCTGTGCAGAATAGACCAGTTCAGGCTGAATTGCCCATACGCTGTTGCGATGGATATGGCCAAGAATACCAAAGTTATATCCTGTCCTCTGATCGTAACTCGTACTGTTGTCGTTGTGAACATTATAGAAATTTATCCCGCCTTTGACCCCGAGAACGACGTGTCCGGCAGGCGAAGCACTGTGTTGTGCACTGGCAACGCCGGTAATCAGGAACGCTGCAAGTAATACAGGTAATAATCTCATTTTCTGTTTCATTTCTTTATTATTGGTTTTCGTTGCACCCCCGTTTTGTCAGGGGCCGTTTAATTTACTGTAAAGGTGCCGGTTATTAAATGAAGAAGTGTTACAGGTTTGTATTTACTTGTTACATAATTCACATATAATTAAGGAATTAGTGATTGATGATTTTGTGTGAACTTTATAATATTGTTCCTTTTGCCTGCTTCTTGAATACTGCCTTGATGCTGATAAGCGGTGGCATGGTATCGCCCAGCAGGAACCCCCAGGGTTTCAAAGGTTCGACGTTGTCACAGACGAGTTTGACAACGGCAAGCAGTGGTATTGATATAAACATCCCGGGAATCCCCCATATGGCAGCCCCGACAAATACTGCCATGAGAGAGAACAATGCATTGAGTTTTACCTTTGAGGCAACTACCTTGGGAACGATGTAATTGTTGTCAACAACCTGGATCAGATAGTAGATCACGAGGACATAAACGGGGTACCATGCAGAATCTTTGGTTATCAGTGCCACAATCATCGGCATAGCTACGGCCACTATTCCTCCTATGTAAGGTATAATGTTCAGTAATGCACCAATGATGCCGAGCAGCAGGGCATATTCTATGCCCAGGATTAAGAGAGCAGCAGTATTAAGAGCGGCCATAATCCCGGCCTCTATGATCAGACCAATCAAATATTTCTGAATGAGTGTCTTGGTATTGGTAACCAGCTGGCTCACTTTACTCTGCTGTCCCGAAGTGAAAAGCCTGTGAATAAACTCGATAAGTATCGAATGGTAAAACAGGAGCATAAAGACGTAAACAGGGATCAGGAAGATCACCACCAGCAGGTTGCCGATGGAAACAAGCGTGTTCCCGATTGCGGCCGTGCCTTTATTAATAAGTTCAGTGCGCGTTTTTAAGATCCAGTCATCAAGCTTCTGGGCGTTTATGTCGAAATGTCCTGATATCCAGCTAATGGCCTGATCAAGCATTTCTGTGAATTTGTCTGATAGGAATGGCAGCGAATCGCTCAGACGGTTTGCCTGCGAAAGCAGCAGCGCGCCAAATGCTCCAATGACTATAAAAGTGAGAAAAAGCGTAATTATGATAGCGATTACCCTGTTAATTTTCCTGTTTACAAAGAAGTTCACAACCGGATGGAGTACTATGGCAAGGATGGTTGCGAAAACTACCGGCACAAAAATGCTCCTTCCTATATAGAGCATAGCTATAAGAATGGCAATGCCGGTTAATAAAATGCTTGCTTTCACATAAACCGGCAGCTTCAGCCCTTCATTTGTCACGGTTTCCGGATTTCAGTCTTTTGTTCCGGAAAATCCGCAGAAGGGCCATTTCTCCCATTGACCTCAGTGAGCCGGTGTTTTTTGCCACAAAGCTTGTGACTCCTGACTGCAATACGGGGCTTATAATTCTTCGGAGTCCCGGACCGGCCAGTCCTTTGAAAACCACGTTTGAAACCAAACCGGCAGCCAGTCCCAGTGTTGTACCCAGAATGTTATCGACCATATGTGGTGATGAAGTAATATCATGCAGCGTGCTACGGAGCAGGTTGACAGGCTTGAAGGTTTCATAAGTGGCATAAAATTGCGCTTTCAACTGCTTGCCATTGGCAGAGTGCTCATCTTCAAGCAATTGAATTGCCCTTTTAAGGTCGGCAGTTGAAGTTATTGTCTGCATCTGCTTTTATTTAAGAACCCGCCTTATGATGTAATCGCCGACCTTTTTCTTAAGCCAGTTATGCATGAAGAGATGCAATATCAGGGCGATGATTCCATAGAAGGCCGCTACTGCAAAAAAACCGAGAAAGAGATTGCCAAGGAGTCCACCCACCCATAATGCAATACCCAGGTTAAGGAACAGCATGAAAACGCCTGCTGATAACATGACTATGAGACTGGGTACACTTGCTGAAACTATATCTGATGCTTTGTCAAGAGCTTTCAGCTTGGCCAGCTCCAATTCTGCCTTACCGTATTCTGCAGCTTTTTCCAGCAGCTCATCTATGATCCGGGTGTTATCATCCATAGTTGCGGCCTATCAATTTCCGGTTATGATCCTGAATTGTATTCAGATATCAAACCGCAGCGGTTTTTGTCTTTTTGTCAGGTTCTTCCTTTGCGCTGCTGTCCGTATCGTTTACATCAGTCACCTCCTGGCTTACCTTGTCATATTTTTCCGCAATATCATCAAGAAATTCATTGAATTTCTCCTTTATCGATTCCTTAAGCTCCTCCCCTTTTCCGGTCAGTTCCTTGCGTGTTTCCGATCCTTTTGCCGGGGCAAACAGAATCCCTAACGCTGCGCCGGCAGCTACTCCGGCCAATAATGCCACTACTACTTTTCCTGAACTCATGATCTTTTGGATTTAATAAGTCCGCTCCGGATAATCCCGCCCAAAACGCCCTAACCTAAACTGTCTGTATTTCGATCAATACAATATCCGGGGTTTCTCCGAAGCGGACTGTATGATTATTAGTAATGATTACTATTACACTGGCAAAATTAAACCACCCGGCAAATAAAACTGTTACATGGTTTTAGCTATTAATTACATAATTCCCACATGCCGGAGATTAGTAACAGCTGACAAATTTTTCTTTGGAGCTGTAGCAGACTGCGGCAGTGGTGCGACATCACGGTTAAAGGGGTGTTAAAAAAAAAGGGTGCCCGCATGGACGCCCCTTTTATTTTACAAAATCGGATCAGATCAGATTGGAGGCAGGTTAAGAGGAAGAACATTGTCAAGATAAAAGACTGTTCCTCTTTTTGACTCCGGTACCCAGAAAATGGGTGAGACATAGTCATCCTCATCCTGGACAGCCTTGAAATTCTCTCCGTTAAGCTGAAGCTCGGATGACGGATAACGCAGGCGCTCCGGGCATGGCTTATACATTTCGCCCCTCAGAACTAACGGCTCGAGAAGAGGATGACGTGTGCGGCGCAATTCTGACCACAGGTCATACTCATCGGTTATATTCACATGAATATACTTCTGCTGCATGATGATCTCCATCTTATTCTCCTCTCCTGCCGCAGCGGTGAAGTCATCAGCAATCTTCGCGGCATAGGTTGAAATGTCTGCCTCAGACTTGACCGGATGAAGGACGGCAAGATCGGTTCTGTAGCCGCTCATACCGTTAAGCATATACCACCAGTCGCACGAGTTTTCCACTGCATCTCTCATATGCTCTGCAGCGCTCTTTCCGGTGCTGGTATAGTTCTTAAGGGCTATCTCGGCAAGCAGCAGGTCAACATAGGCTCTTGTCATCATTATTGCAGGATACTTCTCGTAATTCATGAAGTATGTTGCAAAGTTGTACATAGACACTGCATTCTGTGCAAGAGAACTCTCGATGTTGTCCCCGTAGGGATAGTATCTGTTCCCTGCATTGTAGAACGGAGTCTGAGTGTCGGAATCCATTGATACACCTATGTAATCCTGGTTGCCATTGAATTTTGTGGGCAACGCTATGACAGGCAGTCGCGGGTCGTCAATACCGGGTTCATAGGTGTTGGTGTTAAGATTCATCCTCTTCATAATGACGTTGGGGATGAAGTTGGCATAGGTTCTTTCATACATCCCCCTTATGATGGTTCCACCACCCGAGGGATATTCATATGAGTAGGGTCCGAAATAAAGGTCCTGATCCGGCAGGTTGGCCAGGGCGCTGGCCATGAGTGGCACACCCGTGGCCTGGTCAACACCGGCAAGCTTGATGCCATACTGCAGCCTGAGTGCATTGATGAACTGTACCCACTTGGCTATGTCTCCCTTGAGGGCAACATCCTGCACCGCAAAAAAGGCCTTGTTGTCAGCATTCATCTTGTTGTAGGCGACCGTCAGGTTCTCGGAGATATTCTTGAAATCAGTCAGGATTGAAACATAGATCTCCTTCGGATCGTCATACTTAGGGTAGAGAATACCCACGTTACCCTGCAGGGCCTCAGAGTAGGGAATACTGTTGAAGAAGTCGACGCTTCTGAGTGCCAGCATATCCTTGAACAGAGTGGCAAGCATGTAGTATACTTCCACCTGATCTCTCTCGGCTTCTGACATGGCATCAATCTTTTCTTTCATGAGGGCCCACTCCTTGACCTTGGTGTAGTGGTACCCGAATGAATTGACCACCGCACTCGGGTCAAACCCGTTAACGCCTGTCTCTACGTCGGCGTAATCAACATAGTAAGCATAGTACCTGTCGGTAATATACCTGTGTGCAACCTGGGAATAGGCTGGAATTCCCCATCCGCTGTTCTGCCACCAGTATTCACCGTAGTCACGTACAAACAGCTGCCACTGGTACAACATTCCGGAAAACATTCCGGCCACTGATTTCTCCTCAGGCGGGTTAACTGTCTCCGGGTTCTTGTACTCATCTTCCAGAACATCCTGGCAGGCTGAAAGCGCCAGTGCGAAGACTGTAATTATTATCAATAGCTTTTTCATATAATCCATTTCTTAATTGGTTAGAAACTGACATCAATCTTAAACCCATAGCTGCGAAGCTGCGGCAGAGGCGTATACTCAACGAACTGGTCGTTGCCGAGCAGAGATTCGGGATCGATGTTTGGCATCGTTTTAAAAAGGTAGAAGAGGTTCCTGGCCACCAGCGAAAGGGTCACCTTCTGCAGCTTGAGCCTGGTCGATATCTGCTGTGGAATGGTATACATGATTGCGGCTTCCCGTAACTTGATGTAATCATTCTTATACAGCTTGTCAGGCGCAAACCATTCGTTCATATCCTGTATATAGGTTGACCAGTATTCAATTGCAGTCACGATAATATCATTATCGGCATAAACCCCGTCAGAGACCTCCTTGACACCTTCAAGAATGAGTCCGTCATGATAGACCATGTTGTCACGTGCAGCGGCCGGCGCAGCCTGGTTATGCTGCCAGGGGATGCGGTTGCCGGTAGCATCATCCACATAATATGCGAGTCCGCCGTTTGCTTCATCCCTGTACTTAAGGGACTCGACATTCTGACCGTTACCCAGCAGGTAGTAGTTGGTATGTGACAGGAAGGTACCACCGAACTTGTAGTCAAACCCGAGGTGGAGACTGACTTTCCCGTAGTATAGGTCGGTTGTCAACCCGCCGATGAAATTAGGATTGATATTGGCAGCGGTTACGAATTTTGCGTTATCACGGACATAAAGGCCTGAGCTGTTAACGACCTTGTTGCCCTGTGCGTCACGCAGATAGTCATACATCTTAACATCTCCGATAGGTTCTCCCTCAACAGCCATGATCGAATAGCTGTTGGTGCCCGCGATGCGATATTCCGTCATGCCCGGATAGAGCTTGACAACCTTTGTGCGCTGATTGGCAGTGGTGAAGGTGACATCCCATGTGAGCTTGGTTGTCCGTATCGGGGTATATTTAAGCAGGAGCTCATACCCCCAGTTCTTGACATCACCCGCATTGATCTTGATGGTACTGAAGCCACTGGCAGGAGTGATTCCCAAGCCCATGATCTGATCATATGTGTGAGAGGTGTAGTAGGAGAACTCAGCCACCAAAGGCTTCTTCTCAAACCATCGGGTGTCAAATCCAATTTCAAACTCGCGTTTCCGTTCGTTTTTGATATCACTGGTAAATAATGCGCTGGGGCCATATACGGTTATGGCGCTGGTACGTTCCACCATCCCCACTCCGAAGTCACGGTTGGTCCAGTAGGGTGTCGGTGCTGCACGACCCACATCGGCAAATGACATTCTCAGCTTACCATAGGTCAGTTGAGGTATCATGAAGGTCGAGCTGAAGTTCCATGTGGCTGAGATCCCCGGATAGAAGTACGAGTTGTTGGAAGGAGGAAGCAATGATGACCAGTCATTTCGTGCGGTAAACTCCAGGTAATATGTGCTCTCCCATCCGAATGAAGCCTGTCCCAGAACACTGTAGTTCGTAAAAGAGCTGCGGTTATGCGATCTTGTCTGCCAGAAGCTTCCGGTTGTTGTTTTTGACCCGTTTAGCGAATACCAGCCATCAAACTGCAGTCCGCCAACAGTGCTTACTCCAATGTTGGTTTCGTTGAAGGTCGTTACCTCCGGTCCTGCAAAAATGACGACATCAAGTTTATCATCTATGAATTTCTTTGAGAAATTCAGGAATGCGTTGTAGTTCTGGTTGACAATGTTTCTCCTGCTGAACTCATAGCTTCCGCCTTCTACGACAGGCATTAGTTTTGTCACCTTGTTCATGGTGGTAAAGTCCCAGTCCGTAAAGTCGGTCCCGGCATTCGCCGTAAGCGATAACCACTTGGTGAACTGAAGGTCCATCTTGATAGCACCGGTAATATGTAGTTTATCGTCTACGTCGCGGTTCTCAAGCTGATCCCAGAGAAGGTTCATATACCCATATTGGTCAAATGACATAGGGAACCCATAGTCATCAAGAACTGCCTTTTGACCAAATTTGTCCTTGTAGAGGTACTTCAACCCCTGGTAGTCAAGGTCGCGGTTGAAGCCGTAGGAGACCAGCCTGCCGAGGTTCTGATACCTGTTCTGGGTCTTGACCTGATGAATATTTGTATATACTTCAAATCTGGCCAGCTCTGAAGCATTTATCTGGCCGCTGAAGCTGACCGACTTAGTCTTCTGGTAGAAGTTCTCCTGCATACCATTATAGTCCCTTGTGGTAAAGGCGAGGCGCATGGCTCCCTTCTCGTTGGCTCCTGCTATGGCAGCTGTCAGGCTGTTGGTGTTGGTCTTCCTGAACATGTTGATCCAGTTATCAGGATAAGCCTTGTAGGTGGTCATTGTACTGTCATAGTTCATTATGGGCGAGTTGTCAAAGGCCGGACCGAATTGGAACCTGCTGTTGTTCATCACCCTGACCGTCTGACCAAGCTTGTTGGTGCCGTAGATGGTGTCGTACACAGAAGTCCCTGATCCGAATTCATTCTGCCACTCGATGGTGTTCACCGGCTGTTCAAAAGTGTTCTGGTAGGTCAGTGTCACCCCCAGCCCTCTTGTCGATTGTCCTTTTTTAGTTGTGATCATCACCACACCGTTTCCAGCACGGCTTCCATACAATACTGTGGCCTTGGCTCCCTTGAGGATCTCTATCGACTCAATGTCTTCACTGTTGATGTCATTGATACCTGTTCCGTAGTCGGGCGAGTTCAGGGGGTCATAACCCCTGTTGGCCATATTGGAGTTCTCATCATAGATGGGCACACCGTCAACAACAAAAAGAGGCCGTGTTTTGGTGCTTACATCAAGGCCGGCTGAGCCCCTGATCTTGATGTTGACCCCACCGGTCGGCCCTGCTGTGCCAAGCTGTATTCCCACACCTGCGGCCTTGCCGTAGAGTGATGCCAAAGCGTTCTGGGGTGTTCCGGCCACGGTTATCTCGGCGGCCTTGATTGAACTGACCGAGTAACCCAGGGCCTTCTTGTCACGCTTAATACCGAGGGCAGTCACCACGACATCCTCTATTATCTCGGTACTGGGCTCGAGTGGTACGTCATAGGTATTTTGTGATCCCAGGGTCAGCTCGTAATCGTTGTAGCCGATCATTGAGAAGACAAGGATATTGTTGCCTGCCGGGACAGTGATCCTGTACAGGCCGTCAACATCCGTTGATGATCCCACAGTCAGTCCTTTAACGATAACAGTAACCCCGGTTAGCGCTGTGCCATCGGTGGCGTCTGTTACCTTGCCTGAAATGGTTCTTTGTGATAACACTGCCTGTAACCCGCATAGCAGCATTACCATGATCATGATTAGTTTTTTCATAAGCTGGTTTTAAGTTGGTTAACAAAAAATTCTTTCGAAAACAATCCGGCCGGAGTCAACAGACTGCGGCGAGGCATCAGTTAAGGCGAAAAACAAGACAGATTTTTCATGTTTTCAGGAGTTGGTTAAGGAAAGTTAAACAAATTGGAACATACAATATAAATCAATATCGGAATCGTTTTCCTTATATACCTTCAGGGCTTTATTCAATAAGCTAAGTTATGAAACTTGTATTGGTAAAAACAATTATTATGTCATAATTAAGCGAAATAAATAACAGCTTCCTCTTTCAGATTAATAGATACTATATTTTCGGAAATGCTGCTCATGGCATAAAAAATTGGTCAAAAAACCAATCCGTATTAGAAGATAATGAACTCTCGGTTGTTGCAGGGTCAGCTTACGCCAGTCAGACGTTATTCCGGTAAAGCCTTCAGATAATCAGACTTGCTGTTAGAGTAAAAGCAAGTCCGCATATGGAAATAATGGTTTCCATCACGGTCCATGACTGAAGGGTCTGCTTCTCATTCATGCCGAAGTACTTGCTTACCAGCCAGAAGCCGCTGTCATTGACATGTGATGCGATTGTTGCCCCCGAAGATATGGCAATGACGATCAGTGCCCTGTGAGGATCGCTTAATGCAAAAGCAGGCAGAATTGGCGCTACAATTCCTGCAGCGGTGATCATGGCAACGGTGGCTGATCCCTGCGTGACGCGAACCACAGCTGCTATTATCCATGCCAGCAGGATTGGCGAAAGAGCCGTCCCGGCCACTGAGTCGGCCAGGGTGGTCCCGATGCCGCTTTGAACCAGAACCTCCTTCAGAACACCTCCTGCTCCTGTGACGAGGATTATAATTCCTGCCGGTCCAAGTGCCTTTGAGCTGAGGTTCATGATCCGGTCGCGTGACATTCCCCGCCTGATGCCCAGCAGCCAGATTGCGAGGAGTGTGGCTATTATCAGCGCAGAGAAGGGATGGCCGATGAATATCAGAATTTCTGTTACTGTTGATGAAGACAGGCTTCCGTTTTTGACCAGTATGCCTGTCAGCGTGCTTACAACGATCAGCAACAGAGGGGTCACGATCAGAACCATTACCATCCAGAACGAGGGTAATCCGCTCCGGGAGGCTTCCACATCGCCTGCATTGTTTATAGCGACCGGCGGATCAATCTTTATCCTGCCGGAGATGAATCTTCCGAAGAGCGGTCCTGCAATTACTGCCGTGGGCAGCCCCAACATCAGGCCGAGCAGGATCACCCATCCAAGGTCTGCACCGATTATCTCTGTGACGGCTACAGGCCCTGGCGTTGGGGGTATGAAGCTGTGAGCTACCGCCAGACCTGCCAGCAACGGTATGCCGAAGAAGAGAAGTGATCTGCCGGTATCCCTTCCCAGGGCATAGATGATAGGGATGAAAATAATAAGACCGACGTCGAAGAAGACCGGAATTGCGACAATGAACCCGGTAAACATCATTGCCCATGATGCCCTGCCCTGTCCGAATTTCTTAAGCAGGTAGTTTGCAAGCGCATGTGCCCCTCCTGAGCTCTCAAGGATCTGACCGAAAATGGCGCCCAGTCCCACAACCACGGCAATGAAGCCAAGTGTCTCACCCATCCCCTTCTGGATGGCAGCAGTCACCTCCTTAAGCGGCATGCCGGCAAGGATCCCCACAAAGATTGAAGTGATGAGAAGTGATATGAATGCGTTGATCCTGGCCTTCAACACCAGAAGTAACAATAACGCCACCCCGGCTGCGACAATCAGGATAATGGATGTGACAGACATAGTTGACCTGAAAGTATGATTAACATTTCAGGAAGAAAAGATACTTAATTAAAGCTAATTAAGCTCAATAATTTCCTACTTGTTACGGCGTGAACTCCGGTCCCGGTATACAAGAAGCAGTCCGGTTACAATACCCGCCACAATCAAACCGATATCTTCGACAATTCCCAGAATAACAGGAACAAAACCGGTTAAAGCGTAGACAACTGGTATGATAAGAATATATTTTGGCAGACACCAGTGCATACATGATCAGATGCACCGGCCACCAGTTGGTGTTGAACCGTGCCAGCATATCCAGAAACTCATTAAAAGTAAACGGGACACTCATTTTTGTATGTATAAACCTTGATCAGTCTTTTACACAGCGTACGGAATAGCCATATTCCCTGTCTTGCTCATGCCGGTCGATTCCTTTAATGTTG
>CAZHTG010000008.1:41266-71174 GCA_964535795.1 uncultured Rikenella sp.
TAATGTTGCAGGTGTGGTTGTCAGGTAACCTGTCCATAACCTGTATTCCGTGAGTTCCCCGGGGGGCCTCCTGTAGCTGGTGCCGTAGGCGGAGAATCCTGAGCTGTTGTCTGCAACTGCGCTTGACGCATCCCAATTGATCGTCGCCCTCAACTTCCCACCCACATTCTGATCTTCGCCACGGATAGCATCAAGAAAGGCTTCTGCCTGCGGCATACCAAGCTCCAATTCAAGATCAATCCAATCCCCATCGGTTGGTATATGCCAGCCTGTCGGACAGAGTCCACGCGTTTCAAAAACTGCATACCCGTTGTACAGTCCTCCGAAAGTACCTTTATTGGAGGCATTGTTTTCCGGCCAGCAGTAGGCGGCGCCAGTGAGTGCAGCCCACTCGGCCTCACCGGTTACCAGGGGAATGGCTGTGCCATCCCTGAATTTTGTGGTCCGCAGGTTCTCTGCCATCCAGATATTTCCTCCTATTGATATTGTTTTGTAAACATTGCCGTCAATGTCAGTCAATTTATCATCGGTATCCTTCTTACAACTGACAAGAAGCAACATACAGAAAATCCCGGCTGCCATGGCCGCAATGATCTTGATCAGGGCATTTTTCATAGTCAATTGATTTGGGGGTTAGAAAATCAAAAAACTTCGTATCTGTGATTAAGTATGTCCGCCGGTCAATTGCATCTAGTTTATAACTTTTTCTCAAATCTGCAATAGGCTAGCCCTGGAGTTTTTACCAGACAATTAGCACAATATGCCGCCAAAACGGAAATCAATTAACTTATCGAAATTTTAAGAAAACTTTAACAGTGAGCACATTAAGCGCATAAATTATTCTGTTTCAATTAAAAATATGAGGCCGGCCCATCGCAACCGGTTTTCAGGGATCCATCACCTGTTGGAAATGTGAATCTCCTCTTTTTAAATTTGCATTCCGTATGAAAAATGCAAAGAAAACAGGAGGAAATTCTTATGTCGACACCAAAGAAACTTACTGCTCTTTTTTCTATCCTTTTAACCGGGATAGTTGCTTACGGCCAAGGCGCCGTCTCTGAAAAAGACAGCGTTCTGCTGTATACTCCCTTTACTAAGATCTCCATCTCCCCCGGGGAATCTATTGACTTCACAATTGATGTCATAAACAACGGAGATAATCTGGAAACACTTGACCTGGCTGTAACAAACCTTCCACGGAACTGGAGTTACACGCTCAAGTCAGGTGCATGGAACGTTAAGCAGGTCTCAGTGCTTCCAGCCGAGAAGAAGAGCATATCGCTTCATGTTGAGGTACCCTTCCAGGTAAACAAGGGTAACTACAGAATAAATGTTGTTGCGGGAACTGATCACATCCTGCCTCTTACTGTAAATATCTCCGAGCAGGGCACCTATAAAACGGAGCTCACCTCCAGGCAGGCAAACATGGAAGGCCATTCGGGATCTACCTTCACCTATAATGCCGATCTTCGAAACCGCACTGGAGAGAAACTGACCTATGCCCTTCAGGGCGAGGTGCCCAGAGGTTGGACTCTTACCTTCAAGACCAACGGCAAGCAGGTTACCTCGGTTGAGGCCGAACCCAACGGAACCGTCAGCATCACCATAGAAGTGAATCCCGCTGACCAGGTGGAGGAGGGAAAATATTCAATCCCTGTCAGGGCCCTTGCCGGATCTTCATCAGGTGAGCTGGCCCTGGAGGCCGTCATCACCGGGACCTACGGGCTTGAACTGACAACGCCCACAGGAATGCTTAGCTCGAATATAACGGCAGGCGAGGAAAAACATATCGACCTCGTGGTGAAAAACACAGGCACCTCACTCCTTTCAGGCGTCACGATGAGCAGTTCTGCCCCCGTGAACTGGGAGGTGACCTTTGAACCAAAGGAGATCGAAACAATTCTTGCCGGCAGGGAAACCAGCGTCAGGGCAACAATAAAAGCAGATAAAAAGGCCATTCCCGGCGATTATATGACCAACCTCGAAGCAAGAACACCCGAGACCTCAGCAAAAGCATCATTCAGGATGTCAGTTCGTACTCCGATGCTGTGGGGATGGGTCGGTATTCTGGCCATTGTGGCAGCCATTGGCACGGTATGGTATCTGTTCCGGAAGTATGGAAGGAGGTAGCCGTGGCCGGAAATATAATCGAAATCAGAGGACTGACCAGGAAGTACGGTCAGTTCACTGCTGTAGGAGATCTTGATCTCACTATCAGAAAGGGAGAGATTTTCGGGCTACTGGGACCTAATGGCGCCGGCAAATCGACCACGATACTTATGATGCTGGGGCTGACGGAACCTGACGCCGGGAATGTAAGGATATGCGGTCTTGATCCCACCACTGACCCCGTAGGGGTTAAGAAAAAGGTGGGATACCTGCCTGAGGAGGTGGGATTCTATGATGACATGACCAGTATGGAGAACCTTACCTATACCGCCCGGCTGAACGGCTTCTCTCCTTCTGCTGCGAGGGAAAAGGCCACCCTCTTGCTTGAACGGGTTGGACTGGCCGGCGAGGAGAATAAGAAGACAGGCAAATATTCGCGCGGCATGCGCCAAAGGCTGGGACTGGCCGATGTACTGATAAAGGAGCCTGAGGTGATCATCCTTGATGAGCCTACACTGGGAATAGACCCTTCCGGTGTAAAGGCATTCCTCGAACTGATAGTGGAGCTGAGCAGGGAGCAGGGTATAACCGTGATCTTCTCCTCGCATCACCTGCACCAGGTACAGCAGGTGTGTGACCGGGTGGGACTGTTCGTCGGAGGGAAACTGCTGGCAACAGGAGACATACAGACACTTGCATCCCGGTTGTTTGGCCCGGAATTTCCAGTGGAGTCAGCAGGCAAACGTGAATATGGTCTTGACGATATTTATTTCCGCTATTTTGAAGGAGGTGAAGAACATGAATAATGCAGTTTTGACATTAGCCGGTAAACTTTTCCGAAGCAGCAACAGAGTTAAACCTCCCTTCCGGGTGATTATGGAGAAGGAGATGGCTGATCACATAAGAAGCTGGAGGTTCGTAATACTCATTGGCATCATCATCCTCACAAGTCTCGGGTCGTTGTATACTGCCATGACCAATTTTTCCGGGGCGGTAAAGCCTAATGATCCCGAGGGCACTTTCTTCTTTCTCAGGCTCTTTACACTCTCTGACGGCACTATGCCGTCATTCACCGTCTTCATAAGCTTCCTCGGGCCGCTGCTGGGTATAGGGCTGGGGTTTGATGCAATCAACTCCGAGCATAACAGGGGTACTATCAGTCGCATCATGTCACAACCGATACACCGTGACTATATCATCAATGCCAAGTTTGCGGCGGCTCTTACCGTCATCAGTGTAATGCTGATTGCACTCGGACTGCTTGTTATGGGGGCTGGCCTGGTATCAATAGGCATTCCTCCAACAGCGGAGGAGTTCATGCGGATACTCCTTTTTATAGTTCTGAGTATCGTTTACGTAGCCTTCTGGCTCAACCTGTCAATCCTGTTCTCGGTGTTGTTCCGTCAGCCTGCCACAGCAGCTTTGTCGGCAATAGCAATATGGATATTCTTCTCGGTCTTTTATCCGCTGATAGTCAGTCTTGTAACAAAGTCACTCGAGCCTGGCCCTACAGCATCGCCCCAGTATATTGTTGCATTTGAGCAGTTACGTCTTACTCTGCTGAGGGTGATGCCCAACCAGCTCTTCAGCGAAGCGACGACTACGTTGCTGATGCCCTCCGTGCGAAGTCTGGGCCCCCTTACCATGGAACAGATGATAGGCACTCTCCCCGGACCCCTGCCTCTCGGGCAGAGCATTATGCTTGTGTGGCCGCAGGTTACAGGACTGGTTGCAGGAACCATAGTAAGCTTCGTGCTTTCCTATTATATATTCATGCGCAGGGAGATACGGCCGCGATAAGCCGTTAACCGGTGATTGCGCCGAGGCGGGTCAGGGCGTCATAGAACTCAGGGAACGATTTGTCCACCGCTTCAGCCCCTGTTATTGTCACCGGCCCGGCGGCCACGGTGGCCATAACGGCTGCCATCATGGCAATGCGGTGGTCATTATGCGATGATACAACCGCACCTTGGATATCACCTCCGGTGATGAGCATCTCATCACCTCCGAAGCGCACCCTGTTACCTGTCATCTCCAGTATATCTGCTATCGCTCCTGCCCTGTCGCTCTCCTTGTGTGCCAGCCGACCCACGCCCCGGATGCGGCTTGTCCCGCTGCAACGGGTCGCCAGCGCAGCCAGCGGCGGAAACAGATCCGGACAGTCGGTGGCATCAAAGGTGAATGCCCTGAGTTCTGACCTCGCTGCGCTGATAGATGATGCGCTTATTGTCAGACGGGCACCGGCATCCCTCAGCGCCTTCATGATAGCCCTGTCGGCCTGCATACTGCTGACATCCAGGTTACTGACTGTGACTCCCTCCTCCTCGGCACCTGCAATTGCTCCTGCAACAAGCAGGAAAGCAGCACCGCTCCAGTCGCCCTCAACCCTGTATTCACGCGGGTGGTACTCCTGGTTCCCGGATATGACAAAGCGGCTGAAGCCGTTATTCTCAACCCTTATGCCGAAATCCTCCAGCAACTTAAGGGTCAGGCTGATATATGGTCTGCTTCTCAGGTCAGTCACCTCAACTATACTCTCCTCCCCTGCCAGCGGCAGCGCCATAAGCAGTCCCGTCAGAAGCTGCGATCCGGTGGAGCCGTCAATTTTGACCCTGCCTCCCCTGAGCCTGCCACTGAGAGTAACTGGCAGAAAGCCATTGTTGGTCATCACTGTCACCCCCAACTGGCTGAGAGCCTCGCTGATCATCTTTACGGGTCTCTTTAACAGAGATCCTCCGCCGCTGAGAGTCACCCGGTCTGAAAGCAATGCCGCAACCGGTGAAAACATGCGCAGTGCCAATCCCGACTCCCCGCAGTGCAGCGTAAGGGGTGAAGCACTAACGGGACCCGATTCAATAGTAATACGGTTGTTGTCTGTGGATACGGTAGCCCCCAGCGCCCCGGCCATCCTGATGGCAGCAAGGGAGTCGTTGCAGAAAGAGGGATCATGGATCACCGTAGTTCCACGCACCAGCAGACCGGCAGCTATTGCTCTCTGCGTGACGCTTTTACTTGGGGGCGCCTCAACCATTCCTTTAAGGTTCGACGGATGAACGGTGATCTCCATTGATCAGCTGATAATTAGAAAATTTGTTCTGTTTGCCGGAATGCTAATTTAATCTTCTTTCATCACTTTCATCTGATGGTTGATTGATTCCTGGTGTATCGCCTCCAGGAAAGTCTGAATGAACTCCGGGGTCAGCCCCTTTCTTACCCCCTTGTCCACCGCGTTGTTCTTCACCTCCTTCCACCTGGTGCTTTGCAGTATGGTGATGTTATGTTCCTTCTTGTATCTCCCTATTGTCTCTGCCACCTGCATGCGGCTCTCGAGGATATCAAGGAGCAGGTTATCATATACATCTATCTGGCTGCGAAGGTCCTCAATCGTCTCAAGGAACTCAGGGTCATCGCTTGTAGGAGACCTGAGCACCAGGCTGTCAAGTATCCCTGTCAGTTCCTCAGGCGTGACCTGCTGCTTCCTGTCACTCAGTGCGTTTGGCGGATCGATATGCGACTCAATCATCAGACCGTCGTAGTTAAGGTCCATCGCCTTCTGCGACAGGTCGGCTATGAAGGTCCTGTCGCCACCCATGTGACTCGGATCGCAAATCATCGGCAGGAGAGGTATGCGCTGGCGCATCTCAACAGGTATCTGCCACCGTGGCTGGTTGCGGAAGGCGCTCTTCTCCCACGATGAGAATCCGCGGTGGATGGCGGCAATACGGGTGATACCTGCCCTGCTTATCCGCTCCACCGCCCCTATCCACAGTTCCAGGTCGGGATTGACAGGGTTTTTTATGAAGACCATGACCTCAGCCCCCTTGAGAGCAGAGGCTATCTCATTCATGGCAAACGGATTGACACTTGTGCGTGCCCCTATCCAGACAGCGTCAACACCATGCTTTAATGCCTCATAGACGTGTTTCTCCGTAGCCACCTCTACGGAGACGGGGAGGCCATACACCTCCCTCACCTGCCGCAGCCATTTCAGCCCGACGGTGCCAACGCCTTCAAATTGGTCAGGACGGGTGCGCGGCTTCCAGACGCCGGCACGGAACAGGTCAACCCTGCCCGTGGCTGCCAGCCCGGCGGCGGTGAGCATCACCTGCTCCTCGCTCTCGGCACTGCATGGCCCTGCAATCATCAGGGGCCGTTGCTTATATACGGACCACTCCTCTATCGGAGTGATATCCAGTTTCTTATTCGTTGGTGTAATGGTCTCTTTTTTCATGGTGTGTTCAGTGCTTCATTTTAGTATATGGCCTATCTCGTTTGCCGATCTCATCAGGTCTCTCAGTGAGGCCTGGTCGGCATTCTCTATATATTTTTTAAAGAGGCTCATCTTTTCGATATAGGTGTCAATAACTTCAAGTATGGGACCCGAGTTACCAATGAAGATCGGAGCCCAGGTCTCACCGCTGCTCTTGGAGAGGCGCACCGTGCTCTCAAACCCTCCGGCGGCAAGAGACATTATGTTCTCGGTGTTCTTCTCCTTCTCGAGGACGCACAGCGCAAGGGCGAAGGAGGTTATGTGAGATATGTGAGACACGTAAGCCACGTGCACATCGTGGTCTGATGACTTCATATAACGGATATGCATGTTAAACGACTGGAACAGCGCTGTTATCAGCTCCAGCGCATCTTCGTCGCTGCGCCTGGGATCGCATATGATGGCCACCTTGTCATGAAAGAGCCTGTCAATGGCTGCCGCCGGACCGGAATGCTCTGTACCTGCCATAGGATGGGCTGACACGTATCTGCCCCGTGCAGGATGGGCTGCGGCTACGGCAGCTATGTCAGCCTTGGTCGATCCCATGTCAGTAACCACCTTTGACGTTCCCCGGATCAGATCGAGAACGCGGGGCAGAAGCTGACAGTTGACATCAACAGGAGCACAGAGGATGATGATCTCCGATAGCTCAACAGCCTCCTCCAGCGGCAGGAACTCGTCGGCCAGACCCCGGTACATTGCAATGGTGCAATGATGAGGATTGCTCTCCACACCGGTGATCCTGCCGGAGAAGCCGTTGAGCCTGAGGCTTCGAGCCAGGGAGCCTCCTATTAGCCCCATACCTACTATACATATATTCGCAGACATTTGATTTTACGTTGTTTGGTTGGTTATTGCCTTTTTGTTTGAGTTAATTCTTTCCAGTGCAGCAGTGAGGAGTTCCTCAGTTGAGCAGAGCGATATCCTTATGTATCTCTTTCCGTTGTCACCGAAGACCGAACCGGGAGTGATAAAGAGATGATTCATATGCAGAAGTTTCTCCGTCATCTCAACAGAATCCATGAACTGGCCCGGGATTTTCCCCCAGAGGAAGAGCCCCGACTGGGCGGGGTCAAAGGTGCAGGAGAGGGCATTCATTATCTCCGCGGCTCTGTTACGGCGCCTGCGGTAGACCTCGTTGACCTGTGCATACCATCCCTCCGGTGCTGCCAGAGCCTCCGCGGCAGCAGCCTGTAGCGGCTGGAACATGCCGGAGTCCATGTTGCTCTTAACCTTCAGGATGTCATTTATAAAGGAACTGTTGCCGGCAACCATCCCTATCCTCCACCCTGCCATGTTATGCGATTTGCTGAGCGAATTCAGCTCCAGCGAGACGTCACGCGACCCGGGAACGGAGAAGATACTCAGGTGTTCATTGTTCAGAATAAAACTGTAGGGGTTGTCGTGGCATAGAAGGATACTGTGCCTGCGGGCGAAGGAGACAAGCCGCTCAAAGAGCGCCGGGGTGGCCCTGGTGCCCGTTGGCATGTGGGGATAGTTAATCCACATTATCTTAACCCTCTCCACCCCTGAGGCCTCAATGGCCTCAATGTCAGGTATCCAGCCGTTCTCCTCTTTAAGGTCATAGCACCTGGGAAGGCCTCCCGCCAGCTTCGTGGCAGCGCCATAAGCCGGATAACCGGGGTCAGGCACCAGCACCTCATCACCCTGATCGAGGAAGGCCATGCTGATGTGCATTATCCCCTCCTTCGAACCAATCAGCGGCAGTATCTCCGTATCCGGGTCCAGCGCCACCCTGAAATAATTCATGTACCACGACGCAAAGGCAATCCTCAGCGCGGGTATACCCCTGTAACTCTGGTAGCCGTGGTTGCGACTGTCAGAGGCGTTCCTGGCGAGTGCCTCAATTACATCGGGCGCAGGGGGCATGTCAGGACTGCCAATACCCAGGCTTATGACGTCAATGCCCTGCTGTCTCATGCGGGCGATCTCGGCCAGCTTGGTCGAGAAGTAGTACTCATTCACAAGTCCGGTGCGTGAGGCTGCTTTTATAACTGGTTTCTCCATAATTGTAGCGGTTTGGGTTATCTTCAGTTTTGTCCGGAAGCATAAGGCATTATCCCCTGCCTGAATTCACCGACTATCTCCAGCCCCTCGGTCAACGGCCTGATGGCATCGAGAGCCATGCGGTAACGCTGAAAGTCGCTAAATACCAAGTCGATATGAAACAGGTACTCCCAGGGCTTTCCAACAATAGGCAGCGACTGGATCTTTGTCAGACTGACCTGGTAGAAGGCAAGGACCGACAGCACCTGCGACAGTGAGCCTACCTTATGGGGCAGTGAGAAGCATACCATCGCCTTGTCAGAGTTGTTTTCCTGGCTGATGACGGGAGCCCCGTTCATTCTACCTGATATAATCAGGAACCGTGTGAAGTTCTGCCTGTCAGCCTCAATCTCCTTTTTAATGATACCCAGGTTGTACATAGCTGCGGCGCTGCTGCTTGCTATAGCGCCAATGCCATGCTGCTGCTGCTCGCTGATAAGCCTGGCGCTGAGGGCGGTGTCAATGGTCTCAACCACCTTCACCCCCACCTTCCTCATCTTATCCAGGAAGACATTGCACTGTTGTATGGCCATGGGGTGAGAGTGTATCTCAGTTATATCAGACAACTGCTGTCCCGGAAGGGCTATCAGGTTCTGGATGATGCGGAGATATATCTCTCCTGTCACGGTGAGTTGCGACTTGCGAAGCAACTCGTAGTTGGGAAGGATGCTTCCTGCAACGGAGTTCTCGAAGGCCACGATGCCGTAACCGGCCTTCCCTTCCCTTACCAGGCGGAACAGATCATCAAAGGTGTCGCATGGTACGGTGGTTATCTCCTTCCCCGCGAAAAATTCAACTGCCGCTATATCATGAAATGACCCACGCACGCCCTGGATCGCCACACTGACCTTTTCCTCTCCTGTTTTCATCTGCATTCCTATAAAAAAAAAAGTCCCGCTTCTGCGGGACTGCCTTCATCATATTTCTTATTCTTTTACACAGATATACAACTATTCAGTCCCTCTTTCCGGATGGTAATAGAAAAAGTAAAAAGAAAAGCTGTATGCTGCGTATGTTCTCATCATTTCGGACGCTAAAGTACACAAAAATCAGAAAAAACGAAAAAACGCAAAAAAAATTTATGATTCTTTCTTTTTTCATCTTAAGGTGTATCTTTATTTTCATAATATGTCATCCGAGATTGAAAGAAAGTTTCTTGTCTGTGGTGAGTTCAGGAATGAAGCCACGGAATCGTCTGAGATAGTTCAGGGGTATCTCTCTTCGTCGCCGGGCAGCACCGTGAGGGTGCGTATCCGTGGTGATAAGGGGTACATCACCATCAAGGGGAGATCGGATAAGTCAGGCATTGAGAGGTATGAGTGGGAGAAGGAGATCGCTGTTGACGATGCCAGGGATCTGATGAAGCTCTGCGAGCCCTTCCCGGTGGAGAAGACCCGGTACCTGGTGCCTTACAGAGGGCATATCGTCGAGGTGGATGTCTTTCACGGTGCGAACAGTGGACTCGTTATGGCAGAGATCGAGCTCGGATCTGCTGATGAGGCCTTTGAAAAGCCTCCGTGGCTGGGCCAGGAAGTCTCAGGTGACCCGAGATACTATAACTCAGCCCTCTCTGTCAAACCTTTCAGCCGATGGTAATGGTAAAGAAGAGCAAAGCTGAGATAACGCGTATCGTCATTGCAGTCCTGCTGGTGATGTCAGCCATAGCGATAGCATCTATGACCGTGGGGAAAGATATATATTATGGTTCACGCGATGAGGGGATGTTGTCGTTTGCAATTGTGAATGCCTGCGGCTATCTCTTCTTTCTTTTCATGCCGGTGGAGGTGGCATTCATATATTACCTCCAGGGCGATATCAGCGTGCCGGCGCTGAATGCCGTGGCTATCGGCACGGCACTCTTCTCGCAGTCAATCGATTATTCCATTGGTCTGCTCATGAGCAACAGGTTCATAGATAATTTGATTGGCCGGAAACGTTATGTGAAGGCGGAAAAGTATATCGAAAAATACGGCAACGTCACAATTTTTGTCTTCAACTCACTGCCCCTCTCCTCTCCTGTTATCTCCCTTGCCGCAGGAATGTTGCGGCACAGGATCAGGGACACAGTGATCTGCACTGTTCTGGGATTAATGGTAAAGTACCTCACCCTGACCCTTATCTTTTAGTCCTGAGGTGCGGCCAGTTCTTCAGGCATTTCATCATGTCGCTTACAATCCTGTGATCAGTATTTGGGCATCAGACCCTTAGTGAGCCGCGGAACCCCCTGGCGGCATAGTATGAAGAGGCTCCGTTGTGATAGACGAAGACATGGCCGTAGCGGCGGTCGGCAAAGAGGGCGCCGCCAAGCTTCCTTATTCCGGAAGGTGTCCTTATCCAGCTTGACGTTCTGGTATCAAAATCACCGAGCTCCTGCAGCTCCCGGTATTGTTCCTCCGACAACAGCTCTATGCCCATGGCTTCTGCCATCCCCATGGCGTTATCTGCAGGCTTAAATGATTTCCTTGCCTCCAGCGCCTCAGGGTCATAACAGGCATTTCTGCGTCCCGCCGGACTGTCCGGCGAGCAATCATAGAAAATATACTCTCCGGTCTTCTTATCATGCCCAACTACATCCGGTTCACCTCCGGTTCTCTCCATTTCATTAAGTGACCAAAGTTTCCCTGGACTTGCAGATTGCAGCCTTGCATTTAATGCAGTCCATTCAATGTTTTTATGGCGATGCATGTTTTTCTCAAAACGGTTTTTCAAGGTTCTGAGGAGCTCATCGCGTAGATCAGGTGACAACTCCTTGTTTGTTAGAACGTTTGACATGGTATCTGTGTTAAGTGAAAAGTCAGTTCACTTTCATTAAACAAAGAAGCAAGGCCAATGTTCGGGCTTTTGTACTACCTGTTGTTTTGTGTTTTAAGTAAGTCAGACAATCTCACCGGGCCAAAGTATTTGTCGAGCCAGGCAAGTGTCTCCCTGATGTACTCGGCTTTCGGGGGTATATGGTCGGTTTCGTAGAATATTATCTGTTTATGTTCAGGTGGTGTTCCAAGCAGTTCGGCCATGGGTCTTATTTCCTGGTCGATCCACCTATCGTAAATCCCGTTCAGCATCAGGGTCGGAATAGTTACCCTGGAAACATAATTTATTGCGTTTACCTCCGGCCTGCCACTGGCATTCAAACCTCCCCCAACCAGAATATTCAAAGCCAGGCGATCCTCAACAGCCGGTATGACAGTCCCGAACCAGCCTCCCCAGCTCATGCCATAGAAGGCTATTTTGCCGGTATCGATATCAGCCCGGGTATGGAGATAGTCGACGCTTCTCCGGAAGTCTTTGATAACCTGAACCATAAATTCAGTGAAGGCATGCGATTCGTTTCCCGCGTGGATTGCTGCTAGTTCCGGTTTACCGCGTTCGAAAGTCCCCTTGTAAACCGGCCATAATACAGCCCGCCCGTTCCTGACAAGATATGAGAGAAACATAGGGAACTCATAATATTCCTCCAGTTGATCGCTTGTGGACATACTTGCTGAGGCGCTGCCGGGGAAGTATATTACAGTCTGATATGGAGGGGTAACATTCTGAGGAAGGAAAAGGTATGCAGTGATCCGTTCACCACCGTACGGTGCATCGTAAGACACTTTTTCCCTGATCCATCCGCCGGGACTCTCAGTATGATACTCCACTTGCGAATTCAGATCGGCAGGATCATATGAGAAGAGTTCGAGGTAAACCTTAAAAATATCATCGTTGACAGGTTTGATTTTCCTGGGGTCCGTTTGTTCGGACAGATTAACCGGATCGAAGAGTTCCGGGGGTAAGGAGTCAATCTCAGGAAAGTATGCAAGTCTAAGTCCGTTCTTTCGTGAGCGGTCCATTTCAGGAACCTGTCCCTGAAGGCCGAATTCATACGTGTTGTCATCCCAGGCACCTCCCCTTATAACTCTTCCGACAGCTGTTTTGTTCCAGCACCACTCCCTGACATTTCCTGCCATATCATATGCACCGTATGGGGTGATGCCGGGAAGTGAACCGACTGCTACCGGTCCGCTGCTTCCAAAATTGCTGAAAGGGGCAAGCAGTGCGAAGCCTCCCAACTGGAAGACCTGTATCATGGGTGTAAATGCGCCTCTTGCCACGTTCCAATGCGTTGTTGTTGGCAGGTTCATACCTGAGTATTCGGCATAGGCGGCAGCCTCGTACCAGCTTACTCCCGATAAAGGGTAGTCACTCTGACCGGAGGGGAAATCACCGCCTATCCATGTAGATGGTCCCGGTTGACCGGATTGATCAACAAATTCACTGATAGCCTCTTCCCAAGATAGTTCTCTGCCCTCTTTTACGAATTTGTGCTTCCAGTACTCAGGCTCCCTGTACCCTCCGGCATCAATAAATGCCTTGTATTCACTGTTTGTAACTTCATACATGCCTATGAAAAAATCTTCCACATGGCCCATACGGGCATTAGTTGCAGGAACCCGCACCATCTTATCAGGTATGCTGTCGATCCTGTCCATTTTTCTGATAAAAGGATTCGGACCCACTTGCCCCGGC
The DNA here is from genome assembly GCA_964535795.1 of uncultured Rikenella sp. Classification (GTDB taxonomy): domain Bacteria; phylum Bacteroidota; class Bacteroidia; order Bacteroidales; family VadinHA17; genus SR-FBR-E99. The sequence goes on from CAZHTG010000008.1 coordinate 54,219, forward strand.
TTTCCTTCCGAACCGAGCATTCGCCAACTGGATGCAGCCCCCAGGACTGTCCCGTATCCTTCTTTCTCAAGTTTCCACCGGAAGATCCCGACAGGAAGCCTGCTTTTTTCCAGGGGTGATATCCCCAACAATTTCCACTCGTCATCGGGCTTCCTGTAATCCTTGATAAATACTTTCGCTCCCGGAGGATCGGTTATGACGTCGATGTTCAGTGATATTTTTGAGAAAAGTTCAGCAAGCCGGGGATCATTCCCAAGGATAGCCTCAGCCCTCTCGGCCAGAAGATAAGGTTCTGCCAGGTTCCTCCATACATCATTTTCGTCGATCATCCTCTCTATCTCGGGCAATGCCTCCTCCCTTGCCCATTTTATATCTGCCTGCCGATTAAATAGCAAAACCACACCAGCTACAACTGCAACAAGAACTAAAAGTACTGCCGGGATGAGAATCCTTTTCGGGAGAATTCTCCTGCTTTGCCTGTACGGCTCCGCCTGCTCATCCATACCCACCCTGATGGCCTCTTTAATATCATCTTTGTCAGCCTCATCCATCCTGAGCAGCATCTGGACCACCTTCCTTAATTTGTCAATGTGTTTTTCCAGGGGCGGGGTTAAAGCATCAAGCCAGTGGACATCGCTGACATAATACTCAAGCTGCTTTGACATGAGAATATCCTCCAGGCGAAGGGGTATAATGGCCAGACCGTGATGTACTGCCCGGTCTACCTCTTTAATGACCTGGCTGGAGTGATTCGAGTTTGACGAAAAGATAAGTACGAATACTTCTGATCCATTTATTCCGTCGATGATGGCTTCTGCAAACGGTACTCCGGGAGTAATATCGCGAGGCGCAATCCAGCATCTGATCCGGTTTTTCTCAAGGACCGAACAAACGGTATCAGCAACTCTTCTGTCTTTATTGGAATAACTTATAAATACATCATGAGCCATGTATATATCTGTTTCTTTTATGATTATTACACGGTATTCTTGTTTCCTGTTTTGAGATGTGCAGGAACCTTCCGATCAAAATTAGTCAATTATGTTTTATAAGTCAAGAACCTGACCGTGCTCTCCGGATTCCGGATCTGATGTTTGTTGCAGGCCACCAACTTTTTTCATTTTGGAAGTAACAACCCAACGGATTATCGGGAGGTATTAATTTTCACTTTCATGCATGCATTCATACAGGCAAATCAAACTGAATAATCAGCCTTGTATAATTTTTTCATGTCGGAAACTGATGCTGAAATTATTTCTCCCAGAATATTAAGGTTGATATCTTCAAGTTTGTTGACATAAATATATGAACCTGAGCTCATTTTGAATTTGCCGAGTTTTTCAAGCAAGTCCTTGTAGTTGTTAACTCCAGACATGATGTAAACAGCAATGTATTGCTTTCGCGGTAAAATCCCGTTAATGGCCAATCTCCCTCCTGGCTGCTGCGTTCAGATTTGTAATGGCAGGAACCATAACCGATCATATTGTTGTTCCAGAGAGATGGTTTTTCCTGTACCACCCTGTCAAACAGTTTCTTAAGTTCAATACTGTCTGCCCGTTTTGTTTCAGGCTCTACGGCCGACAGAAATTTATCGATATCCAGATCGCTGGGTTTGGTCTTAATCTCACTCATATTATGTCCTTTACTTCCAGAACTGTAAAAGCAATCCGAAGGTTATGAAGAGGATCAACTGATAACCGCCCTGTATCAGGAAGCGTGTCCATTTCAGTTTTCCTCTTTCATTGGTCCACATCACTGCACCTGTGAGAGTAGGTATTACGAATGCAGCCCATATCCACAGTGACCTCTCAAGTCCCCCAGCCAGCTTTGTATCGGCTATCAGGTGTGCCAGCACCAGGACCTGGAACAGAGTCATGATAAACTGTACAAAATATAACGGGCCCGCCGATTTCTGCATTTTTTTCCTGGTTTCAGGATCGGACATGTCAGCGCCGAGTATCTCAGCCCATTTCTTCCCGAAGATCGGACCGTACCAGATTGCCCCGATGACCATCGACAGGACGGCACCTGTTGCAACGGCCAGGTAATTGACAGTGATTGCTTCCATGTGGTTGAATTATTGAGTTAGACCATGTTAAACAACCTTATCCGGTATATGGTTCATTATAAATGAAGGATCAATATTCATTGCAGGAGACATTTGCACCATAAGGATAGTATCCGGAACTGCATGTGCTGAAATCAATATCCACCAGGTCCAAAAACAATTGAACCAATGATTATGGCAACAACACTTCCTGCACTGGGCTATCAGGACTAAATGGATTGCACTATTTTAATCTTCTTGACAGGTCATATCTTAATATGGCAGAACCTCTAAGATGCAGTGCCTGTTTTACCTTCCTGACTTGCAGAGTTTTCAAAGCGTCAATTAAAAACTTAATCTGCCCGATATCTTTGGTATCTGCATTCCCGAAAAACAATTCTCCTGACTTTGCGAACCACAGTTCATTTATTTTGGTGTCATTTTTCGAAATTGTCGGATAATCTGCATCAGGGGGACCATCCAGAGAAGGGACATACTTGTAAGCCAGCCAGGGACGGGAATTTATAATTTTGCTTGCTGCTAACCTCACAATGCTATTTTGTTTCTTGGGTGAAGGGAGATTAATACCAAAGAGTAAATGTCCCCAAAGTGACGCTTCACACCTCAGACTACCATCAGTAAAGACTTTGGGGGGAGATATATTTGCAAAAAGTTTTGGCACACCCAAGTCTTCCCGCCCTCCCAATATGGGCCATGTTTCATTCTCAAACATAACAAGGATGTAGTCACCTTCCAAATGATCACTGTTCCCGTCAAAGCGAGCCGATACCTGTACTGCTGCAATGTCATATCCTCCACCGGCCATAAAATCCAATTCATTATTATATCCAAAAAGTACTGTTACCATTGGCTCTTTCCCTGGTTTAAAACAATCTGGTAAAAGCGAGGCTATTGCATCAATATCGGTCAAATATTGGAGTGCAATTGCTTCAGTCCGGGGATAAGAAAACTGGGGATTATTTCCTCGCCAGAGTGGTCCCATAATAAGAGGCATTCTATAGTAACCAGTTGAAACTGGTTCCACACTCTTTTCCATTATTTCTCAGATTAGTAAGACTGTATGTTTGTTTATTTTCTTTTGTTCTAATTGGCTTAACGGGGAATGACTCTTTTGTGCGTTGTCATTTTCACTTTATTTTTCTTCGTTGATTCGTTTAAGGTTTTTAAGGGATCTGTCAATTATTTTGTTCCAGGTCGCTTGAAGGAACAATTTGTCTATAAGTTTACCTCCCATGTAAAAAGGCAATGAATATTTCTGTATATAAGTAAACTCAGTACTGCCATTAACATCTTTGAAAATCCATTGAGTCTGGTGCTCAAGTCCTTTAAATGATTTACCAATCCAGCCTTCATTTATTTTGAATTGTTGGAACTCAGTCCCTACAGTGACTTTCATTCCCATCATTTGTGCCTTATAGATGAATCTTGCCCCATTATCATCTGTTATTGCCGTCACGGGTCTGACATCAGACAGACCTTCAAAAAACTCAGGCCAATTAAGATAGTTGGAAGCATATCCAAAAACTTTGGATGCCGGGGCATCGATCATTATTGATTGTTTGATTTCAGTCATTGTTACCTCCTTTTCGTTTTTCTTGATTGTCAATGGAATAACAAAATTATGACATAATTGATTGAAAGTCAATAGCAGGCATCAATTCTGTATCATATTGTCAAGATTTAGCTTAATCTGGAGTTACAAATTCCGGTCCGGCAATAAAGGGAGGTTGTTGCGAACTCTTTGCGGTCAAGGCCTGCCCTGCCCTGATCGCCAATAGCCGGCGTCATGGATACAAGTATATTGGCAATAAGTTTGTCGCCGTGTAAGCCCCCTGCACCACTCCCGGGTGCAGAAGTGTAAAGCTTTTAGTGTCCCGATTTATAGGGATACAACTGGGTTATATTGTCCTTTTATTGGGCAGCCGGGCTTATTCGTAAATAAACTCTTCTCCGTTTATCACCCTGACAGGGAATCCGGTTTCATGGTTGTACTCATAGGATGTGGTTGTCTCTGAGAAAGCAGGGACCCCGGGAGAAGGTTCATAGTGAACAGTCTTCGTTTTGATTATGTTATTTGTATTTGTGTAGATGCCGGGATTCCCTCCCTGTTCAAAAATCTTATACGGATTGCGGAATGAATCATACTCAAAGGTGATCTTTGCAAGGTGTTTGGGGGATGCACCGGATGTTATGAACAAATATGTATAATAATCTTCCTCAATCACATTGTTATTGGAATCATACAAATAGGTTCTGAATTGGGTGACTTCACTATCGCTGTTATAAAGAAGTATTTTGGAAATCAAGTTGTTGTCGTTGTATTCAAACATTCTTTTTGACCTGAATTCGTCGTCACCAGCTTTTGGGATATAATTAAGCTGTGATGAAAGTCTTCCCCAGGCATCATATTCATATAAATGGTACATTGAAATTCCGGTCTTGTCAGGATCGACAAATTCATGAGTTGAACCAGGTATAACAGACGAACTGAAGATGTCCGGTGAGACGGCCACTTCTTCTTTAATCAGCTTAAGATCCTGATTATAATGGAATTTTCTGTAAAAGGAGGTGCTGCGTACTTCATTGACGAGATTATTCTGGTTGTATGAGATCTCTTCAATAATGTAGCCATCATAGATAACCTTCTGCAACAGTCCGTTTGTGTCTGGCAGGTAAACGTATTTTGAGCAGCCGGAAAGTGTAACAATTATTGCTGCAGTCAGGATTGGCCATAAAAGACAAGTCCTTCTTTTCATCGTTTCGTCATTCAGAACCATAAGATTGATGATTCTTATGTTATTATGGTTGCGTCCGGTCAAAATTATGAATTATAATCCAGACAATATGTTAAAATCTTCACTTCCAAAACTGTAGGTTGATTACCAGGGCGGTAAATATGTCAGTTAAATCAGGGGGTTTCTTTTTTGAAAGCCCCTTTATCTACATTCTCGATAAACTCAATCAATCCTTTAAAGTATATTTTCTGATCGTCATACATTGATAAATGACTCCCATTTGGACAAAAAAGATATTTACCCTGTTGTACCTGAGAAGACATCCACTTCATGTGTTCAGGATCCATGGTATCATATTTTGCTCCTATTGTAAGAGTAGGTACTTCAATATTTACTAAATCTGTTTTTCGGTCCCATTTTGCTAAACTTCCGGCAATTCCAAACTCACTTGGTCCCTGCATTTGTACATATATATCATAGTTTAAATGTTTAAATAATCTTGTAACGGGTTCCGGCCATTCATCCAATCTGCAGATATGCTTGGTATAGTAATGATCAAATAGTAATTCATTATACCTGGGATTATTGAAATCATTTCTTGCTTCCATATCCCGGATTTCCAGGAGTATTTTTGCATCCATCTGTTTCGAAAGGACTTCTTCTGCATATTTCCCATATTCAGGGCAGCTGGCCATCATATTTGAAATGATCAAAGCTTTCAGGTTGTTTTGATATTTTAACGCATATTCCATGGCGAGAATGCCACCCCAGGACAGTCCATATAAGTAGAAATTGGAGTTATTAAGATTTAAGGCTTTACGGACTTGTTCTACTTCTTCCACAAATCGATATATGTTCCAGAGACTTGTGTCATTAGGCTGGTCACTGTAGTACGAACCTAACTGATCGTAATAATAATATTCAATTCCAGCTTCCGGAAAGAAACTATCAAAACATTCGAAAGATTCATGTGTTCCTCCCGGCCCTCCATGAAGTAATAGTACTTTTATCGTTGGATTATTTCCAACTTTTTTTGTCCAAACATTGAAATTGCCTTTTGGCGTCTCTATTTTTATCATTTTAATGCCACCTGTCTGGATAGAGGTATCATTTGTTTCGAAATAGCTGATCTCTTTAGGACCGGACTTTCTTTCGGTATTAGAGCATGAATGAATAAATAATGCAATCAAAGCAAAAAAGATGCTTACAGTCTTCATTATAATGGCCTTTTAGTATGGTGGTTTTTCGTTATCCGGGTAATGGCAGGTTGTTTACTTCTTTGACCAGTCAGAAATTGTATTTACTAATTCATCCATCACATTTCCAAAGTAGTGACCTGCGTCAAAGGCTCTAATGGAAACACTTTCTGATCCTTGATTCTTCAGTGCCCGATAAACCGGGATAATATATTCCTCCATCGGGATCTCGATATCCTGCCAGCCAGTCAGAAACAGTATTTTTCGGGATTTAAGCTTCGCAGCATTTAATACGAGGTCATAATTATTAACATCAGGAATAATTTTACCAAAGTAGTTATGAAGATAAATTGAATCTCCCTTTATGGGTCCCTTTGGGCTATATAAACGTGCAATCTGTTGTTCAAACATAGTCCGATAAGCCGGATTGTCAGCCATTTTTTTAAGATTAATAGCCTGATCATTTCCTCCGGCAATGGCAATTATATTATTAATTTCCGGATTGTGAACTGCCGCAGTTAAAGCTATTGAACCTCCGGTGCTGTAACCACAAATAATAATTCTGGAGGTATCAATAGCAAATTGTTGCATATTTCCTTTTTGCTTAAGAAAGTCTATGGCAGCTCCTACGTCATCCGCACTATTATCGAAATTGAAAACACCTTCACTGCCAAAAGTACCCTGATAGTTAAAAACCAAAACATTAATCCCCGTCTGGCTGAGCCTTTCAGCTAACCCTAATGGGTTATTATCGTTCCCGGGAAATCCATGCAATAATATCACTGTTGGTGATTGTTTATCACTTTCAGCAGGATAGAATTTTGCATCCAGCTTTTTTCCATCACTGAAGAGATCAACTTTTACCGGAAGAATCTGGGATGCAGAGCTGCTTCCAAAAAGAAATGCCAGAATTAAAATTAGCGTAGTTCTCATTATCGGGGCATAGGATACGATTCACTTAGAAAGCTGCTGAAGACGCCTTGAAAAGAGTGCAGCGAATAAGACCAGTACGCTGGCAATAAGGTTAAATCCGGTGCAAACATACATTGAAACAGACACTCTGTTCATGATAGGATCTGTATGATCTGAATAGCCTGATGCGCCATCCAATATCATAAGACCAAATAATATCAGCACTACTCCTATACCAATAAGCAGTCCTTTTTCAATATTGCCACCTCGCCGATTAACAAGAATTGTCCGTACAAATGCTGCTACAATAAGCAAGTGGATAATAATAACGAATAAAATTCCTGGTACGGCAGTTTTTGGAGCTGCCTGGGGGGATGTGTCTTCTATAACAGCCGGAATTACAATAAAAGCCAGGATCAGGATAACCGCTATTACGAGTCCGGCCCCGACATATAGAATGCGACGCAAAATAGTTACATTGTTCATGGAAATTCCTCCCGTTTTAGTTAGTGATTACTTAACCGACTCAAAAATTACCAGGTATTAAAAGGCCAAAATCAAATTTACTCTAAAAAGAAGGAGAAGTCAATTTTATTAATCCGGCACAGCAAATCTGTCAAGGGTGCAGGAGCAAAAGCAAAAACTGTGACAGCCTGCCCCTGCAGCGGGGAGCCTGTTTGATCACATTTCTTTTATTTCGCGTCCGACACTTAAAGTAGCCTCTGCCTTCGGCATATATGAATGACGAAATGAAGTAAATTCCATTAATAATGATTGTAGTTCTTCCGCTATCGGGTGTTCTCCAAAACTTATGGATGCGCCACCCGGCGTTTCATCTATTCCCCTTTGGCCTTTTACGCTGAAAGTACTGTGTAGCATACGACCATCTTTCAATGTAATATTATCAGATTTCCATTCCTGAAATAGAGTATTTAATGCCTTCACTTTTAAAGTCAGGATTTTATTTCCTTTAACCGTCAAGTTACATATTGAGGTGTCAGAAGAGTAAATGAATTCGATCCCTGCAACAAATTTTGGAAATCCATAGTTTTCTACACCTGGCCAACACGCATCCTCAGTCGATACCGGGAGATGTAAGTACCAAAATCCTGATGAGATCTTTGTTTTACTCCCAGCCTGATACCGTGGTATAAGCAGGCAAGTACTGTTAAGATAGGTGGAAGAATTGATCTATATCTGTCCGACAACAGCCTTTTTCGCGGCATCAAGATGAAGATACACATCATGGTCATATATGGGTCTGGCATCCCAGCTTCTTTGAAGCAGTTCCAGAGCTTCATCGTATTTTCCCTGCTTGTAGAGTCCCCATCCTTTACAATCAGCATAATAAAATTCTTCAAGTCCCGAGACTGATGCCTTTTCAATCAGCTCAAGTCCTTCGTTTACATTTCGTTCCGAGTCAACGAGGAAATACGCAAGAGAATTCATCCTCATCGGGTTTCCTGGATCCAGCGAGAGTGCCTGGCGATAATACTCTTCCGCTCTGTCAGGTATCCCTGCCTGTTCATAGATGCCGGCAAGATTATTCGCTATCGCAGCCTTGGATGCCTTACTCTCCTTACACATGGAAACGTATCTGTCAATATATTCACCTGCTTTCTTTAGCCTGCCCTGAGATAATGCCAGTATGGCCTGCCTGTATAATAATAATGGTTCGTCGGGAAAATTCTGCTCCGCCTTTTTGTAAAGTCTTTTCTCTTTTTGGTATTGGCCTGTTTTATGGTATGCCAGTCCGAGGTTTGTATAACTAAAAGCCCAGGGAGGTTTCATATCCCATCTGTCATATATCTCCAGGGCTTTTTTAAAGGCAGGTATTGCCTTGTCATACTGATACAAGCCGTTGTAGTTTCTTCCAAGCATATCATGAAATGGCGGAACCTGATCAACATATTCGAGGTATTGTGTCAGATACTTATTTTCTTCATAATATGTTTCATAGTATACAGCATATAACCAGTCTACAAGAAGTTTCTGTTGCATTGGCAGCTTATCTCTCATCCTGTGAGCCCTGATAGCGTTTATCCGGGCTTGAACAGGCATCCCCTGACTTGAGTATGCCATACTTAGCATTATGCTTGCCGAAATAAAACCTGAATCGATTTCTATTGCCTGGGACAACCAATTAATTGCAGTAACATAATCTCTTTTATAAAAAGTATTTACTCCATAGATGTAGCATTTGTAAGCTTCTGGAGAACCAGTAGATACAAAAGTCTGAGTAAAGGGAGAACTTTCCTTTTTTAATCTGGTTAATAAAAGATAATTACTTGCCATAACTGAAAGGGAATCAGCCATATGGAGTATATTTTCAATGCTTCCATCCAGTTGAAATGACTTGAGAACCTCTTCCGTATTTGAGTCAACCAGTTTTGCGGTTAATCGAATTGTTGCAGCTATTTGAGTTATACTACCATGTATAAAGACATTGGCATCAAGTCTTTTCGAGATATTCCTGGCAATGGAGGGCGTGATAGAAGCATAATTCGTTATGTCATTATTCTGAAGCAGCGCGATGACCGATTGTGTTTGCCTGACCTTCAGTTCTTCAGAATTCGACAATGAAGTGATCAGCTTATCCTGTATCATTTCCTGCCAGAAATTCCTGCGGTCATCATTGGTCAGATTCTGAAACGGCAGAACAGCAACCGATATCTCTCCTTCTGACCTGTTATAATCAAATCTTTCCTTCTTTAATAATTTTGGAAATAAAAATATCCCTGTAACCACTAATATCGATGCCAGAGAAAAAATCGGAATCAGGTTCTTCTTATGAAAAACAGAAGTTTTAACTGTTACAGGGATTCTCGCTGCTTTTTCCGTTTCATTTTGTTGTGCTTTGACTTTCAGTCTATCTTCTGCATTCAGGACAGCATCCGTTTTCATCCCTGTTATGATATCTTTTATCGCACGGGCGACTTTGTTGATCTGGTCGCGATAAAATATCTTGCTCAGGTTTTCATTCGGGTGATCTTCGTCTTGAAGCAAAGGCCTGCTTACTCCTGTGGCTGTTCTGAAAATAAAATCAAGTGCTCGTAGTTTTGATCCCGTCTCTTTTTCAAACAGCTTCACATCTTCCTCTTCAATATCGTGTATCCGGATCGGAAGAACCCTGCTTGCAAAGTTACCGCTCCTGAGCCTGATATCTTTTCCAAAGCGATCGCCACCAGCAAACTTAATGAAAGGCAAAAACTCGTACTGCCACGCATAGCTCTGGGGGTCGGAATAAGTCTGGGAAAGGATCGGTATGAAAATCAGACACTTCAGTTTACCTTCAAGACTCTTGTCAACGTCGTGGGTCTCCTGCAGACGATCATGGGGATTCTCATCGAAATAGACAGATACATCTTCCTTGAATGTACCTTCAAGTTCTGTCTTTAGCGCTTCAACGAATCTGCTGACCCATCTGTCTCCCTTATTGTCCTTTTGCCGGTAACTAATGAAGATGTCATATTCGTAGCCTTCTATTATGCTGGCCATAGCCTGACAAATTTACATTGTCCTTTGAAATTAAAAGAAACCAACCTCATCAAAATTAGTCAATTCAAATGAATTGGCAATAATTCAATTGTTGTTGACTTTTGATGTGGTGCTCGGGTTTGCTTATAACTCATTGATGTGTATTCCAAAGGTTATCATTTCATTACACAAGGAAATGGAGACAGGGTGGATAAAAAACCGGAGGCATGAACGGACTTCCGGCAGAGCGCCGAGGCAATGCATCGAAATGGTATGTATTTAGAGCCCTGGTACCCTGGAACCTGAGTTTATTTGGTTTTTATCACGGCATTTATTTTTGCCCAGAGATCATTGTCAAAACCGGAAAGAGCAAAGGATGGATTTTGAGGATCAGATGCATCCCCCATTCTTACAACAACCATTTTTTTGCCGGGAATTACATAAATGCGTTGATCTTCCGCCCCCATTGCAGCATACATATCTGATGGAGCATTTGGTATCAGGGCTCCCTGATAAACTGTCTGAGACCCGGGAACCATAAAACTCGTTTTTCCATTTAACCACCAAAAGTATCCGTAAGATGGATTGATATTTTGTGAAGAACTGATGCTTTCAGTGAAAAATGTTTCATTCAATATTTGTTCGTTCATCCATTTCCCATTATTAAGTGCCAACAGTCCGAACCTTGCCATGCTACGTGTATTACTGTGATAGATTTTAAATATCAGCCCATTGTTCCAGTATCCCTCCATCCCGATCCTGGTCTTTAGTCTGGAATTGAAGTAGGTTTCAAAATCCTGATTGCCGGCATCAGCAACAACATCCATCAGTACCTGAAAGACATTATGGTAGGACCACCTGGTCCCTGCATCTGCAAGATATGTTAAGTTCGATTTTATTACGAGGTTGGATTCATCATTGATGCCGGAGGTCATTGAGAGCAGATGCTTCAGAGTTATTAAATTCTCTTTCTCTGTTGGTTCACTTGTCCACCCTGTGCCCAGATAATCAGATACTTTCTTGTTAATATCCAGCAATCCTTCCTGCCGGGCTATGAGGGTTGTTGCTGCCACCAATGTCTTTCCGGCGCTGTTCCATTGCCAGGTAGTGGCTGGAGTATGTCCGTTAAAGTACTCCTCCATTACAATTCGCCCATTGACAATGATCATAAAGGATCTGGTATTTTTCTGAATTAAATAATCCTTTAGAGGTTGAACAGCACTTTCATTCCACCCCAGACTTGATAAAGGTTTTGTATCCCATTCATTATCTGAAGGGTAATACATAGATTCATCAGGTTGGTCATCATCATCGTTTTTGTTGCATGCTGTTAATGAAAGTATAAGCAGAACCAGGATTTTTAAGTATTTCATATAATAACAGGCTTGGTTTTTACAGATCATTATTACTTTTATACGATAAGAGTCTCAAAATGTTTGATATTCAATACCACCAAGGAAAATCATGATGGGGCATTCTATTAAACGATTCACACCAACGACTCTGCTCTATAACTGATAAGCGTTATCAGTCACAAGTTTCCGGGCACCCCGGGTCAAAAGTCACAAGTTGAAAGTCGAAAGGCCAAAGCAGTGAGTGAAACCAGGAGGCTATAAAAAAACCGGAGGCTGATCAGGGTCTTCAGTCTTCGGTCGCCAGTCTCCAGTCCCTGATCCTGGTCCTGACTGCGGACTGAAGATTGCCGACTGCCGACTGAATCTCAGATTGGGAACTTCACTCCGGTGAGTTCCTCGGAGACCTGCCAGAGTCGTGACGACAGATCCTTGTTGAAGAGCTTTTCAGGATCATTGTTCATGATTGGATCGCCCTTTGTGTTTCCGGGGCCATCAGGACCGATATACTCACCGCCCCGCAGATCGGGATGTGTGGCGGCGTACAGGGTGGGTAGCGCTCCCTTTACTGCCGGCTGGGCCACGATGCCCATCAGCCACTTCAGGATCACGCCTGTCTCCCGACCCGAACCACGCGAGAGCAGGTTGGTGACACTTATGCCCGGGTGGCATGCAACGCTGATGGTGCTGGCTTCCGCCCGATCAAGCCGGTGCTGAAGCTCAATGGCAAACAGGAGGTTGGCCAGTTTGCTCTGACGGTAAAAAGTCATCGGATTGTACCCGTTTGATCCATCGAGGTTAGTGAACTGGATCTTCGCCCTCCGGGCCGCAATACTGCTGACGGTGACAATCCTGGAGAGAGGCGTGGCCATTAGCAACGGCAGGAGATGAGCGGTAAGAGCAAAGTGGCCGAGGTGGTTCGTTCCGAACTGAAGCTCGAAGCCGTCTTTTGTCCTGGCATAGGGCGGCACCATCACACCTGCATTGTTAATGAGCAAGTCGAGCCTGTCAAACCGGCCTGTGAACTCCGTGGCAAACCTCCTGACAGATTCCAGGTCTCCAAGGTCGAGATGCATCACGGTTACAGATACAGCCTGATGCTTCGCCCTTATCTTCGCTGCTGCCTTCTCTCCCTTCACGGGATTCCTTACGGCCAAGACAAGCTCAGCTCCCACAGAGGCAAACACTTCCGAGGCAGCAAAGCCGATGCCGCTGGCCCCTCCGGTGACTATTATTATTTTTCCTTTAAGATTTCCTATCTGGTCAATGGTCCACTTTGTCATATCAGTCGTTAAGATTTAGCAAAACAACAAGCATCGCCTCCGAAAGTTCGGATCACAGAAAGGAAATGAATGATGAGTGATGATCAACTGAATATAATGTCTTACCCTGATTACAGTTTAACAGAATAGGTTATACCTATAAGGTTCATGTATGCAGGCTTTGTCACTCTGCTGTCGTTATAGATGTACTCGAGGCCAAAGGTATGCCTCTTATTGAGTGTGTATTCAGCACCTATCATTGACCGCCATTTATCTATGGTATATTCATTGGGATTAAAGAGCTGGCTGTGCATCTCGACATTTATATAAGGCTTGAGGGGGATTCCTTTTATATCGTAATCCAGTTCAAACCTTAACCTGTGGTACCAGCCAGGCACCTCGTCATCGGGATCTTCTATGTACGTCTTGAACTGTTGCTGGATGCGGTACCTCGCTGCAAGAGTGAAGCGGTAGACCGAGGGGGCAGTGCCCCTAACCTGCAGGAACCAGCGGTGACGGGCGTGATAACCCCCATCGTTTTCCTTCTGTTCTATCAGTCGGTAATAGAGACCGGCGGCAAGGTAGTCGTTGAACTTGTATCTCAATCCGGGCTCAATATATAATTTGTCAATATGTGATGCATTTTGGTCCGTCCGTACGCTGGCCTCCAGATCAAACCGCAGGTTGTCAATGATCTTTTTTTCGGCCTTTACCTCGTACCAGATGCCATAATCGGTCTTTTGCCCGTAAAGCGCAGCAGGCAGGAGAAGGCTGAAAATTATTAAAAGGGCTTTTCTAATCATCATCATCATTGTCTTCCGGTTTAATGAATCCGTTCTGGTCGGCAAGGTTTACCGTGCGGCTCCTGTCCTCATAGTAAATTATCATCCGGCATGTATCTTTCAGGAAATTGATCGCGCCTATCTCAACTTTTTTTATCTCCCTGATTCCGGTGCGCTGTTGCAGATCGGCTATCATCTCGTCATATTTCTCGGGCACGATGAGATTTATCTTTTCATAAACGATGACCTTTGACGAGGTGTGCCTGAGCAGCCATACCTTCTCGAGGCCGAATGTGATGAGCACGACAGCAATATTGGCAAACAGGATCTCAAACAGGCTTGTACCGGCCGTCAGGGCATTGATCACGGAGACTCCGATGACCAGGAATAGATAGGTCATCTCCTTGATGGGCATGGGGTTGGTACGGTATCTTATTATCCCGAATATCGCAAAGAGTCCCAGTGCAAACCCTATCTGCAGGCTTACGCTCTCAAGCAGGTAGCAGAGAAAGAAGACGACGCTGGAGATGAGTATGTAGGTAAAGAGATAGTCTTTTCGCCTGGTGGTGGTGTAATAGAGCCATCGGACCAGGAGGATTATGACCACCAGGTTTATGCCGAAGCGCAGTAAAAGTTCCGGTAATCCCGTGAAGCTGAACAATTCTGATGCAGTTGATGCTGTGCCGCCGTCAGGCGGAACCATTCCTGAGAAATTCATCCTTGATCCTGTTTAAGAGTAAAAATTTGGGTTTTAAGATATTCTGTTTCGGCACACCATTTACAAGGGCCATGCCCATAGCGTATTTGCTGAAGCCGGTGCTCCGTATGCCCAGGTGCTTAAGCTGCTGAAAGAACGGGGAGAGCGAGGTTGACTTCTCACTCTTGATCTCCGCTATTGCCAGGTAAGGCATCTCCACACAGTCGCCCTTCAGGTTGTTCCAGGAGATGTTGTAGTCGATGGTGATCCTCTCCGCCTTGTGCAGGTTTACCAGCGTGATTCGCGAAAACCCCGTGTTGATAACGGCCTTGAGTGAATTGGCATTACCGGCCACGAGCTCCGTAAGAAATTCGCGCGATTGCTGAATATGGTTCATGTCGCCAGGCTCCTTCTCCAGCCTCGATTTTGAGGTACGGCCCTTGTTCGACTTGTGCTTTACCTCGAGGAAGGTAAGTCCGTTAGTCTCGTAGGTCCTGATCCTGACCTTGGACCTGTTCAGCTTGCCGGTCACATGCTGGTTGTAAAAGAGATGTTCGGGAGTGTCGAAATAGACTGTCTTGTAACGGAACTCGCGCTGCCGGTCTATCTCCAGCGCCTGGTAGAGCTGGCTCACATTCTGAAGTAGCAGCGGCAACTTGCTGACTGAGAATACATATTTGGTGTCCACACGGTTCATGTACCTGACCTCTGTCATGCCGTCAAGTCCCACCGGTTCGAACCCTTGCAGTATATCAGCTATTTTTTTTAATTCCATTATTTGAAGCCCGTGCAAAGATAACAGACTTTTCAACGTTTAAAAGTCCTCGTAAAACGTGCATTTGCGACAAAAGATAACGGCTGGTGACCGGTCATTATTTCACCCCGCTGCCGGCAACCGGTCGTTTCGCGGAAGAGTGACCGGCAATGTTCTCACTCGTCGAGTACGGAGAACCTCCATCGCGGGTTTGGTGATGTAGTATGTTCTTTGCTTATTATCTCCTTCACGCGGGCGATGATTTCTGGATTTTCAGCGGCTATGTCGTTCGTTTCCTGCAGGTCTGCGTCAAGGTCGTATAGTTCGAACACCTCATTCCCATTATGCATCTGTTTCCTGATGGCCTTCATGTTACCGATCATGACGGCCTGCTGACCCCCGTATTCGGGGAACTCCCAGTACAGGTAGTCATGCTGTGGCTGGCTCTTACCCATTAGTTCCGGCAGGAAGCTTATCCCGTCAGTGCCGGGCGGCATTTCCGCGCCGGTAATCTCGCACAGTGTTGGCATCACGTCCCAGAAAGCAGAGATATGATCTGAGACTGATCCCTCCTCTATCACTCCAGGCCAGGAGGCGATCATGGGAACGCGTATGCCGCCCTCGTTCACTGAGGCCTTCCCGTATCCCCGTTCACCCCTGAAGGGTTCAGCGCTACCGAACCACACAGGGTCTGTCCCGGCGTTCCATGCCGGACCGTTGTCACTGGTAAAGAGAATCAGTGTCTTTTCATATATGCCGAGCTCCTTAAGGTGGCTTACCAGCCTGCCTACCTGGTCATCGAGGTATGATATCATGGCTGCGTAGGTGGCATGGGGGTAACGCACGGGGAAATAGCCCTCTTTGCCTGTGTATGGCTCTTCGTCGCCGAACTTTTCGCTGTAGTGTCTCACCCACTCTTCGGGGGCCTGTAACGCCAGGTGGGGTATAGGGGTTGCCCAGTAGAGAAAGAAGGGCCGCTCCCTGCATGAGTCGATGAAAGAGATTATCTCACCGAACATGAGGTCAGGTGAATAATCAGTCATATTGAACCTGGCGTAGCTGGACGGGTCGTAGGGATCGGCGCCGGGGGCAAACCCCGTATGGGGAGCCACCGTATCATTCCTGAGCCATACGCGTGAGCTGTTGCGCCAGAGATGTACCGGGTAGTAGGTATGTGCCATCCGCTGGCAGTTGTAGCCGTAGAAGAAATCGAATCCCTGGCTGTTGGGTCTCCCGCCAGTATGAGGCGCACCAAGGCCCCACTTGCCAACTGCTCCCGTGGCATACCCGTTCTTCTGCAGTATCAAGGCCAGTGTCACTGTTCCGTCTGCCAGCGGCCGCTGTCCTTCAAGTGTGGAGTCGGCGATCATAGCCCGGTAGTTCCATACCTCTCCCCTGTCGGCCCACTCATCATTGCCTCTCACCTGCGAGTGGCCGGTATGTACCCCCGTCATCAGGACACACCTCGACGGGGCGCAGACGGGCGAACCGGAATAGTGACGTGTGAAGCGCATGCCGCCCTCAGCAAGACGGTCGATGTTTGGGGTCTCAATCTTTGCCTGCCCGTAGGGTCCGGTATCACCGTACCCCAGGTCATCGGCAATGATAATGATTATGTTGGGCCTCTCCGTTTCCGTTCCGCCGCATCCGGCAGTGAGAAGGGTACAGGCACCAAGCATGCCTGCCAGGATCCTGTTCAGGAGCATAGTATCAGAACCCTT
>CAZHTG010000008.1:71274-80337 GCA_964535795.1 uncultured Rikenella sp.
ATAACAAACAGATGTGAGATGATGGCCTTGGTTTTTGCATCCATGGGGATCAGATTTATGGTTTATCCAAAATTAAATATTATTGTCTCATTATGGCTCCCGTCAGGAAAATTTTAAAGGATATGTGCCAAAAGGGTGCAGGGTTCAGACGATTGTATATTTTTGTGCCCTGATATTTTAACCGGGCATGGATTACATAAACGCTCACACGGGTGAGTTTGCCGCGCTGGCCGTGGCCATTTTCTGGACCATCACCGCGCTGGCGTTTGAGTCGGCCAGCCGCAAGGTAGGTTCTCTCACGGTAAACATACTGAGACTCACCATGGCCATGGTCTTCCTGAGTATCTATACCTGGATAATCCGCGGACAAATCCTTCCCATGGATGCTACAGGATTCAACTGGTTGTGGCTGGGCCTCTCGGGAATTGTCGGGCTGGTTCTTGGCGATTATTTTCTTTTCCGTGCCTACCCGCTTATCGGTTCGAGGTTTGCCATGCTGATCATGACACTTGCCCCTCCCATGGCAGCGATCTTTGGATACTTCATTCTTGGTGAGTCGCTAAACCTGTTGCAGATGGCCGGCATGGTCATAGTCATCCTGGGAATCTCGCTGGCTATCTTCAACAGGCCGGTAAAGGGCGAGCGGCTGTCGATCAAACTGGCACCAGCAGGATTGCTCTTTGCCTTCATCGGTGCGATAGGACAGGGACTGGGAATCGTGCTCAGCAAGTACGGGATGGACGGGTATGATGCCTTTGCCTCCACCCAGATAAGGATCATTGCAGGTATAGCAGGATTTTCCATAATAATAACCCTCCTGCGGCGGTGGGGCAATGTCGGGGCAGCAATCAGGAACCCTCCTGCCATGAAGGCCCTGGTGCTTGGCGCCTTCTTCGGCCCATTCCTTGGGATCTCCTTCTCACTGCTGTCAGTGAAATTTACACAGGCGGGTATCGCCTCAACCATCATGGCTATTGTGCCGATACTTATCCTTGCACCCTCAGCATGGATATACAAGGAGAAGATCACCGCCATGGAGATAGCCGGGGCGGTGCTGAGCGTGGCTGGTGTGGCGTTCTTCTTTATCTGATCAGCAGATAAGGGGATGTGGTCCCCTGCCACCGAAACCCGGCTACGGGGTGTTCAGGGCCTGTTTGCCCTGCAAACCGGTCACGATGATGTTAAGCAGCATTCCGTCAACGTCTTCAGTGTATTCCCAGAACATCACTCCGCCGAGACCCTGAGATTTCACATACTCCATCTTCGCTGCCAGCGAGACCTCATCATCGTACGAGATGAAGACCGAATCACTTACATTCCAGAGCCAGGGCGCTGCCGCAGTGGAATCATACATCCTGACAAAGGAGCTGTCAGCCAGGGCAGCCAGAACCTCACTGTAGGGTATGCCTGCCCCGGTAGTAGCCGCCTCTCGGTAGAGACCGTTATTGACGGGCTCAGCACCCTTCCATCTCCTGCCGTAGAAGGGAACACCTACGTTTAGTTTTTCCGGCCTGACACCCGCTTCAAGATGCATCCTGACGCTTTTTGCAGTGGCATCTCCGTCGCGGCTATCAAAACCGGAGAGATAGAGGTTGCTGTGATGCCCGGTCTGTGAGCTCGCGCCATGATGGAAATCGTATGTCATTATATTAATGAAATCCAAATACTGCTCGAGCTCTCCCAGTTCAGTGTTGGCAACATAGACTGAATCGGCACCGGTGGCTATAGTCAGGAGGTAAGGCTCCCTGCGTCCCTGCTCAGCGGCAAGGGAATCAATGTGTTTCCGGACAGATGCCAGCATAAGCGTGAAGTTGTGAACATCCTCAGGCCTGTAGATGTTCCCTGCACCCACCTGGTTGGGATACTCCCAGTCGAGGTCAATGCCGTCAAGGCTATACTCTTTAATAAACCTGGCCGCACTGGCTGCAAACCGGGTTCGGGAAGAGTCGGTGAGGGCGGCATCAGAGAAGTTGCCTGACCATCCCCAGCCGCCAACAGATACAAGTACCTTCAGGTCGGGATTGAACTCCTTCAGGGCCACGAGTCTTTTGATGTCATCGTTGTTCCTGACCGTGTTGTCAATTCTTTCGCTGCCAAACATCACCTCTCCGTCGATGATATTCGCAAAGGCATAGTTGATATGCGTGAGCTTTGTTGCGTCGATCCTTGAAATGTCATAGTCCCGGAAACCCGCAACGTATCCGACAACCATGAATTCATTTCCTGGCCGGTTGCTTCCGCATGATCCGGTGAGAAGCGTAACGAGGGTTAACATATAAAGCACATGCTTTTTCATATGAACATTATAGTATGGTTTCAGTGGCAATTTATAAAAGTTTGAACAATTGGCAACGTGACAATACAATGATCAACGGGGGTTTGCGTTATCCGTTATATTTGTTCCGGAAAAACATTCGGAATTATGACTGAAAAGGAATTTGATGCCGGCGTATCGAAGCTGTTTGATGACCATTCCGCCCTTATCAACAGGCCAAACAGGAAGATGGATGGCGGGAACGGGATATATGACAGGTATATCCTACCTGTACTGACACGTGATCATACCCCGGTGTTCTGGAGATATGACCTTAACTACAAGACCAATCCTCACCTGATGACAAGGCTGGGCATCAACACCACCTTCAATGCGGGAGCGATAAAGCATGAGGGAAAATACTGCCTGGCAGTCCGTACTGAAGGCTTCGATGTAAAGTCGTTCTTTGCAGTTGCCGAGAGCCCCAACGGCATTGACCGCTGGCGTTTCCGCGATCATCCCATTGTAATGCCTGTCACCGCTGACCCGGAGATGAATGTCTATGATATCCGGCTCACCAGGCATGAGGATGGATGGATCTATGGCCTGTTCTGTGCAGAAAGGAAGGATCAGAGCAAGCCCGATGACTCCTCCGCGGCGCTGGCAAGCTGCGGCATTGCCAGAACCATGGACCTGGATCGCTGGGAGAGGCTTGATGATCTAAAGTCTTCGGCGGCACAGCAGAGGAACTGCGTGCTGCACCCTGAGTTTGTCGACGGGAAATACATGATCTACACGCGGCCGCAATCAGGCTTTATCGAGACAGGCGACAGCGGCATATCGGCAGGCTTCTGCGACAGCATGGAACATGCCGTTATTGGCGGGGAGATACTTGTGGATCCACGACAATACCATACCGTGAAGGAGGTTAAAAACGGGCAGGGACCTGCTCCGCTGAAGACCGAATACGGATGGATTCACCTGGCACACGGTGTCAGGAGAACGGCTGCCGGATTGCGGTACACCCTGTACCTCTTTATGACCTCCCTGGAGGAGCCATGGAAGGTAATTAAAAGACCCTCGGGACATTTTCTGGAACCACTTGATGAAGAGAGAGTTGGAGATGTATCAAACGTGGTTTTCAGTAACGGATGGATAGCTGACGATGATGGCATGGTCTTTGTGTTTTACGCAAGCTCGGATACCAGGATGCATGTGGCAACGACAACAATGGACAAACTGATTGATTATGTTATGAATACCCCTGAGGATGCAGGACGTTCTCAACTGTGTGCTGCCCGGCGCGAACAGATGGTTGAAAATAATCTGAAAATAATGGCCAAAAAGTATCCGGATATCAGATTTTGATTTAAGTTTGCGCCTCAAAATAAGGGCATCAATTTTTTAACCCGAAACAGGGCTGTGAATAACTCAGAACGAAGAAGGTTATAAATTTGAAAAACAGATAATAACAGGTGGCTTATGCATGTTAATATCTTTTGCTCTACAGATTTATCGCAGGTTGTGCATTTAATAACTTAGCGACAATTTTATGAAACTTTTTAATAACTAAAACGAATAATTAACAACCAGAAAAAAAGGTAATTTATTTTACCGAAGTATGAACGCTAACAGAAAAGAGGCGACGGTCACTCATGTTGAGGACCGCCTCATGGGTTGTTCTTCTGACGAAGAACCTGGCGCGGGTACCATGATCTTCCCGCAGATCGGATCCCACGATCGTTTAGTTAGCAACCGGAGTTCGGAATTCATACACCGCTACTTCCCTCTTGCAAATACTGAATCCTGGAATGACTGGCGATGGCAGCTGCGCAATTCTTTCACCACTGCTGAGTCGTTGTCTCGTGTCATGACACTTACCGATGACGAGACAGACACTCTCCACGAGCTGAAGAACAGGCTGCCGTTAAGGATCACTCCCTACTATCTGTCACTTATATATGATTCTGAACCCGGCTCTCCCCTGCGTCGGACGATGATTCCCACAAGTGATGAACTTATCATAACGGAGGCCGAGAAGGCTGACCCTCTGAACGAGATGGGAAACAGTCCCGTACCTGGTATTATACACCGTTATCCTGACAGGGCTCTCTTCACCGTGACCCAGTTCTGCTCCTCCTATTGCAGGTACTGCACAAGATCACATTCGGTGGGCAAACTCGGTCATCTTACAAAAGGTGAATGGGACAGGGCGTTCAGATATCTCGCGGGACACACCGAGATACGCGATGTCATCATCAGCGGAGGGGATCCTCTGACCATGAATGACAGCAAGCTTGAATACCTGCTCTCTAACCTCAGGGCTATAAAACATATTGAGATTCTCAGGATTGGCACCAAGGTTCCGGTTGTCCTCCCGCAGAGAATCACGCCGCAGCTTGTGGCCATGCTGAAGAAATATCACCCGGTCTTCATAAGCTTGCATTTCACTCACCCTGATGAGCTCACACCGGAGACACGCAGGGCATGCGAGATGCTTGCCGATGGAGGTATACCCCTGGGAAGCCAGACTGTCCTGCTGAAGGGCGTCAATGATGATCCGGCAACGATGAAGAGCATGATGCAGAAGCTTCTCACAGTGCGCGTGAGACCCTATTACATCTACCAGTGTGACCTGATACCCGGCTCAAGCCACTTCAGGACCAATATTGAAAAGGGGATAGAGATAATTGAGAATCTCCGGGGCCATACAAGCGGTTATGCCGTGCCACAGTTCGTTATCGATGCCCCCGGCGGCGGAGGCAAGATACCAATCCTGCCTTCATACGTTGTGGAGAGCGGACCTGAAAAATGGGTCCTAAGAAACTATAAGAAAAATCAGTACACTTACCCCAACAAAAAGTAACTGAGGGATGAGGATAGGACTGACCTATGACCTCCGTTCGTGGTACCTCGAGCGCGGTTATTCCATGGATGAGACGGCTGAGTTTGACAAGGAGGAGACTGTGGCTGCCCTTGAAGATGCACTTGCCCGCCTGGGCTATGAAACAGAGCGCATTGGCAATATTTTCGAGCTGGTTGAGAAACTTGCTGCGGGGAAAAGATGGGATATGGTGTTTAATATTGCGGAAGGCCTCTACGGCGACGGACGTGAGTCTGTCGTTCCGGCCCTGCTCGACCAGTACCGGATACCATATGTGTTCAGCGGTCCCGTGGTGATGGGCATCTCTCTGAACAAATACCTGGCCCGACTGGTGGTTGAAGCCGCCGGCGTACCGGTTCCTCCGGGTATTATCGCAGCTGCGGCAGACGACCTGGAAAAGGCTGCCGCATTGACCTTTCCGCTATTTGTCAAACCCGTTGCTGAAGGAACGGGAAAGGGGATCACAGAAAGGAGTGTAGTCAGGGACATGGATTCGCTGAGGACCATGGTGACCGAACTGCTTGCAGCATACAGGCAGCCCGTCCTGATTGAAGAGTACCTCCCTGGCAGGGAGTTCACGGTGGGTGTAACGGGAACCGGTGCGGAAGCGAAGGTGACGGGCGGCATGGAGGTTATTTGCAAGGATAACCTGCCCTACTCTGTGGAGGTAAAGGAGAATTACGAACACTTCGCCCGGTATAGTGTGTACGATGAAGATATGAGACAGGAGTGTGACGCGGTGGCCCTGGGAGCCTGGCGCGCACTGGGCGCCGTTGACGCCGGCCGCGTCGACATGAAGGCAGACAGGAACGGAAGGATTTGCTTCATCGAGGCGAACCCGCTGGCAGGATTGAACCCGGTCCATTCCGACCTGCCCATGCTTTCCCGTATGAACGGAATGAGCTTCGATACACTGATGCGCTTAATAATGGAATCAGCACGAATGCGATACGGAATTGCATGATGAAGAAAAGATGCCTCATAATCTACAACGAGCCAGCCCCTGAAGCCCTGCCTGACGAACTGGATGTCCTCGACCAGGTGAATTTCATTGGCTCGACACTGCAGACACTTGGATACGATGTCGGCCGCCTGGGCATAACGGACGATTTCATGAACCAGGTAGCCCGCATAGCGGATGAAGGCTATGAGTTCATCTTTAACCTGGTGGAGTCTGTCGGACAGAAAGCTGAGATCCTCTATTTCATTCCTGCCCTGCTGAATATGCACCATATCCCCTATACCGGCTGTCCTGTTGAAGCCGCGTTCGTCACTGCAAGCAAGGTGCTAGCCCGAAAATTCATGAAGGCCAGCGGCATCCCGGTGGCGGGTGGATACAGGGTGTCTGAAGCCCGGGATCTGGTCCGGGGAAGGAAATATATCCTCAAGCCCGTATGGGAGGACGGATCCCTGGGAATTACCGAAGAATCTGTCTTTACCTGTGACGGAACCCTTCCTGCGATTCTTAAGGATAAGAACGACAACCACTGGTTTATAGAGAATTTTATTGAGGGAAGGGAGTTCAACGTAAGTGTGATGGCCAGTCCTGATGGTCCTGAGATGTTACCGCCCGCCGAGATGATCTTCCATGATTACCCCGATGAGATCCCCCGCATTGTGAGCTACAAGGCAAAGTGGGTGGAAGATACATTTCAGTTTGACCATACCCGCCGGAATTTTCCCGGCGATCTGAGCGAGAGGCTGTTGAATAATATCAGGGAGGCTGTACTGGCCTGCTGGCACACATTCGGACTGAAGGGTTATGCACGGGTAGACATGCGCACTGATGCCGATGAGAATGTCTATGTCCTGGAGGTCAATGCCAACCCCTGCATCTCTCCTGACAGCGGGTTCATCTCGGCAGCCGTGCATGCCGGGTATTCCCATGAGAAAATAATAAACCACATTATAAACGATCTTAACAAATAGCCGGTACAATGCCTGAAGTCTCATTTGAAATCACTCCGGCCGACAGGCCTGCATTTGAAAAGATACTTGCCTCATCCGGATTCTTTTATGATTTTGAGATAGAGGTAGCCCTGTCGCTGGCCGACGAGACCTTTGATAAGGGTGAGGAGAAGAGCGGCTATTACTGGGTCAAGCTCCTGGAAGATAAAGAGGTGATCGGGTTTGCCAATTTCGGACCCAATCCATCTTCTGTGCACTCCTGGGACATCTATTGGCTGGCGATACAGCAGGAGCACCGGAGTAAGCATTACGGCTCGGTGATACTGAGAGAGACCGAGGAACGAATCAGGTCCCTCGGGGGCAAGATAGCATGGATTGAGACCTCCGGCAGGCCGCTCTACGAACCTACCCGCCATTTTTACCTTAAGAATGGCTACGAACTCGAGGCTACACTGCGTGAGTTCTACGGGCCGGGAGACCCCAAGCTGGTTTACCGTAAAGCTCTGTAAAAATTGATATATTTAGCTGTGGATAACCCTGTATACCGGTATGGATGTAAAGATCGAGGCAAGCTGGAAGGAGAAGCTCAGGGATGAATTCGAAAAGGAGTATTTTGTCACCCTGACCGACTTTGTAAGGAAGGAGTACACATCTACCCGCGTCTTTCCGCCGGGGAACCTGATATTCAATGCCTTTGATCTTTGCCCGTTTGACAGGGTGAAGGTTGTAATAATCGGCCAGGATCCCTATCACAACATCGGGCAGGCACATGGACTCTGTTTCTCCGTCACCGACGGTACGGAATTCCCTCCAAGCCTTGTCAATATCTTCAAGGAGCTTAACAGGGACCTTGGTGTCCCCGTTCCGCAGTCAGGCAACCTCGAGCGCTGGGCCAGGCAGGGTGTGTTGCTCCTCAATGCCATCCTGACCGTCAGGGCACACCAGGCCCTCTCTCATGAGAAGAGGGGTTGGGAGAGATTCACCGATGCCGCCATCAATGCCCTGAATCGTGAAAGGGAGAACGTGGTATTCATGCTGTGGGGCAACTATGCACAGAACAAAGGGGCGTCAATAGACCCGTCGCGGCACCTCATTCTCAGAACTGTTCATCCCTCTCCCCTCTCTGCCTCGCGGGGCTTCTTCGGGTGCTCGCATTTCAGCAGATGCAATGAATGGCTCACCGCAAGGGGTCTTGAGCCCGTTGCGTGGTGATCACGCTTCCAGTCCGCGCCTGATGACTGATTCTATCACATTTCCCTCCTCGTAGCCAAGTGACAGCCTTATCATCCCCGGTTCAGGATATTTTGATCCCCAGACAGGCTCAACGGGCATCAGGATGGTGTGATTGTCACCAAGGGTTGGTATAAGCCTTATCTCCGGATACACTGCAGCGATGAACCTGTCGCGATTCTTCCTCTTAGCCTCAGGGGTGCTGCCTCTGAGATCGAAAGTGACCATGGCGCCGTATCCCCTGCCCCCGGTAAGCTCCAGCGCTGCAGCATGTGTCCCGTGTGTCTCCAGACCTGGGTACAGAACGCGCTCCACATGTTCCGACGCACTCAGCAGCTCCGCAACAAGGGCGGCATTGTCACACTGCCGGGTGTACCGCAGCTTAAATGATGCCATTTGCGTCTGCAACCGGTATGCATCATCAGGCGACAGCATGTGACCGACAAACTTGCGGTACTCTATCGCGCTCTGCATCAGTTTCGTGTCATTGCCGCAGATGACCCCGGCAGTCAGGTTGCCATGACCTGACAGGTACTTGGTGGCACTGTGGATGACCATGTCGGCCTCGTCATCAAGTGGCTTCCATAATAATGGCGTCGCAAAGGTGTTGTCAACAATGACCCTGGCGCCCTGTTTCTTTGCCATGGCGATTATCCTTCTACCTTCGGCAACCATGAGAAGCGGATTGGAGATGGTCTCAAAATAGACCAGATCAGGGCGGTCCTCCGCAAGCATCCTTTCAAGGTGAATGTAGTCATACCTCCCGGCTGATTGCCTGAAGAAACTT
>CAZHTG010000009.1:0-29954 GCA_964535795.1 uncultured Rikenella sp.
CACCCATCCGGTAAACATCTCCCTGACAGGGACGGCTCCATGGAATGTTATCTATGCCATCAACGGTGTGGATCAACCTGTCCTGAACATTGCCGCAAGTCCATATACGATCAATGCCAACTCCGCCGGCAACTACACCGTCACCAGTGTGACGGATGCCAACGGATGCACGAACAGCGGCATCGGGAACGCGACTGTTTCCTACTTCCCGGTTCCCACGGCTACCATCAGCGGTGATGCGGCTGTCTGCAACGGCCAGAGCACAACTATCACCGTGACACTTACCGGCGCAGCACCGTATGACTTCATCTATACTGACGGAGTAACCCCCGTGACCGTAACCAATCACCCGGTCAATGTTTATACATTCACCGTCACTCCTGCGGCCGCCGTGACCTACACTCTTGTTTCGATGGAGGACAACAACGGCTGCACAGGCACCATATCAGGTTCAGCAACGGTGACCATCAATGCCCAGCCGGTATTGTCATTTGCCGTCACCGACCTGCTCTGCAACGGTGACAACAGCGGCGCCATCGACCTTACTGTCACCGGCTCCGCCTCCAACACCTTTGCATGGATCGGTCCTGACGGTTTCACCGCCGGCACGGAAGACATATCCGGTGTGAAGGCCGGGCTTTACAATGTCACCGTCACCAGCGGCGACGGATGTGTGGCCTCGGGTCAGGCTACCGTATTCCAGCCTGCCCTTCTCACCCTTTCATCAACGGGCAACATGACCCTGCTTTGCAACGGTGATCCCACCGGGGCAGGCAGCTTCACGGCAGCAGGAGGCACTGCTCCTTATACCTTCAGTACTCTTGTCAATACCTCGGGTGCCACCCTGACTCCGGCAGCATCGTCTGTAGCTGTTACCGGCGCAGGGGGAGGAACAATAACCGTCCAGGTCACTGATGCGCACATGTGCACAGCCCAGGCGACCATCATCGTTACCGAACCCCCGGCTCTCAACCTCTCTGCCACCACCACCAACATTCTTTGTTTCGGTGGCAACAACGGGATGATTATAACCACCGTCACCGGCGGCACACCGCCCTATCTCTATGCATGGACCGCTTCAGGCGGCGGCAGCGGGCTGACGGCAGGCGCCCAGAACCAGAGCGGGCTGACGGCAGGCACCTATGACGTCACCGTCACCGACGCCAACGGCTGCCAGACAACAGGCTCGTGGACGCTTACGCAGCCGACAGCGTTGGTGGTCACCGCCTCGGCCGACGACAACCTCATCGGTACCTGCTCGGGCGCACAGCTTAACACTGTCGTATCTGGCGGTCTTGAGCCTGCCGGCGGGTATATCTACAGCTGGTCGCCTTCAGCAGGCCTGAGTGCAGCCAATATTGCAAATCCGGTTGCCACTCCTGCCTCAACCACAACCTATACCGTCACCGTCACTGACGCCAACGGCTGTATCAAAACGAGCTCTGTCACCATCAATGTGGCTCCCGTTCTTACGGCGGTGGCCTTTGCCGATGACAATCTTATAGGTACCTGTCCCGCTTCGGTGGCACAGTTAACCGTCAACGTCAACGGCGGCGAGGCTCCCTACAGCTTCAGCTGGCTGCCCGTTGCCGGCCTGACGCCTGCGAACATCCAGAATCCCGTTGCCAAACCGGCAGCCACAACCATCTACACCGTGACTGTCACCGACGCCAACGGATGCATCGCAACCGCAAATGTGACAATCAATGTGGCGCCGGCTCTTGATGTGACCGCTACCGTTGATGACAACCTGATCGGACTCTGTCCGTCGTCTGTTGCGCATCTCAGCGCCACGGCCACCGGTGGTGAAGGAGGGTATACATACCTGTGGGACAATGCGGCCACGCTTGATGATCCCGCGAGGGCGAACCCGACAGCCAAGCCGCTGGTCACCACCACATACACTGTCACTGTCACCGATGCCAACGGCTGCACCGATCAGACGACCGTTATTGTCAACGTCGCTCCTGCCCTCACTGTCACTGCCAGTGCTGATGACCTGTTCATCGGCACCTGCCCGACCTCTGTCTCTCATCTTGATGCGACAGTCGTTGGCGGCGAGGCCGGTTACACCTACAAGTGGACGCCGCTGACAGGCCTTGATGACAGCAACATCCAGACACCGACAGCCAAGCCGGCCGTCACCACGACCTATACCGTCACCGTGACTGACGCCAACGGATGCCAGGCTACGGATGTCATTACCATCACCGTCAGGCCAGCTCTTACCCTCACCCTGGCTGTCGATGACAGCTCTATAGGCACCTGCCCGACCTCGGAGGCGCATATCACCTCCACCGCCGGCGGCGGCGAACCGGGGTACACCTACCTCTGGACACCGGCAGCAGGCCTCAGCAGCGATATTGATCCCAACCCGACAGCCAAGCCGGCTGCCACGACCACCTATACTCTTACAGTGACAGACCAGAACGGCTGTACAATATCAAGGGATATCACCATTACTGTTGTGCCAGCACTTACTGTCACTGCCTCGGCCACAGATCTGCTGATAGGCACCTGTCCGACCTCGACGAGCACGCTCAATGCCGTTGCCCTCGGGGGCGAGCCGGGTTACACCTACAGCTGGCTGCCTGCAGCAGGACTTGACAATCCTGCCCTGCAGTCGCCCCTGGCCAAACCACTGGTCACCACCACCTACACAGTCACGGTAACAGACAACAACGGCTGTACTGCCACTGCTGACGTGACCATCACGGTAGCACCTGACCTTACCGCCGTTGCCACGGCTGATGACCTGACGATAGGTACCTGTCCTACTTCGGTGTCACACCTCGATGTAACAGCCAGTGGCGGGGAGCCGGGGTACACTTACCTCTGGTCGCCTGTCACCGGGCTGAGTGATCCGAACAGCAAGACACCGACAGCCAAACCCTCTGCCACCACAACCTATACAGTCACTGTGACTGACGCCAATGGCTGTCAGACCACTGCTTCTGTAACGATTGTTGTTGCCCCGGTGCTGAATGTCACTGTCTCGGCTGACGATTACAATATAGGTACCTGCCCGTCGTCCGACGCACAGCTCACAGCTGTTGCGGGCGGAGGCGAACCGGGATACACTTACCTGTGGTCACCCGCCGCCGGACTGTCAGATGCCGGCATAGCCAATCCTGTAGCCAAACCTGCAGTGACAACATCCTACACGGTGCTTGTCACCGATGTCAACGGTTGCACTGCAACAGCTTCGCTTACAATAACCGTTGCACCGGCCCTGGCGGCCACAGCCACGGCCAGTGACCCGAACATCGGCACCTGCCCCACCTCGACGAGCACCCTCGATGTGATCGTCACCGGCGGCGAGCCTGGCTACACCTACAGCTGGGCACCTGCTGCAAGCCTTAATGATCCTCTGATCAAGAGTCCTGTTGCCAAGCCGGCCGCCACCACCACCTATACCGTGACGGTGACCGACAACAACGGCTGCAGCACCACCGCAACCGTAACGGTTAATGTTCTTCCGGACCTTATTGTCACGGCCACTGCCGATGATCTTATCATAGGCACCTGTCCGACATCAAGATCGAATCTCGGTGTCACCGTCACCGGCGGCGAACCGGGATATACCTACAGCTGGGCCCCTGTACTTGGACTCAATAATCCGAATGTCAGCAATCCTGTTGCCAAGCCGGCCGTGACCACGACCTACACTGTCACCGTCACTGACGCCAACGGATGCCAGGCAACTGATGACATAACCATTACCGTTCAGCCTGACCTGGTTGTTTCGGCCGTTGCCGATGACAACATTTTAAGCACCTGTCCGACCTCTGTGGCTCAGCTTACTGCCACGGCCGGTGGCGGTGAGGAGCTTGCAGGCGGAGGTTATCTCTGGAGCTGGGCGCCTTCGGCAGGACTGAGTGCAACCAATATTCCCAACCCGATTGCCAAGCCGGCATCGACGACGACCTATACTGTCACCGTCACTGATGCCAACGGTTGTACAGCTGTCAATACCGTCACCATAGAGGTGCGTCCTCCTCTTGCGGCCATTGCTACGGCCACGGACTACCTGATTGGTGACTGTCCGGCCTCCACCACCACCCTTGACGTGAATGTCACAGGAGGTGAGCTGCCTTATGTTTACAGCTGGGCTCCCGCAGCATCGCTCAGTGACCCCGCAATCAAAAGTCCAGTTGCCAAGCCTCTTGTAAATACCACCTACACGGTAACCATTACTGATGCCAATGGCTGTACGGTCACGGCAGACGTGACCATCAACATTGCCCCGCCGCTCACGGCAACGGCAGCTGTTGATGATGACCCGATAGGGGAGTGTCCGACATCGGTTGCTCATCTGAGTACCACGGTCAGCGGCGGCGAAGGCGGGTACACATACCTGTGGGACAATGCAGGCACACTCGATGATGCCACCAGGGCCAATCCGACGGCCAAGCCGGCTGTCTCAACGCTCTATACTGTTCTTGTGACTGATTCCAACGGTTGTACCACCACCGCACAGGTGCAGGTCAACGTGGCTCCGCCGCTGACGGTGACAGCCAGCGCTGATGACTATATCATCGGTGCCTGCCCGGCTTCGGTGGCAAACCTGACAGCTGTCGGTGCCGGCGGTGAGCTCCTCCTTTCGGGAGACTACACCTACAACTGGTCGCCTGCCGCAGGTCTCAACTACACCAATGTAGCCAGTCCGACGGCCAAGCCTGCGGCTACGACAACCTACACGGTGACCATCACCGACAGGAACGGCTGTACCGCTTCTGACCAGGTGACAATCACGGTCAATCCGCCGATAGCTCTCACTACCACTCCCGTCGTTTATGCCGGAGGTTACAACATAACCTGCAACGGTGCCACCGACGGTGCCATAGATCTTGGTGTCAGTGGCGGTGAGCTTCCCTATGCGTTTGCATGGACCGGTCCTTCAGGATTTACCTCGACGGATGAGGATATCAGCGGCCTGGCAGCCGGTACATACAGCGTCACAGTCACCGATGCCAACAACTGTACCTCTGTCACCACCGTTGTTCTTCTTGAGCCGGCCGTGCTGACCCTCGGCAGGACACCTGATGTGGTGCTTGCATGTTTTGGTGATGCTACTGCCACCGGCTCATTCACAGTCTCAGGAGGCACCTCGCCGTATATTCTGAGTGTTGTAAGTGACAACACCGGTGCCACCGTGACCATCACCGCAACGCAGCTGTCGTTCACCGGCGCTGCAGCCGGCACCATCACGGCAGGAGTCGTTGATGCCAACGGCTGCAGCACGCAGGCTTCCATCATCATCACGGAGCCTCCGCAGCTGACCCCCGGCACCATTGACGGCACACAGGAGGTCTGTTACCTCGGCAATCCGACGCCGCTCAATGAGGTGACGGCGCCTGCCGGCGGCCCGGCCGTGATACTGATACAGTGGGAGCGCAGCCTTGACGGCGGCGGCACCTGGAGCAACGTTCCCGGGGCAACCACAGCCTCATACGATCCTCCTGCCGGTATACTGCAGACGACACATTTCCGTCGCCGCGTCAACTCGGCAGCATGTGCCCCGGAGTACAGCAATCCCGTTATCGTGACGGTCAATCCTCTGCCTGTGGCTTCGATTGCCGGTGCAGGATTTGTCTGCCCGGGCGATGCTGCAACGCTGACGGTCACTGTCACCACGGGAGAATCGCCCTTCACGGTTGTGCTGAGCGACGGAACGACGGTTCCGAATTACCTGAGCGGCAGTCCGATTACCGTTAACCCGCTTGTAACAACAACATATACCATATCATCGGTTACGGACAACAACGGATGCAGTGTATCAGCTCCTCATGCTGACCTTACCGGTTCCGCCACCATTGATGTCAAGGTTGTTCCGGAGATAGTCCTTGAGCCGGTCAATGTGACCGTCTGCGAGGATGATGTTGCAACCTTTGTCACCGATGCAGGGCTGACCACCAATCCGCTTTACCAGTGGTATGTCGACACAGGCTCAGGCATGACCCTGATGCCAGGCGAGACAGCGGCAACGCTTACCTTCACGGCAGTATCCGCAATGAACGGTAACAGTTACCAGGTTGTTATATCAGGAGACTGCCCGGTTCCGGTGACATCGTCAACCGTGACCCTTACCGTCAGTGAGAAGCCTGAGATCATCACCCAGCCTGTGGATGTGACGCTCTGCTCGGGTGAGGATGCAATCTTCACCGTTGATGCCGGTGTCACAACCAGTCCTTTGTATCAGTGGTATGTCAATTCCGGCAGCGGATGGACCCCGGCGACCGGGGCCCGTTACCAGGGAGCCAACACCGCCACACTTACGGTGGTGAGCGCGCTCGAGATGATGTCGGGTTACCAGTATATGGTAAGGGTATCGGGAACTTGTGTACCTTTTATTGAATCGATTCCTGTAACACTCACCGTCACCCGCCAGGCCGAGATCACACAGCATCCGGCAAGCCTGACTCTCTGCGAAGGTCAGCCGGCAGTCTTTACCGTTAACGCCGGGCTCACGACCAATCCATCATACCAGTGGGAGATCAGCAGTGACGGAGGAATGACATGGGCACCTATTGGCGGAGCAACCGCTGCAACATACACCATTCCTGTTGCTGCCACTGCAGACAACAACACGGCTTACCGTGCCGTTGTCAGCAGCACCTGCGGATCAGTCATAACATCGCTGCCGGCCTTCCTGACAGTCAATGAGCTGCCGGAGATAACTGATCAGCCTGATGATGTGATTATCTGCGAGTATGCCATTGCCGACTTCGCAGTAAATGCGGGTGTCACCACCGGTGCAACATACAGGTGGCAGCGCAGCATTGACAGCGGAACGACATGGAACAACCTGACGGAGACGGCCACCTACTTCGGTGTCTCAACGATGAACCTCAAGGTTAATGGCACTCACAGAACGATGAGCGGCGATATGTTCAGGGTGATAATATCCGGGACATGCCTGCCGCCTGTCACTTCCGCCGCAGCACTACTGACGGTCAACACCGCCCCGGAGATCCTTGCACAGCCTGTTGCCTCTTCGATATGTGAGAACACCAACACATCATTCACGGTTGTCGCACAGGGTACGGCCATCACGTACCAGTGGTTCGTCGATACCGGCTCCGGGTTCACCGCGGTGAGCAACGGCGGTGTCTACGCCGGCGCCACCTCGAACACGCTGTCACTTACAGCTGTCCCCAGGACGTACGACAACTACCGTTACCGTGTTGAGGTTGAGGGAACATGTATCCCGAAGGCCATCTCACAGACGGTGCAGCTTGATGTCTCGATTGAGACCATCATCAACACGCATCCGGCTGATTCGGCCATCTGCGAGTTCATGACGGCCAGCTTCACCGCTCTTGCCGACGGTGCCAACCTGGGCTACCAGTGGCAGACCTTTGACGGAACGAACTGGATCAATATGACCAATACCGGCCTGTACCTCGGTGTACAGACCACGACTCTCATGGTCTTCGGCCCGCCAAGAACAATGGACGGCACCCGTTACAGGGTAGTAATCAGCGGTGACTGTTCAGCCGACCTCACCTCCAATGAGGCAGTTCTGACGGTTTATACCGCTCCGGAAATATCTGATCATCCTGATGAGTTCAGGGGATGTCCGGGAAGCAACGCCACGTTCGGTGTCGTTGCAGCGGGTACAAACCTGATCTACCAGTGGCAGGTTAACAGCGGAGCAGGGTTTGTCAATGTGACGGATAACGCCACCTATTCGGGTACTGCCACACCTGACCTTACCATCAATAACCTTAATCTCTCGATGAACGGTTACCTGGTAAGGGTGGTTGTGTCAGGCACCTGTCTGCCTCCTGTCACGAGTTCGTTCGCACCTCTCAGGGTCTACATGGAGCCTTCGATCATCACCGAGCCGGCTGATGCCGAGGTTTGTGACCAGACAGGCACTGCCTTCTTCTCGCAGGTGTTCAATACCGGAGCGGGTGAGACCACGGTATGGCAGGTTAATGAAGGCTCGGGCTGGAACAGCCTGAGTGACGGAGCTCTCTACCAGGGCACCCAGACATCGCAGCTGGTGTTGATGAACACCACCACCGCGATGAACGGGTGGCACTACAGGCTGCAGATCACCGGACCGTGCGGGCTCTACTACACCCGCGAGGCACTGCTGACAGTCAACGCATGGCCGACAGCACAGATAGCGCCCGTTGATACTCTCCTCGTATGCGGTGGAGTGCCCACACAGTTGCATGGTAATCCTGCAGGAGGCTCACTGGTATACACGAACCACAGATGGTTCGGAGATATCGGTCCGCTGAGCCAGTTCAACATCGAGAATCCCGTGTTCAACACCTCCATAGCCGGCTATTACAGGCTGACCTACCAGGTGACCGACAGCAAGGGATGTGTCGGGCTGGACACGCTGGTGGTTGAGGTTGAAAAGCCTGTTGCAATGTTTACGGTCGATAACCCATCGGGTTGTCAGCCGCTGACAGTCAGCTTCACCAACGGATCCTCAGGTTATGTGTCAGTCCTCTGGGACTTTGGCGACTCTCAGACTTCGACAGAGGTCAGTCCGACGCATACATACCCGAACCTTGGATCTGCCCTGGCATTCTATACTGTCAGGCTGGAGGTCACCTCGGCCAACGGATGTGTATCATCAATGGAGAACAACATAACCGTCTTTCCCGAGATAATCTCTGACTTCATAATGAGTGATGACACCATCTGTTCCGGCGAGAGCGTCACCTTCTCGACTGTGCCTAACGCCCTTAACTACTACTGGACCTACGGGGACGGTAATGTGGAGACCGGCTCGTATGTTGTCAACCATATATACTACAACAGTACCACTGCCCCGGTGACTTACAATGTCGTGCTGAGGACCGAATCGTTCTTCGGCTGCATCAGTGAGACCACGGTTCCACTGGTTGTCTATCCGAAGCCGGTACCTGCATTTGTTGCTGCACCCGCATCGCAGATATTCCCGGCTGCCACCGTCACCTTCACAAACAACACGAACCCGGGCACATGGAACTGGCTGTGGAACTTCGATGACGGCAATACATCGCCTGTGGAGTCACCGGTTCATACCTATGCTGCCCCTGGCGACTTCAACGTGAGCCTGACAGTCAGCAACGGCGTCTGCACGGAGGTGGTGACTCAGACGGTCAGGGTTCTTCCCACTCCGCCTATTGCAGCTTTTGACTCGATACCGTCAGGCTGTATGCCGTGGCGCATTTCACCAAACAACACCTCGCTTTATGCCACAACATACTACTGGGACTTTGGTGACGGTTACACATCCAATGCTGCCAGTCCGACATATACCTATGTACAGCCGGGCACGTACCAGATCACGCTGTATGTCACCGGTCCGGGCGGGAATGCCTCGACCTCAAGGATAGTCAATGTCTATCCGGCACCCAGGGCCTACTTTGATGTCTCGCCGCCAAAGGTATATGTCAACGATGAGGATGTGAGGATGTTCAACCTCACTGATGGCGGATCGAGCTTTATCTGGGAGTTTGGTGACGGCGACACGTCGCATGTGCGCGATCCTTTCCACCGGTACACCACCGAGGGCATCTATGACATCACGCTGCATGCCTACTCTGAGAACGGGTGCTATGACACCTATACCAAGTCGCCCGGAGTGACCGTTGAGCCTTTCGGAGACCTGATTTTTGCTTCGGTCTTCAAGCCCAATCCCGACGGTCCGATAGAGATCGATGAGCTGCCCAACAGCGGTGAAGAGATGGATATGTTCTTCTTCCCGCCGATCAGGGAGACTGTGCTTGAATACCATATGCAGATCTTCAACCGGTGGGGTACGCTGATCTTCGAGACCTTCGACATAAACAGGCCATGGAACGGCTATTACAAGGGCACGCTCTGTCAGCAGGGAGTCTATGTATGGCTCGTGGAGGGCAAGTATGCCAACGGCAGGCCGTTCAAGAAGGCAGGAGACATCACGCTGCTCCATTGATATGGCATGCATGATATGATGAAAATGGCAGAGGCGCCCGGTGTGGGCGCCTCTGTCTGTATATCGGCTGCACTGCCTGTTGCTGAACCTTATGAGTAAATCGAAGGCGCCCGGTGTGGGCGCCTCTGTATGTATATCAACTGAACGGTTTGTCGGAGAAGGGGGAGGAGAAGGGGCTGGAAGGGTCGCTGTCGCCGTTTCTCCTCCTGGGCGGAGGGTTGGGCGGAGCGGATGTCATCATGACAAGGGAGATAGAGTTGTCAAGCTCTATACGGATCACCGCGGGCCTGACATATCTTCTCTTCTTCCTCTTCATTGACTGACTGATATTGCGCCTCAAATATAAGGCATTTGATTTATACCGCTTTAAACATTTTTCAACCGGTTATGTTCGATTGCTTTGTTCTGGCTATTTGGTTAATACTATCTTTTCAAGATATCTTTTTGGCCCGACCGTGACCTCCACAATAAGAAGGCCACCGGCAGTTTGCATAAAATACTCTTTCAGTTCCCCCGAATTGAAACGCCCGTCATTTTCGGCAACAAGCATCCTTCCGGTTATATCGAAGATCCTTACCTTTCCGCTTATGCCATCCCAGTCAGGACCCTGAGGCAGAATACATACCTTTCCCGATGCGGAGTAAATTTTCAGGGAGCTCTCCTCCTGTGAGGGTTCTTCCTGAGTCACCGCGGATTTTTCAACAGGTGAGATTGTCAGGGTGAACCTGTCGGAGATAGTCCCTTCCGGCAAAGTGAAGGAGTATTCCGACCAGGCAAGGAGGTCTACGCTCTTGCCTGCAAGGCGGTCCGTAAGGATGATATTATAATTTCCCAGTGCCTGCAGCTGGCTTCTTCTGATCTTGAAACTGCCGGCTTCAGGGTTGATGACCGTGAGCGGGATCACTGTCGCTTTCTCCGGCCAGGGGATAGAGTTGATTGAGTATTTTTCGTCTCCTGCTACTGAGAACAACTTAGCGCTTTTTATGACCGGGTTGAAGATCTTGCCCGCATCAAACTTATGGTCGAAACCGTAGGTGGCGTCAGGATCAAACCTGACAACCATCTCATCCTGTGATGATGATGATACCAGTGTCAGCCTCAGCAGGGGGATCTGCTGTGATGATTTGAACCTGGGTGTTGCATTATGTTCACGGGCGCTGTTGGGAATGTTGAGCCAGGTGCCGGTGGCGCGGGTTTTTACGAAGAAGCCCTGCATTGGGGGCAGGTGTGCCGTGCCTCCGTTGGTGCCTACGCCGTTGACGTATGATGCCTCACCGGTTTCGGTGCGGATGTAATACGCATCCCTGACGTTCCCGTCGGAGAAGGTGACTGCATCCCAGTTGATGCCGCAGGTGAGGGAGTTGCCGAG
The DNA here is from genome assembly GCA_964535795.1 of uncultured Rikenella sp. Taxonomy (GTDB): domain Bacteria; phylum Bacteroidota; class Bacteroidia; order Bacteroidales; family VadinHA17; genus SR-FBR-E99. Next base: position 11,298 of record CAZHTG010000009.1, read on the forward strand.
AAGCGAATAACCGTAGAGCGAGGTGTCTCCGCCCGAGCCGCTGAACGGAAGGTTTATCTGTCCGAGAGAAGTTGTAAGCGACTTGAGGTTGCCGTATGTCATTGTAGCATCCTCGAAGACAAAGACATTGTATCCTTTTTTTGCCTCAAGATTACTGAACGGGGTGGTGCCGTCATAACCGTCGTGCCACTGCCATCCTTCCGCCACACTGGTAACTACCTTGCTCTCGTCATAGCTCAGCAGGTTCTCCGGCTCGATGTCGGTGAAAACGGTTTTGGAGACAGTGGCGGGAGAGGCTATATAGTGCCATCTGTCAATCTCGGGAGGGGCGCTCTTGAGGAAGAGCTCCACATTGAGGTTGCCCGCTGTTCCCGCGTAGCTGTCAGTGAGAACTGATGCCATGGCGGTTTCGTCTGCACGGAGCTCAACGGTGCCATTATTTGTCAGTGATGTGAAGGTTACCATGGCCCCTGGCTCGACGATCATCCTCAGGCCGGCATTCAATGTGAAGGTGGGGCCGGGGACTGCCACCGGGTAGTTTGCCAGTCCGGCGGGAATGACAACATTCCTGGTTCCCGGGGGGAAGGTTCCATCCCAGTTCTTGGGATACGTCCACGATGTGCCGAATGTGCCGTTCCAGCGGCTGTATATCATTTCGTAAGCTCCCCTGTCAGGAGTATGGATACGTGATGAATTGACGATGTCACGAGCCGGGATGGTTATGCCCGGATAGGTTTCCGCGCCGCTGTCACGCAACGGGGAGGCAAATGCGATGTTGAAGTTGCCTGTGGCGGGGTCGATGAAATTGGGTCCGTCAGTGGCACTGTTAACGCTGTTGAGTGTTAAGTTTCCTGCATATGAAGCGCCCTCTATGGCATTGTATTCAAGTACGGACGACGGAGTGCCGTTCAGTCCCACATGGTTTGCACCACCCCAGATAACAGTGTTGACGATAATGGCTCCCGGGGAGTTCTCAAGATAAAGTGATGTTCCGTCGGCCACGGGTGATGAGCTGTTCACAATGGTTGAGTTGACTATTTTGGGTGCTGCGGAGAGGGATGCCACTGTTCCTCCCATGAGAGTAAGTGACGAGGAGCTGTTGCCGTTGAAGAGGGAGTTCTCAATGAGAGGTGATGACCCTGCATCGGTATAGATGCCGCCTCCCTGTATGATCGCAGTGTTATTAAGAAAGGTACATGCCGAGATTGAGGGTGTGGCTCCGTTGATGACAGCGATGGCCCCGCCCTTCTCGGCAACACAGTTGCGGAAGGTCGAGTTTGAAACAGTCACTGCTGACGATGCCAGACGCAGTCCTCCTCCGAGCAGCCCAAACTTGAAGAAATCTTTTCTGCCACTCTCATGAGTACAGTAGCTCAGCCGGCTGGTGCCGGATGAACTAATGTTGATGTTACCCCAGTATTCGCCGGGCTCAGCATTGAGACCGTCGCGGTCTATGTCGCATGTGAAGAGGATCGGGCTTACCTGTGTTCCGACAGCCATTATCTGACCGGTGCCGGTAACAAAAATGGAAGCCCTGTTCTGTACAGCTATCAGTATTGCTCCCGCGCTGACCGTAAGGATCTCATTGTCAACGTATATGTTACCGTTGAAATATTTGGTTCCTGAAATTGTAAAATTACCGGAGAGAAAACCGCTGTACGGATTTGCCATAGAGCCGTCTCCCACCAACTGCCCTGATATCGGCAATAATGGCAGTAAGGACATACAGGCGAACAGAAAGCCCCCCTTTATGCCAAGCCTTGCATGTTGTGCTTTATTCATTCCTAAACAGATAGCCCTTTATTTACCTTGTTTAACTGACAGAAACAGTAATTGTTTCAAAAGTAAGAAAAGTCGTCTTAAAGGCAATAGAGATGTTGTCTTTATTAATTACTGTTGCGATAGAGTGGGCGGTGAATGGCTCTTCTTACTGCCTTTCCGCAGGAAAACCGCCTGATTGCTGTTTGCCTGTACAAAACCGGGTGATTTTGTTTAAGTTTGTGAATATCACTGTTAAGATGAAGCTGCGGCGGAAGATCATATCACGGGCACTCAACATGCTGATGAAAAGCTCCGGGAAGGAGACGGCGGCAAGCCTTATAATTCTCATTGTCAGGTCATTTCTCCCCCTGGTTGCACTCTTTCTGATCAGATATTTTGTTGATGCGATAACAGGTACCTCGGGGGGGTCTGCCGCCTCGTCGGCTGCACAATCATTGCCCATATCCTCATCGCCTGCAGCATTAACCTGGCTGATACTGGCCATGGCGACGGTACTGCTTGCCGACGACCTGATGTCATATGCCGGGAACTACCTTGTCAGGAAACACTCTTACCTGGTTGAGGGGCATATTTCATCACTGATACACAACCATGCCAACAGCCTGGGGTTAAGGTTCTTTGAGGATCCTCTCTTCCATGACAGGCTGGCAAGGGCCGCGACGGACATCTCGTGGAGGCCTGCGGCGATGGTCAGTGACCTGGTCCTTCTGTTGCGCGGTGTGGTCTCATTCATTGCGATGGGTTATGTACTGAGGACCTTTGGCATCATCCCCCTGGCAGTGCTGGTAGTTGTGTTCATCCCGGTTCTCCTGATCAGGTCGCGTTATTCCGCAAGGCTCTACCGCACAAGGAAGAGAACCACAGAAGACAGAAGGCAGGCGTCATACTTCAGCTGGCTTCTGACGGGAGAGAAGCCGGCGAGGGAGGTGAGGCTCTTTGATCTGGGAGGCTATTTTGAGAGACTGTTCCGTAAACACTTCAGCGCCTCGCGTGAGCCTGAGATTGCCGATGCGGGAAAGAACTTCATCCCTGACAGCCTTGCTTCAGTTTTAAAGATGGCGGCCTTTGCCGGCGTGCTTGTTTATGCCACCTCCTCTTTCCTGAGAGGGTCCATCACTGCGGGCGAACTGGCAATGTATGTGGTGGCCTTCAGGCAGGCACTGGTATACCTGCGTGATGCGGTCACCGGTTACTCGGGACTGGCGGAGAACAGCCTCTTTCTGCAGGACCTGTTCGGGTTCCTTGATATGCAGAGCGATATGGCAGGCGGGGAGAGGGCGCCGGAGCCTGTCTCATTCAGCGATATCACCGTTGAAAACATGACCTTCACCTATCCGGGGGCTCCGGGGCCGGCGTTGCAGGATGTCAGCCTGAAGATAACCAGGGGCGAAAAGGTGGCTGTTGTGGGGCCGAACGGGTCGGGCAAGACCACGCTGGTCAAACTGCTGTGCAGGCTTTATGACCCTGACAGCGGCCGTATCATGGTCAATGGCGGGAATATTGATGCGTTTGATCCTTCCGGTTACCGAAGGCTGTTTTCTGTTGTTTTTCAGGACTTCATGCTTTATTTCCTGAGCGCCGGAGACAATATCCGGCTGGGCGCGGCAGAAGGAGACGAAGACCCGGAACGTCTCAGGGATGCCGCCACCAGGGCAGGGCTGGCCGGCCTGCTTGAGAACCTCCCGGAGGGTTATGAGACGATCCTGGGCCATCATACAGAGGGGGGGCGCGAGCTAAGCTGGGGCGAGTGGCAGAAGATTGCCATCGCCAGGGCCATTTACCGCGAGGCACCGGTGCTGATCCTTGATGAACCGGCATCATCGCTTGATGCCGACTCAGAGTACGAAATATTCTCTGATCTGGGGAAGATCACTTCAGGGAGAACATGCATCTTCATAAGCCACAGGCTTTCAAACGTCAGGGAGGCTGACCGGATCATAGTCCTCGACCACGGGCGGATCGCAGAATCGGGGACTCATGAGGAGCTGATGGCAGCCCGTGGCAGGTATTTCTCGATGTTCACCAGGCAGAAATTGATGTACAGGTGATGGCGGCAACCAATACATCCGGGGATATATCCGGCGACAGACGTGAGAGTATTGGAGGGAATAGCCAGGAGAGAGCATCCGGCGACAGCCGGGAGAGACCTGGCAGCGAAAACAGGGCGAGGGCAGCCAGCCTTCTTCTCCTGCTGAGCAGGGTTGAATTCACAGACGATGAAAAGCTCAGGTTAAGTCAGGAATGCACAACTTTCAATGAATGGAGGCTCTTTACTGACCTTGCCGTACGGCACGGTGTGGCAGCACTGGTATGGCAGAATTTATGTGATCTTTCCCTTGAGGGCCATGTGCCGGACCCTGAGCAGACAATTCTTGAGGGATTAAGGTTCAAGTCGATTGCCAGGGTGGCATACATAACCAATGCCGCAGCAGAGGCAGTTGATATCCTTGAAAAAAAAGGGATAAGGGTTCTTCTGCTCAAGGGACTTGCCCTGGAGCATACGGTTTACGGCTCGAGGGGACTGAGGCAGATGAGTGATGCAGATCTGCTTGTCGCTCCGGCCGATGCGCTCCGGGCGAGGGATATACTTGCCGGTGCCGGCTTTGCATCGATGCCCATGAAGTCACGGTTGTACAGGCACATAATGCTTGACCTGGGCAACCACCTTCCCGAGATGCACCGGGGAGGCATATCGGTTGACCTCCATTACCGGCTCTTCGGGACAGAAGGCGAAGCGATGGTCAGCAGGGCGATAGGTGAGGCAGAGAGGATCTCAGCCGGAGGAAAGACCTTTCATGTGTTGCCTCCGGTGTCATCGTTCCTGGGGCTGGTCAGCCATATTTACAAGCATGAGGTCAAGGGAGAGTTCCAGCTGAGGCTCTACGCAGACATATATCTTCTGCTTAAAAAGCACGGAAGCGTGATTATTAACAAAGACCTGATGACAGCAGCGGAACAGGCCGGCATTCAGGCTGAAGTCCGGGTGGTTCTCACCGTTATGGAGCAGGTATGGGGTCTTGATCTGTCCGTGGAGCCGACAGCCGTGTCAGGGAAGATGACGACCGTGCCGGAGGATCCGAAGGCCGGAACCGGGAAGATGACGGCCGTGCCGGCGGAGATGGCAGCCCGGCCCGGAGAAGAGCAGAGAAAAGCCGACCGTTTCATGCATGATCTTATGTACCCGGGACTGATAACTCCTGAGAGCCAGCGTGAAATGTTCACCAGGAACCTGCATTCCATGAAGGGATTTAAGAAGAAACTGATATTCATTGCCGGAGACATTTTCCCCTCGGTTGATTTCATGAAGAGAAGGTACGGATGCCAGTCAACCCTCTCAGCCCTGTTGCGTTATCCCCACAGACTCGGCAAGCTGATTTGGATTTTTAGTCCCGAAAGCGGCAAAAAACGGGACAAATAATACGAAAACCAAATTTTTACTAAATTTTTTCTCAATTTATTTGCTAATTGAGGAAATATTTTTTTATTTTTACTTTAGTCAACTTTTTTTAGTCAATGTCATGTGAGGCTTATTGTCAATTGTTACTTAAAACGCGACAGAATGGAAACTACTCGTCTGAAGTCAACGGTTGAATAGCGCTCAAAGGGGAAAAGGCGCTTCATTAGCGCGTCTCGCTGCATGATTCGTCTCTTCCGGCGGGAAAGGTCGCATTCATCGTCGCTTTGCTGCCCCGGATCGAAAAGGTCCGGGGCAGTTTTCTGCTATGTCTGTTCCGCGCCTTTGCTTCAAAAGCATTACTTTTGCACAAAGAGCCGATGAGATGAAAAGTGCACTCTATCTACATAACACCCTTACGCGCAGGAAAGAACTGTTTGAGCCGCTGGCTCCTCCCTTCGTCGGCATGTATGTCTGCGGTCCGACGGTCTACAGTGAGGTGCACCTGGGCCATGCCCGTCCCGCCGTGACCTTCGACGTGCTCTACAGGTACCTCATGCACCTGGGTTATAAGGTGCGGTATGTACGGAATATCACGGATGTCGGGCATCTTGAGAATGAGGTTGATGACTCCGGTGAGGACAAGATAAGCCGCAGGGCCCGCCAGGAGAACCTGGAGCCGATGGAGATAGTTCAGAAGTACATGAACAACTATCATTCGGCCATGGAGAGGCTCAACACCCTGGCCCCGTCGATAGAACCCCGTGCAACAGGGCATATCATTGAGCAGCAGCAGCTGGCCGAGAAGCTCATCAAGAGCGGGTATGCGTATGAATCGAACGGCTCGGTCTATTTTGATGTCGAGAAGTATGACAGTGAGCATTCGTACGGCATCCTTTCGGGCAGGGTGCTTGACGATATGCGTGCCAACAGCCGCCCCCTTGAGGGGCAGGATGAGAAGCGCGGCCAGTTTGACTTCGCCCTGTGGAAAAAAGCCTCTCCCGGACATATCATGAGATGGCCCTCGCAGTGGAGCGACGGTTTCCCGGGATGGCATCTCGAGTGTTCGGTGATGAGCACCAAGTACCTGGGTGAAACCTTTGACATCCACGGCGGAGGAATGGATCTTATCTTCCCCCACCACGAGTGCGAGATTGCCCAGAGCACGGCTGCCCAGGGCCACCAGCCGGTGCGTTACTGGGTGCATAACAACATGGTCACCATCAACGGTCAGAAGATGGCGAGGTCGCTCGGCAACTTCATCACCCTTGAGGAGATGTTCAACGGCTCGCACAAGCTGCTCGTGCAGGCTTACTCGCCGATGACCATCCGCTTCTTCATGCTCCAGGCACACTACCGCAGTACGCTCGATTTCAGCAATGAGGCACTGCTGGCAGCATCACTGGGACTGCAGAAGCTTCTCACAGCTGAGCGCACCCTGGCGAACCTCATTCCTTCTGACGAATCAACCATAGACACAGGCAGCATTGCCAAAAAGTGTTATGAGGCCATGAGTGACGACCTGAACACACCGGTAGCCATTGCTCAGCTCTTTGATGCCGTCAGGATCACCAACCTGGTCAATGACGGCAAGGAAAAGCTGACAGCGGCTGACATCGATTCGCTTAAGGAGCTTTTCAGGATATTCGTTCATGAGCTCTTCGGCCTCAGGGCCGAGGAGGCTGTGGGAGATGACAAGCTTGCCGGGGTACTGACTCTGCTGCTCGACATGAGGCAGGAGGCCAAGGCCAGGAAGGAGTGGAGCGTCTCGGACCGTATCCGCGACAGGCTGGCCGAACTCGGCATCACGGTTAAGGACCGCAAGGATGGTTATGACTGGGAGATAACGATGTGAAAGTTATTCACTACAGATCAGAGGTAATCAAGATCGGCACCCTGACCATGGGAGGAGATCTCCCGGTGCGTGTTCAGAGCATGACCAGCACCGACACCCTTGACACGGCAGGAAGCGTCAGCCAGTGCATCCGTATCATCGAAGCCGGTGGTGAGCTGGTGAGGCTGACGGCACAGGGTGTCAGGGAGGCCGGGAACCTCAAAAACATAAAACGGGAACTGATAAATGCAGGATTTGTTACTCCGCTCTGCGCCGATATCCATTTTAATCCAGCTGCGGCCGAGGTGGCTGCGCGAATAGTCGAGAAGGTACGGATCAATCCCGGCAACTATGCCGACAAGAGGGCTTCATTCATCAGGCAAGAGCTCTCTGAGAGTGAATACCTGGCGGAGCTGGAGCGCATCAGGGAGCGGCTGTTGCCCCTTATTCGAATCTGCTCTGAGAACGGTACTGCCGTACGCATCGGGGTGAACCACGGTTCGCTCTCCGACCGCATCATGACTCGTTACGGCAACACGCCGGAGGGGATGGCCGTCTCGGCCATAGAGTTCCTGAAGATATTCAGTGATGAGGGCTTCCGCAACCTGGTGGTCTCGATGAAGTCGTCAGACACCCGCGTGATGGTCGAGTCTAACCGTCTTCTCGTCACGATGATGGCTGAAGAGGGTATGCGATTCCCGGTTCATCTCGGCATTACTGAGGCCGGTGAGGGCGAAGACGGGAGGATCATCTCGGCTGCCGGGATCGGCACCCTTCTCTCGGAGGGCATCGGTGACACAATAAGGGTCTCACTCTCCGAGGCACCGGAGAGGGAGATACCCGTTGCCAGGGAGATCATCAGCGCTGTGGCCGGGCCCGCAGGGAGGGTGAAGGCACCCTCATCACCGCTTCCGCAAAGGAGGGCCGGTGAGCGTTATCACCCGCAGGTTTATACTGAGCGGGGTATCAGATTCCTTGATGAGCATGGCGGCATGCAGGAGGCTGAGGTGCTGACGCTGGAGGCGGATGAGCTGAAACGCTGCAGCCATCTGCAGGCCTACAACGCAATACTGAACCCCGTCTTCAGTGAGGATGATCCTGAGAAGCTTGCCATTGACGCGGCGTCTCTGCTGGGAAGGTTCTTCATAGCCCGCCAGCCTGCAGGGTTATGCATTAACAACAGGGGGGCAGTTCAGGGAGAGGCCCTTCGCAGGCTTGCCTTCTCCATCCTCCAGGCCACGGAGGCACGCATAACACGCACAAGGTATATCTCATGCCCTACATGCGGCCGTACAAAGTTCAATCTGGAGGAGGCCGTTCGCAGGGTCAAGGCCGGCACATCACATCTCACCGGCATGAAGATAGCAGTGATGGGTTGCATAGTCAATGGTCCGGGCGAGATGGCCGGCGCCGACTACGGCTATGTGGGCGCGGCAGAGGGGAAGGTGCATATATATCGCGGCACCGAGTCAGTGCTTAAGAATATCCCGGAGGCTGAGGCGCTCGCCAGGCTCCTGGAGCTTATAGAGAGTGACCAGGCCAGAGAGAGCGGTCAGTCAGGCGGGAGCAGCCAGTCAGGCGGGAGCAGCCAGTCAGATGACAGCGGTCAGTCAGGCGAGAGCGATCAGGCCAGACGGTAGTCGAGCTGCCTCTTCTGCAGATCGGCTTTTGCCACCTCCACATTGATCTTGTCACCGAGCATGTAAACCTTGCCCGATTGTCTGCCCCTGATGCAGTAGTTCACCTCGTCATATTCAAAGTAGTCATCCTGCAGCTCCCTGATGGCGATCATTCCCTCGCACTGGTTCTCGATGATTTCGACATATATACCCCATTCAGTCACTCCCGATATGACCCCCTCGAACACCTTTCCGATCTTGTCACTCATGAACTCCACCTGCTTGTATTTGATCGAGGCCCGCTCGGCGTCGGTGGCCAGCCTCTCCCTCTTTGACGAGTACTCACACAACTTTGCATACTTATCCTTGTCGCGTGCAGGCTGTCCCTCGAGGTATTTTGTCAGGAGGCGGTGCACCATCATATCCGGATAACGTCTGATGGGCGAGGTGAAGTGGGTGTAATGGCTGAAGGCAAGGCCGTAGTGACCAATGTTGTCTGTGGAGTAAACCGCCTTGGCCATGGAGCGCAGGGCGAGGGTCTCGATAATGTTCTGCTCCTTTTTTCCCGAGACATTGTCCATGAGTTTGTTCATGGCTGCGGGAAGCCCCTTCACATTTTCAGTGTCAAGCTCATAGCCGAAGCGTTTGATGAAGTAGCTGAATGAGCTCAGTTTCTCAGGATCGGGTTTGTCATGGATACGGTAGACGAAGGTCTTGCCGCTCATCTTTTTGCCGACATACTCTGCAACGCGCCTGTTGGCCAGCAGCATGAACTCCTCTATGAGCTGGTTGGCCGTCCCGAACTCGCGGAAGAGTATCCCCAGGGGTACCCCCTTCTCGCTCAGGTTGAACTTGACCTCGAGCCGTTCGAAGGCAAAGGAGCCTGAGGCGAAGCGACGGCTGCGAAGCGTCTGCGCCATGCTGTTAAGGGTCAGGAGCTGCTCTTTCATGTCGCCCTCACCCGTGTCAATGACCATCTGCGCCCCGGCATATGAGAAGCGCTTGTCTGACCTGATGATGGTCCGCCCGAACCACTCCTTCACCACGTTGGCCTTGCTGTCGAGCTCGAAGACGGCTGAGTAGGTCAGCTTGTCTTCATCAGGATTGAGTGAGCAGATATGGTTGGAAAGCCGCTCCGGGAGCATCGGTATGGTCCGGTCAACAAGGTAGACCGAGGTGGCGCGTTCCTGGGCCTCCTTTTCAATTACCGACCCTGATCTGACGTAGTGCGTCACGTCGGCAATATGCACGCCAACCTCCATATTCCCGTCAGGAAGCCGTCTCAGCGAGAGCGCATCATCAAAGTCCTTGGCATCCTCGGGGTCGATGGTGAAAGTCGGCACATCGCGGAAGTCGCGGCGTGCCGCAATCTCCTCAGGGGTTATCTCTGCAGGGATCTTTTCAGCTGCAGCATCGATCTCCGGCTCGAACCTGTTTGGGAGGCCGAACTCGGCGAGTATCGCATGCATCTCCGTGTCGTTTTCACCCGGATTGCCCAGAACCTCAATTATCTCACCCACGGGGTTCCGCGAGCGCTGATCCCATTCCACCAGCTTTGCCACGGCCTTCTGCCCCTGTTTGGCCCCTTTAAGCTTTGCCAGGGGGATAAAGAGGTCGAAGGGCATATTTTTATTGTCGGGCATAAGAAAGGCAAACTGTTTTGTCAGTTCTATTGTGCCAACGAATGTTGCCCGTGAGCGGCTGATGATCTCCACCACCTCTCCCTCGGGCCTCTTGCCCTTGTGGCGTGCATAGAGGAGGACCTTCACCTGGTCGCCGTGAAGGGCGGTGTTGAGGTTGCGTGCGGCAATGAAGACATCGTCCTCGGATTCTTCGGAGATCACGAATGCATAACCGAATTTGGTAAGGTCGATGGTGCCGGTCACGTATCCTCCGACAGACTTCAGTATGTATTTGCCGTGGTTTCTCTCTTCAGTCATTCCCTCTTTCTTCATCCGGAGGAGCGCATCTGAGAGAGCCCTTTTCTCGTCCTTTTCCGTTATTTTCAGCCGTGCGGCTATCTGTTTGTAATTGAGAGGCTGTTTCGGGTTTTTTCCCATCGCCTTTGTGATGAGTTCAATAAGACTCTTCTGGTCTATGCCAGGTTTTTTCTCCTGTTTTTTTCTTGTCATTTCAAGCTTGATTTTACTGTGTCAAAGATAGGCTGAAATTGGCTATCTTTGAGTTGATTATAAATAAATGATATCACTCTCTTCAGTACCTTCGCATTCGCCTGATGTGGTTTTCCGCAGGATCAACGACGAGTTTCTGCTGATCCCCCTTACGGACAATATTGCCGATATGGATTCGCTTTACAGGCTGACTGAGACAGGTGCCTTTATCTGGGAGTTGATAGACGGCGAGCTTGCCATCAGTGATATAACGTCAAAGGTAGCAGAAGAGTTCGATGTAGAGCCAGATGTTGCAGAAAAAGACATTCTCGGTTTTTTCAGGGAGGTGCAGGAATTCCTTCATTTCAGGGAGCGGTGACTGTTGATCTCATCATAGCCGGCAGGATGATTCGCCTGCAGTCGGACGATGGCATCACTCTCAGGCCCGATGAGCGTTTCAACGCATTCATGGCGCCTGCGCGGAAGGAGGCAGCCGCGGGAGAAGAGATGGCCGGGGACGTCGGGCCGGACCTGACTGTTGATGTCTTCCCGGGAAGGGCGGAAATTCCGGCTGACTCGAAAAAGGTGTTTGACGCCCGTCTGATGGAGGAGACTCCTGACGGGCTGCGCGACACCGGAGAGCCGTTCTGGGAGATACTGACCCGGGAAGGTGTGGCCTTCGCAAGAGTTTATCTTAAGGATCCCCTCTGCAATCCTGTTCTTGTCATGCCGGGCGGCAAAATGACCTGGCAGATCTTTGCTGACGGCCAGGGCCCTGATGTCAATCCCCTCCCTTATCCGCTCGACGGGCTTCTGCTCTACTTTTTATCTTCGGCAGAAGGTGATATTATGATACACGGATCGGGCGTGATCTGCGGCGGCCGCGGATGGATTTTCACGGGGCGGTCAGGAAGCGGAAAGACTACCATGGCGGGGATATTTGACCGGGCAGGGGACAGGGTGATACATGACGACAGGCTTATCCTGAGAAAAGAGGAGGATAGCTGGGTGATGCACAGCACTCCTGTCTACCGCAATGATGAACCCCGGAGCGCCGCTGTCGATCACCTTTGGGGCATAGCGCACGGCAGGTCTAATATCTCAACTCCTGTAACCGGGGCCGAGGCGGTTGCAATGGTACTGTCAAACTGCGTGCAGCAGAACCGCGACAGGGAGGCTGCATCGCGACTGGCGGCTGCAGTTGAGGAGCTGGTGTCATCCGTCAGGGTGAGCCGGCTCTCATTCGTGCCTGACGGCAGCCTGCGTGATTACCTCATGGCCAGGGAATCAGGCAATACAGTCACGGCGGCTGAGGCTGCTTCTGCCATCCTCGCCGAAGATAAACCTGTGACGATTACCACCGGCGGCTACAGCATGTGGCCGGCGATCAGGCCCGGAGACCGTATAGTGATATTGCCGTATGATCATCAGATACCCCTGGCAAAGGGAATGGTTGTGGCACTCAGGCGTGACGGCGGGTTCGTCGTTCACCGGGTCACGGATTACCGGAGAGGCCAGTTCATGAATTTCATCCGGACGCGGGGAGACGCAGGGATAATATATGATCCGTGGGTCCCGACAGCTGATGTCGCCGGGCTGGTGAAGAAGGTGACGGAAGACAACAAAGCGATAATGATCAGTCCTCAGCGCATGCCATATTACATAGCAAGCCTTGCAGTGGCACTGATAAAAATATGGGATGCGATCAGGAGCAGATTCTGATCTGATCAGATACGTTTTGATATTCAGGGTTACTGAAGTACTTTTGCAAATCAAAATATAAAAGAGTTGAAGGCTGATATAAGAGATATCCTAAGGGAAAAAATACTCGTCCTTGACGGCGCCATGGGAACCATGATACAGCGTCACAGGCTGACCGAGGAGCAGTACCGCGGTACTCAGTTCGCCACCCATCCGCAGTCGTTGAAGGGCAACAACGACCTGCTGTCTGTAACACAGCCGGAGATCATCCGGGATATCCATCTCGATTACCTGAGAGCAGGAGCTGACATCATCAGCACCAACACCTTCAATGCCAACAGGATCTCCATGGCTGACTACGGCATGGAGTCGCTTGTTTATGATATGAATGTGGCTGCCGCGAAGCTGGCGCGTGAGGCTGTTGCCCGGCATACCGAAGAGACCGGTCGCGAGGCATGGGTGGCAGGCTCGGTGGGCCCCACCAACCGCACCGCCTCGATGTCACCCGATGTGAGCGATCCCGGAGCCCGTACCGTCACCTTCGCGGATCTTGCAGAGGCCTACGGCGAGCAGGTACGCGGACTGATAGACGGCGGGGTTGAAATTCTGCTTGTTGAGACGGTCTTCGACGGACTGAACGCCAAGGCGGCCCTCTTTGCCATCAGCGGGGTTCTTGAGGATAAGGGTATCGACCTTCCTGTGATGGTATCGGGGACGATCACCGATGCCAGCGGACGCACGCTCACGGGCCAGACCCTTGAGGCCTTCATCATCACCATGTCGCATTATCCCCTCCTGAGCATCGGACTGAACTGCGCACTGGGGGCGGAGCAGCTCAGACCATTCATCGAGGAGCTGTCGGCAAAGGCACCCTTCTTTGTCTCGGCGCATCCCAATGCCGGCCTGCCGAACCAGTTTGCCGAGTATGACCAGTCGGCCGACTACATGGGCAGTATCATCAATACATTCCTGCAGAACGGCTGGGTGAACATCATCGGCGGATGCTGCGGCACTACACCTGATCACATCAGGGTCATAGCATCACTGGCAGATGGCCGGGCGCCAAGGGGGCTTCCTGAAAGAAAGCATATCACTGCCCTGGCAGGGCTGGAGCCGCTGGTGATTAGGCCAGACACGAACTTCGTCAACATAGGAGAACGCACCAACGTCGCCGGATCAATCAAATTTGCAAGGCTGATACGCGATGGTAACTTTGCGGCTGCACTTGATGTAGCCCGTGATCAGGTGGAGAGCGGCGCGCAGGTGATAGATATATGCATGGATGACGCCATGATCGACGGCGCGGCTGCCATGACGCGGTTCGTCAACCTGCTGATGAGCGAGCCTGACATAGCAAAGCTGCCCATAATGGTGGACTCATCGAAGTGGGAGGTGCTGGAGGCAGGACTCAGATGCATTCAGGGCAAGCCGGTGGTCAATTCGATAAGCCTCAAGGAGGGGGAGGAGGATTTCCTTAAGAAGGCGCAGCTTGTACGCCGGTACGGTGCGGCAGCCATCGTCATGCTCTTCGATGAGCGCGGACAGGCTGACACGTTTGAGAGAAGGAAAGAGGTGGCCGACCGCTCTTACAGGTTGCTGACTGAAAAGGCAGGATTCCCACCGGAAGATATTTTCATTGATCCGAACGTACTGGCCATCGCCACCGGTATCGAGGAGCATAATAACTATGCTGTCGATTACATTAAAGCCACGGAGTATATCAAGGCAAACCTTCCGTTTGCCAGGGTGAGCGGAGGGGTGAGCAACCTGTCGTTCTCCTTCCGGGGCAATGACCCTGTCAGGGAGGCGATGCATGCAGTGTTCCTGTATCATGCCATCAGGTCCGGCATGGACATGGGCATCGTCAATCCCGGCCTGCTGAAGGTCTATACCTCCGTTGAGCCGGGACTGCTGCAGCTGACTGAGGATGTGGTGCTTAACCGCAGGAAGGACGCTACTGACAGGCTCCTGCAGTATGCATCGGGTATGAAGGTTGGGAAGCAGGAGGAGACCACAAAACACCTTGAGTGGCGTGACGGCGACGTTGTCAGCCGCATAAAGCATGCGCTGGTGAACGGCATTGACACCTTCATCGAGGACGATGTTGAGGAGGCGAGGCCGCAGTACGAGAGGGCGCTGAGGGTCATAGAAGGGCCTCTGATGGACGGCATGAACGAGGTGGGCGACCTGTTCGGGTCGGGACGCATGTTCCTGCCGCAGGTGGTGAAGAGCGCCAGGGTGATGAAGAAGGCCGTGGCACGCCTGACCCCCTACATCGAGGCAGAGATGAAGACAGGCGAGGCCTCGTCGGCAGGTAAAGTGCTGCTTGCAACGGTTAAGGGTGATGTGCATGACATAGGAAAGAATATCGTGGGAGTTATCCTGTCTTGCAATAACTATGAGGTTATCGACCTGGGAGTGATGGTTCCCGCCGCCACCATCCTTGACACTGCCGAAAGAGAGAAGGTTGACTTCATCGGGTTGTCAGGACTGATAACCCCATCGCTGGAGGAGATGGTTCATATCGCCTCACTAATGGAGGAGCGTGGCATGAAGACCCCCCTTCTGATAGGCGGGGCGACAACCTCGGAGATACATACGGCTGTCAGGATAGCGCCTGTATATTCGTTCAGCGCGGTATATGTGAAGGATGCCTCGAGGGCTGTTCCTGTCATGTCAGGACTGACGGCAGCCAGCGGTGCGCTGGCGCTGTCGCTGAAGGAGAAATATGAGAAGCTGCGCAAAGAGCATGAAGCCTCACGGAGGGTGAAGAGGCTGGTGACGCTGGAGACTGCTAGAAGAAATGGCTTCAGGAGTGATCTGCCGTCACCGGCGCCGGCAATGCCGGGAGTGATCAACTCGGGGCCGGTAAGCATCAGGGATCTGGTTGATTACATCGACTGGACCTTCTTCTTCTTTGCATGGAAGATAAACGGCAAATATCCTGACATATTCAATGACCCGGTGAAGGGCACGGAGGCCAGGAAGCTGTATGATGATGCACTGGCCATGATTGAAAGAATCATCACTGAGGATCTGATGGTTGCGGAGGCGCTGTCGGGCATCTTCCCGGCAGAGCGTCACGGCGATGACGTAAAACTGTTTCCCGGTAACGGAAGTGAAGAGGCATGGTTCCGCTTCCTGCGCAACCAGGAGGAGAAGGAGCCGGGGCAACGCAACCTCTGTCTCTCGGACTTCGTGGCAGAAAAGGGTGATCATGCCGGGGCGTTTGTGGTGACGGTGAAGCCGGTGGGGCAGCTGCCTGAAGGAATTGCAGGCGATGATTACCACACCATTATGTTCAGGATCCTTGCCGACCGCTTTGCTGAGGCCGCCGCTGAATGGCTGCACCGCGAGATACGTGTCAGGCACTGGGGTTACGCTCCCGGGGAGGCACTCACGGCAGCAGAGCTGTTCAAGGTGAAGTACCAGGGCATCAGGCCTGCGCCGGGGTATCCTGCATGCCCCGACCACACCGGCAAGCAGGTGATCTTTGACCTGCTCAGGGCGCCGGAGACGATAGGCGTAACATTGACCGAGAGCTTTGTAATGGTACCGGTGTCGTCAGTATGCGGATATATATTTGCATCACCCGGATCGTCATATTTCAATGTTGGTACCATAGGCAGGGACCAGCTCGAGGATTATGCCTCACGGTGCGGCATGACAGTTGAGGAGGCGGCAAGATGGCTGGCCCCGAATCTTTAGATTTATGAAATGAAAGGAACTACTGTAATTGATCTTATAAACGGTTCGAAGAGGCCGCTTTTTACGTTTGAGCTGCTGCCGCCCCTGAAGGGGCACAGCATAGAGCGCATTTATCATACTATAGAAGGACTGCTGGAATACGCACCTGCATACATCAACTTCACCTCGCACCGCAATGAGGTGGTGCTGGCGGAGCGACCCGACGGGCTGCTGGAGAAGCGTACGACCCGCAAGCGTCCCGGTACCATTGCCCTGGCGGCTGCCGTGAAGTACAAGTATAATGTGAACGTGGTGCCTCATATACTCTGCGGAGGCTTCTCGAAGGAGGAGACGGAGAATGCGCTCATCGAGATGAACTTCCTGGGTATCAATGACGTGCTGGCCCTTCGCGGTGACCCTCCCAAGGGCAGTCGCGTCTTCATTCCCGATCCGGGAGGACATAAGAACACCAATGAGCTGGTACAGCAGATCACCGACATGAACCGGGGCCATTACCTTGACCCTGATCTTAAGAACACCGCTGCCACATCATTCTGCATAGGTGTGGCCGGCTATCCCGAGAAGCATTTCGAGGCTCCCAACCTGAAGAGCGACATGGTCAACCTGAAGCGCAAGGTTGATGCAGGCGCCTGTTATATTGTCACCCAGATGTTCTTCGACAATGAGAAGTTCTATGCTTTCCGCGATGCGTTGCGGGCCATGGGTGTCACGGTGCCGCTGATCCCGGGCATCAAGCCGGTCTCGGCGATGACGGATGTTAACCTTCTTCCTCAGACGTTTCATATAGACATGCCTGAGGAGCTGGTGCATGAGCTCTCAAAGTGCCGCACTGACGAGGAGGCCAGGGAGGTGGGCATTGAGTGGTCCACGGTGCAGAGCCGAGACCTTCTTAAAAACGAAGTGCCGGGGATACATTACTATACCCTCGGCAGATCGGATAACATTGCCCGTATTGTAAAAGCCTCGTTCTAGAGGCCGAAGGCCTTTTTAATCTCCTTTACCTTGTTCAGCTCCTCCCATTTAAAGAGGCTGACGGTGATCTTCTTGTCAGGCTTGTCGTTGAATGAGCGGAATGTTTTTTCGATGGTGCGTGGCTCGCGGCCCATGTGGCCGTATGCTGCCGTCTCGCTGTAGATGGGTTTGCGGAGACCGTATTCCTTCTCAATCATTGCCGGACGCAGGTCGAACATCCTGTCGATCATTTTTGCGATCTCACCGTCTTTCATTTTGACATTTGATGTGCCGAAGGTATTGACAAAGATGCCTACCGGCTCTGCTACGCCGATGGCGTATGACACCTGTACCAGCATCTCGCGTGCCACGCCGGCGGCGACCATGTTCTTGGCTATATGGCGTGCGGCGTATGCTGCCGAGCGGTCGACCTTCGAGGGGTCCTTGCCCGAAAAGGCGCCGCCGCCGTGAGCACCGCGGCCGCCGTAGGTGTCGACGATGATCTTGCGTCCGGTGAGGCCGCTGTCGCCGTGAGGCCCGCCGATGACAAACTTGCCTGTCGGGTTGACGTGGTATTTGATCTTGCCGTCAAACAGTTTCTGCTCCTTCGCACTGAACTGGGCCTTCACCCTGGGGACGAGGATGTTGATGACATCCTTCCTGATTGTCTCCAGCATCTTCTTCTCATCCTTGTCGAAGTCGTCATGCTGTGTTGAGACGACAATGGTATGTACTCGTTTCGGTGTACCGTCCTCGTTGTATTCGATGGTGACCTGCGACTTGGAGTCGGGTCTGAGGTATTTCATGACCTTGCCCTCACGCCGTATCTCTGCCAGCTGGTAAACCAGTTCGTGTGCAATGTCAAGGGAGAGGGGGAGATAATTGCCGGTCTCATTGACGGCATAGCCGAACATCATCCCCTGGTCGCCGGCGCCCTGGTCCTCTTTCTTCTTGCGGACGACGCCCTGGTTGATGTCGGGCGACTGTTCATGGATGGCAGAGAAGATGCCGCATGAATTGCCGTCGAACATGTACTCGGCTTTCGTGTAGCCGATCTTGTTGATGACCTCCCTGATGATGTTCTGCACGTCGATATAGGTTTTGGTCCTGACCTCGCCTGCCACCACCACCTGTCCGGTGGTGACGAGGGTTTCGCATGCGACTTTTGAGTCGGGGTCCCATGCAAGGAAGTTGTCAAGAAGTGCGTCGGAGATCTGGTCGGCTACCTTGTCAGGGTGGCCTTCGGAAACGGATTCAGAAGTAAATAAATAGCTCATCTGTTAATTTTTTTAAGTTTAACAAAGGCAGGGACGGATTGTTGAAAAGCAGCGGGTGAAAACCGTTTTAGCATTTTTTTCCGTGGTTGCAATCAGCGCAAATCTGTCCACCGTCGTATAACGGCACAAAGGTAGGAAAAAAGTCGAAAGTCAAAAGTTAAAAGTTCTTTCAGTCCTTTACCGCGTAGCGGTTCAAGCATTTTATGTTAGTTTATAGCATTGATTTACAATACTATATGCCCTACAGGCAATGTTTTTAGGGGTCGGTCTGCTGCTACAA
>CAZHTG010000009.1:30054-77291 GCA_964535795.1 uncultured Rikenella sp.
ACTATATGCCCTACAGGCAATGTTTTTAGGGGTCGGTCTGCTGCTACAATACTTTATGGCCTACGGCCAATAATACCGCGTAGCGGTTACAGTATTTTATGTTAGTTTATAGCATTGATCTACAATACTATATGCCCTACAGGCAATGTTTTTAGGGGTCGGTCTGCTGCTACAATACTTTGTGGCCTACGGCCAATAATACCGCGTAGCGGTTACAGTATGGTAGAATAGATGGTGCTCACCGAATGAAATTCATCCAACAAAATGTATGATACAAAATGTATGATACAAAATGTATCAAAAATGCTTATATTTGGATAATAAAAAGAACTTACATGAACCCAAAGAATCCTTTTCCGGTGGTCGGATATCACGGACCAAAGACGTTTTGCGACAGAGAGGAAGAGACAGAAAGGCTTTCAAAGAATCTGATGGGTGGGTTGAATATAACTCTTATTTCTCTTCGGAGAATGGGAAAAACCGCGCTTATTCATCATGTATTTAATGAAATATTAAGAGAAAAGCAATCGTTTTGCCTGTATGTGGACCTTTATCCTACCCGAAGCATTAAGGATCTTACCAGGCAACTGGCGACAGCTTCCATGAATGTGCTCCCAAGGAAAAAGAGGACAGGTAATCGTTTTCTTTCATTCCTCAAGGGATTGAGGCCGGTTATAACATATGATCCCCTGACCGGTGCTCCAGGCGTCAGGTTTGAATACTCCGACGTTTCGGAATATGAGGTTACTCTTGCAGCTCTGCTTAAGTTTCTGGACGAGATCGGAACCGATATCTACCTTGCCTTTGACGAATTCCAGGTAATTGCTTCCTACGAGGAGGGAAATGCTGAAGCCATTCTCAGGACCATGATTCAACCACTTACAGATATTCATTTTATCTTCAGTGGGAGCAACAGGCATATGATGAATGAGATCTTTCACAGCTCAAAGAGGCCGTTCTTTGCCAGTACAAGGATTATGAGCCTGCCGGTGATATCTACGGAACGGTACAGCCGGTTTATTACGGAGAAGTTTGCTGAAAACAATAGAAAGATATCCCAGGAAGCAGTCAGTTTTGTGCTCGACTGGACTCGCAGGCATACCTATTACACCCAGTCTGTATGTAACACCCTGTTCAGTTATGGAGGCAGGGAGATTGATTTACAATCTGCAAGAGCTGTCTGCGGGGAAATTCTTGAAGAGCAGGAGAAGACTTACCTTCAGTACCGCCATCTGCTCACGGCAAACCAGTGGCAGGTCCTGATGGCTGTAGCGAAGGAGGGTAAGGTTTACAGACCTCAGTCCGGGGAATTTCTCAGCAGATATTCCCTGGGTGCGCCAGCCGGAACAAAGAGAGCGATTGAGGCGTTGCTGGTCAAGGAGATGATTTTTGAGGATAGTGATCCTGGTGGCACATACTATTCTGTGTATGATCTCTTCCTGTCGAGGTGGCTGGAGAGGCAATAGGGGGAGGCACCAATATTTAATGGCCTCTGGCCTATGGGTTTTAATTTCTTCGCCAATGCTACAATACTTGAACCGCTACGCGGTAAAGGGTCCATTTTCCTTGTGGTAAAATTCTTCATGGTCTACCTTTCCACTATTGCCTACTGACCGAATCTACCGCTTGCCCGTGAGCTGCCGGAAGGTCTCCTCGAGGCGGGCGCCGGCGAGGGAGGAGATCTCATCGATGGGGCCGTCGGCAACAATATGGCCGTGGTCAATGATAATGACGCGGCTGCAGATGGCCTCCACCTCCTGCATGATATGGGTTGAGAGCATGACCGTCTTTTCACGGCCGGCCTCGGAGATGAGGTTGCGTATCTCCACTATCTGGTTGGGGTCGAGGCCGGTGGTGGCCTCATCGAGTATCAGCACCTGCGGGTCATGAATCAGCGCCTGCGCCAGTCCCACCCGCTGCCGGTATCCCTTGGAGAGGGCGCCTATCTTCTTGCCCTGCTCGGGAGTCAGTCCCGTGCGTTCAATGACCGAATTCACGGCGTCGCGGCTCCTGTTACCCATCCGATACAGGTCAGCAACATATCCGAGATACTCCCGGACGTACATATCAGTGTAAAGAGGGTTGTTTTCAGGCAGGTAACCTATCAGCCGCTTCATCTCAGTGGCGCCCGGTCCGGCCGGGAGGCCGCACACCGACACGCTTCCCGAATCGGCGGAGAAGAAACCGGTGATGATCTTCATCATCGTCGACTTCCCGGCGCCGTTGGGGCCGATGAACCCGACTATCTCACCTGCAGGAATGGTAAATGAGACGTCGTCCAGGGCCTTCTGGTGACCATAGCTTTTCGTTACGTTACTGACTGTAATTGACATTGAAGAATTGTCGATTGTCGAATGGAATTGTCGATTTGCGATTATTTATAATACTTAATGACCTACGGCCAAATTTAACATTCACGGCCTTGATCTACAATACTATAAGCCCTACGGGCTATCATTTAAACTATTGCCTATCCCTCCCTGCAAACTGGCTCCTTGCTAAAAAAATCCATCGGTTTTTTTCTTAACGCGCGGCCCTCTATTCCCTGTTCTACCCATACATGAACTGCCCGAGGTTGGCAAACGCCGAAGCCGGGTTCACGCAGCAGACAGGAATCTTCGAGCTGTTGGCAATGATCTCCTGCTCCTTCGCTCCTATGATGTAATCTGCAAATGTGATGTCCTTGGTGGTCATGATAAGTATGAGGTCTGCCTTCAGCTCCTGGGCTATCTCGATGGTCTTCTCAGCCAGCTTGTCTGAGGGTACCTCCTTGATGTCATACTCTATGTTGTTCTGTATGAGCATCCTAACTGTATAGTTGAGATTCAGGTTGGCCTTCTTGGCAAGCGATTCATCCTTCCGGGTAGCCTTCAGGATATGGACCTTTGAATCAAAGTACTTGCCCATGAAGATAGCCATTGAGAGTTTCTCCTTCTCCTCCGCCCGCCAGTCGATGGGGCAGACTATATTATGATACCTCTCCTGGTCAGCCGGAGGTGCCTGAACCACAATATAGGGGACCTTTGACTTGGCTATCACCTTAAGCGCCCAGCTTCCGGTCAGTTTCTGCATACCGCTCATGCCGTGGGTTCCCATCACCACCAGTGATGCGCCGCGGTCATTGACAAACTCAGGTATCTGCTTGAAGATAGTGCCGCGCTGGACGTGTGTCTTCACCTTGACGCCGAAGTTGCGCTCAACCTCGTTTCCCTTTATGGTCATCGCCGCCTGCTTGGCCTTGATGCCACCCTCGGTTGTGATCTTCTCAACGATATGCAGCAGGCATATGTCATTGTGAGTCATCCGTGATATCTTGATGGCATGCTGCAATGCATAATCCGTTACCGGAGTGAAATCCCATGGCACTACAATTATCTTGCTGTCGACTTCCATAATGTTCGCGTTTTCAGTTTGAAAGGTAAAATTACCCTTTTTCGGTGATAATTCAAAAACGTAATCCTCCTATGAGAAACGCTATTGCCACAGGAAAAATTGCTTTTGTGCACAAAAACAATGCCATTTGTTAACTGTCCGTTACGGCAAGAGGAACAAAATGCTATTTTTGTGAGCGTAATGCTTTGATTATATATGAAGAGGATAAGAGTAAAAGAGCTGCTGGCAAATACGGGGACCGGGGAGAAGGTGCTTGTAAAGGGATGGGTCAGGACAAAGAGAGAGATCAAGAATGTGGCATTTGTTGCCCTCA
The DNA here is from genome assembly GCA_964535795.1 of uncultured Rikenella sp. Taxonomy (GTDB): domain Bacteria; phylum Bacteroidota; class Bacteroidia; order Bacteroidales; family VadinHA17; genus SR-FBR-E99. The sequence continues at coordinate 33,761 of CAZHTG010000009.1, forward strand.
ATGACGGTTCAACCATCAACAACATACAGATAGTCATTGACCTGAGTGCTTTCCCGGCGGATCTCCTTAAGGATATAACCACCGGTGCCAGCATAGGAGTGACGGGCACACTGGAGCCATCGCAGGGTAAGGGACAGAGTGTTGAGATACTTGCTTCGGACCTGACTCTCTACGGCAAGTGTGATCCTGACAGCTATCCTCTTCAGAAGAAGGGCCATTCGATGGAGTTCCTGAGGGAGATTGCGCATCTTCGTTTCCGCACCAACACATTCGGGGCGGTGATGCGCATAAGGCATGCCATGGCTTTTGCCATACACAAGTATTACAATGACAGGGGATTCTTTTACCTTCATACTCCCATCATCACCGGCAGCGATGCCGAGGGGGCAGGCGAGATGTTCCACGTCACCACCCTCGATCTGAATGATCCGCCCCGCACAAAGGAGGGGGTCATTGATTATGAAGCCGATTTCTTCGGCAAGCCGACCAACCTGACCGTGAGCGGCCAGCTGGAGGGTGAGCTGGGTGCCCTGGCACTGGGTGAGATTTATACCTTCGGCCCCACCTTTCGTGCCGAGAACTCAAACACACCCCGTCACCTGGCTGAGTTCTGGATGATTGAGCCGGAGATGGCATTCTGGGACCTGAATGACAACATGGACCTGGCCGAGGATTTCCTCAAGTATCTTATAAAATATGCCCTTGATAATTGCCGGGAGGATCTTGATTTCCTGAACAAGATGATTGACACCGGCCTCACCGAGAGGCTGGAGTTCGTCCTTGCCAATGATTTTGTGAGGCTGCCCTACACAGAGGCAATAAAGATCCTTGAGGCTGCCGACCGCAAGTGGGAGTATGCAGTGGGCTGGGGGCGCGACCTTCAGGCAGAGCATGAGCGATATCTTGTTGAGACCCACTTCAGGCGTCCTGTCATACTCACTGACTACCCCAAAGCCATCAAGGCCTTCTACATGAAGCAGAATGACGACGGCATGACTGTCAGGGCCATGGATGTGCTCTTCCCGGGTATAGGAGAGATCATAGGTGGTTCACAGAGGGAGGAGGATCTCGATAAGCTGACGGCGAGGATTGAGGAGCTCAACCTGCCTCTGAAGGATCTCTGGTGGTACCTTGACACCAGGAGGTTCGGCACGGCGCCACACTCGGGCTTTGGCCTGGGGTTTGAGCGCATGATCCTGTTCATGACAGGTATGTCAAACATACGTGATGTGATCCCGTTCCCGCGCACCCCGCGGAATGCGGAGTTTTAACCAACTGACCGGCAGGCGGTATGCTCGACCAGAAACTACAGCAGAAACTGCTCCAGAAGCTTTCCCCGCAGCAGATCCAGATGATCAAGCTGCTGGAGGTGCCTGCCATGCAGCTCGAGCAGCGAATCAAGAAGGAACTGGAGGAGAACCCAGCACTGGAAGAGGGTCCTGATGAGGAGGATGTGCAGGGGGAGGAAGAGGAGGATGTTGACTTTGAACAGGAGGAGCGCGACCAGGAGGAGTTTGCCCTTGATGATTACCTCAATGATGAGGATATCCCTGACTACCGCCTGCAGGTGAATAACACCTCCAAGGATGAGGACAGGAGGGATGAGATACCCTACGCCTCGGGTTCATCATTCCATGAGAACCTTATCTCGCAGTTCAACCTCAGATCAGACACCGAGAGGGAGGATATCCTTGGTGAATATATTATAGGCAACATCGATGATGACGGCTATCTGCGGCGTGAGGTTGAGAACATGGTTGACGACCTCGCCTTCCTGCAGAACATAACCACAGACACAGATGAGCTCAACTCGATACTGAAGATAATACAGGACCTTGAGCCGGCCGGAGTGGGTGCCCGTGACCTCCGTGAGTGCCTGCTGCTGCAGATGGAAAGAAAGGACCCGTCGGCAGGTTACGTGGCCCTGGCCAAAACCGTCCTGAGTGATTACTTCGAAGAGTTTTCAAGGAGGCATTATGAAAAGATAATGTCGAAGCTGATGATCACCGAAGAGGATATGAAGGGGATCATTGACGAGGTACTGAAGCTCAATCCCAAGCCGGGCGGCGCCGTCAGCGACCCCTACAGCAAATCGGCCCAGCATATCATACCTGACTTTATCCTTGAGCAGTCGGACGTCGGGCTTGAGCTGAGCCTGAACAACCGTAACATACCGGAGCTGAAGATCAGCCGGGGTTACAGCGAGATGCTCGAGTCATACAGCCGTGACAAGGCGGCAGGAAAGCAGAACCGTGACGCCATCATGTTCGTGAAGCAGAAGCTCGATTCCGCCAAATGGTTCATCGATGCCATCAGGCAACGGCAGAACACCCTTCTGCTTACCATGAATGCCATCCTGGAATACCAGAAGGAGTATTTCATTGAGGGAGATGACACAAAACTCAGGCCGATGATACTCAAGGATGTGGCAGAGATGACCGGGCTTGACATCTCCACCATTTCGCGCGTAGCCAACAGCAAGTATATACAGACTCACTTCGGTATCTATCCGCTGAAGTTCTTTTTCTCCGAGGGCATGCAGACCGATGCCGGCGATGAGGTATCGACACGCGAGATAAAGAGGATACTTCAGGAGTGCCTCAGCAATGAAGACAAGCGGCGGCCTCTGACAGACGAGAAACTGACCGAGATACTCCAGGAGAAGGGATACCAGATAGCGCGACGCACGGTCGCCAAGTACCGTGAACAGCTGAATATTCCCGTGGCAAGGATGAGGAAGGAGATAAAATGAACCAGGCAGAAAAGGGCTGGATGACGAAAACGGCAGAGGTACTTTCCGTGATATTCCATCCGCTGTTCATCCCGTTGTACGGGTTGCTGATCATATACAGCTCTCCCACCCTGCTCTCATTCATCCCATCGAGGCTGAAGATGCTGATTTTTCTGCTTGTTCTGACCAACAACGTCATCCTCCCCCTGGCGCTGGCAGCCATCCTCTGGGTCAGGGGCGCAATAACCGCATTCAATGCCCGTGACCGAAATGAGAGGGTAATACTTCTGTCCTTCGCCCTGATGATGTATACCCTGACTGCCTGGCTTCTTCTCAGGATGCAGGTGCCGAACCTCTTCAGGGCCTACTTCATCTCAATAGCCGTCGTCACTCTCATCACCCTTCTCATCACCACCTTCTACAGGCTGTCACTGCATGCTGCCGGCATTGGAGGACTGCTGGTGCTAATTATTTTCATGGTTGTGTTCTATGATATCAATACGGTGTGGCAGCTGACCACGGTGGTCGTTGTCGGCGGTGCGGTGATGTCGGCCAGGATATGGATGGGTGATCACAACCCGACAGAGGTGTGGACGGGACTCCTGGCAGGGGCAGCGGTGATGGCGCTGTCACTCCTTTTTCTGCTCAAGTAAAAGATTTACTGCCATTTCAAACAGGCCGGCTCCGTCAGGCAACTGCTGCTGAGAATTCCCGACTGCCGAAACAGCGTCAGGCAACCGAGGCGGAGGCTCCGGGGCATTCACCATGAAACCTTCAGCCAGCTTGCGCAGGGTTTCGGCATTGTGATGCTCAAGGGTTATGAAACCGTGATGTCCGTTGAGCCAATCACCCAGGTACTCCTGTTCCGGCTGACCAGGCGTTGGAATCAGCACTGCACCTTTCCCGAGTGATACCAGTTCCATAATGGAGGTGTACCCTGCCCTGGTGATGACCAGCGAGCTGCCTTCAATAAGCTTTCGCATAGTACCGGAGTCTGGCCTGATGATGCAGGTCAGGAACGGATCGTCTCCCTGAATCATCTTCACCGGGGCTGTGCTCAGCACACAGAGCTGAATGCCGCGGAGCACGGCGGCAACCTCTTCAAGCAGTATGGTACGCTGTGGCTCAGGGCCTGAGAGGATAAGGCAGCAGTATGGGCGACGAAGGGTGATTCCCGTTTCCGGAGGTGAAGCCATCGCGAACCTTGAAAGAGGTCCCATATAGTGAATATTTGACGGAAGCTTCAGTCCGTGCGAAAGTCTTCCCGACAGGTTCACCTGTTCCGGGTAGTCAGGCACCAGGCAGAGGTCGTACCTGCTGATGATCATCCGGTGGATCCACGCGGCAAAAGGCTCCATGAAACGCAGTGGCCGCGGGAAAGGAATGCGCAACTGGTGTGTGACATAGACTGAAATGATGCTGTGATGATAAAAGCCGAAGCGGTTATCGGATATGATGACTGAGGGGTTAATCTCTCCCGCAATCCTTCTGAGAGCGAAGTGCTCACGGAAGGCAGAGATAACCACCATCGGCAGTTGCATGAAGATAAATAGATACTGAGGGAGGAGGCGGGAGTACCTGATACGCAATCCGGGTATTTCAACCAGCCTTACTCCCGGCAGCTCATGTTCTATCAGCGGCAGGAGTTGTGCATCTGCCCCGAAGACAACCTCGTTACCTCGCTTTTTCAGTTCCATGGCCAGGGGTATCATCCGTCCGGCATGGCCGAAGCCCCAGTTCAGAGGGCTGATGAGTATCGTCCTGCCGCTCATGAGAGTCATCCTGACACGGATGTGCTGATCCCCATCGCCTGCACTCTGGCCGCAATGGCCCTGAGCTCTGTCTCGGGCACCTTCTTCAGTTTGTTGCCCAGGGGTGTATCGCGGTCTATTGTATAGATCATGACCGACTGCGGCCTGAGACGGCTGAGGGTCTCAATCCAGGCCTCAATTTCTTCGGGAGTGGTGTTGTCGACAGGCTGCCCGTCGCATTCACCTCTCACAAAGAGGGTCTGAATGATGAACTTCCCTTCAAAATCGGTTACATAGTGTTCAAACTGTGCCAGGGAGACCTTGCCGCGAGGCTGGTTGAGTCTTCTTACAGTATCGGAAATGGCAGAATCGAGCTTCAGGATATTCATATCGACCCTCTTCAGGGCTTCGCGTACGGACCTGCGGTGCAGCGTGGATCCGTTGGAGAGCACTGACACCTTTGCCTGAGGGAAAAATTCATTGCGCAGGGCGACGGAGTCATCGATGATGGCAGCAAAATCAGGGTGCAGTGTAGGCTCTCCGTTGCCGGCGTAGGTTATGACATCAGGAGCCTTGCCCTGCTCCTTCATCTCTGACAGTTTCATCCTCAGGGCCTCATACACTGCTGACCGGGAGGGCATGGAGGCCGATCCGGCACTGCCTGCGGAGGTCCATCCGCATTCGCAGTAGATGCAGTTGAAGGAGCATACCTTGCGGCTGACAGGGAGGAGGTTGATGCCCAGCGATACTCCCAGCCTGCGGCTTCGTACCGGTCCGAAAACTATGCTGTCAAAGAGGAATGTTGGCATTGAGATCCGGGTTGAGGCTTCAAATTTACAATAATCTGCGTACCCGGCTCACGGGCAGCAGGCGAAGGTTGACCAGGTCAGCATTCTCAATGAGAAGGAGACCCGGTTTTTTGCCCGGTTCCAATGATCCGAGAGTGTCTGACATCTTCAGCGCCCTGGCGCCGTTGATGGTCCCCCACCTGATGACCTCATCGAGCGAAAGGCCGGGTGCTGCATCATGGAGCAGCCTCAGCTCGGTCAGCATGTCAAGGCGGTCATTGGAAGCGAGGCTGTCAGTGCCTGCAACGATCCGGTCAGTCACCTCGCGGAGAAGGGTCACCGGCGGCATGGCTCCAGTAATGTACTTGTTTGACGACGGGCATAGACAGAACCATGTGTTACCTTCCGCGGCCAGCCGCTCAGCCTCAGCAGGTGTTATCACGGTGTTGTGCACGAGAATGAGATGCGATGCCAGGCGTGAAAGCTCAAGGGCTGTCGCAACATGATCAGGTGTCATCTTACGCTCATCGTCCGACTCGAGGAAATGAAGCGATATGACGGACCCGGGAGTGATATGTTCACGTACCAGGGTGAAGAGACGATCTGACATTGAATAGACGGCATGGGGGGTAATATATGCCGGCAGTTGTGATTCCCCGGCAGCCTCAGCTACCTTAAGTGCCCCGCTCATACGGGCATCGGCCTGAATGGGGTCAGTCCCAAAGAGTTCGATAAAGGTAAGGTAACGAACAGAGCTCCTGCTCTTTACATCAAATGAAACAGATTCATTGCTTATATCACCGCAGGCAGCCACGCCTCCTTCATACATCTCCCTGTCGGCCCTTTCCGCTGCTGCCTGGATCATCGCTGCTGCTTCGATCTCCCCGCGCATCTCCCCGTGCATCTCTCCGTTCCCGGCCCCGTGAGCCGCCACCCGCCGTTCACGCATCCGGGAAATAAACCCGGTAAGTCCTTCTCCCCTCGGAACAGAATTGCGCATATATGAGAGCTCGAGGTGGGAGTGGCAGTTGACCAGTCCTGGAATTATGATACCGTTGTAGAATTCTGTTCCGGCTCTCTCCTTCAGTTCACCGCCGGTATCTTCAACTTCAACAATGGTTCCGTCGTCCGCGGCAGTTACAACAGCTCTCCTGAGAGGTTTGCCGGCCGCGGTGAAGACATATTGAGCAGAGATCCTTCTCATTGTCACTTATCAGGGGCGACCGTGTCAACCCGCAGGTTGATGTTGGCAATACGGGCATGTTTTTCCCATCGTCCCGGCTGATTGTCGTGGTTCAGGAGCCAGCCCCTGAGGCGCGTGTTCCTGATGGTGTCAAGCGCATGACTTATGGTCACGTTCTGAAACTGTCCGTCCTTGCTCAGGGTAAACTCATCCCAGTAATCCCGTATTTCGACCCCGGAGCTGTCGGTATAACTGAAAAAGACGGTCACTCTCGGGTTTCGGCTTTGGTCATCTTCAAAGAGACGGATGTCTGCTGAAAGAACATACAGGCCTGTCTTTTCTGCCGGCATATCAAACCATACCGGATCACGGGTGAAGTCCTCAGGGAATCTGTAGCTTGCCTTCCCGGTCCACAGGTTCTCAACTATTGAGGTCTCTGCGGATCCCTGCCCGATCATTATCATAGTCTCCATCTCCAGCAGGTTCCCGGTGACCCGGTCATAAATCCTTGCCATTTTTTTTGGCTTATCGGTAAAATAGTACTTCATGGTTGCATTGAACTGGCCGAGGGTGTAACCGTGGCTGGTGATGACATCGGTATAGTTCACGATTGAGTCGCGCTGGCCCCATGTCTCCCTCATTTGGGTGAGGTCCATCATGCCTGTGGTGAGGTAGGTGTCAGTGAGTATGGTCACCAGCTTATCATCGGGAATGAGCATTTTCCTGCCGGGCTTGTTACCGCCCTGATTGCCGCATGATGACAGTGCCAGTACCAGGGTGGCGATTGTTATCAATATCCTTATAGTCATCTCTTTTCTCTGTTGTTCTCCCTCAGATATCTTCGTGAGAGATAGTGAACCGGGTACCATGCGGCACCGTATCCGATGGCTGCCACCGTGGCTGCCACCGTGACAAAGTCAATAAACTGCATCCTGACGGGATAGGCGTCAATGAGCAGTGATTCGCCGGCCAGCCTCACAATGCCGAAGTGCTGCTGGGCTGCGCAAAGCATGAAACCCAGTATCAGACCGAGGGCTGTACCGATGATGGAGATCATCCATCCCTCATATATGAAGATTCGTTTAATAAGCCGGTTATCGGCCCCAAGGCTCTTCAGGATATTGATATCCCTCTCCTTTTCAATAATAAGCATTGTGAGAGAGCCGATAATATTGAACGAGGCAATTATCAGGATAAAGGTCAGGATAACAAAGATGGCAAGCCTTTCCGCTCTCATCACCCTGTAGAACATCTCCTGCTGTTCATACCTGTTCTGTACCAGGAACTGGTCGCCCATGAGCTCCCTGATCTCTTTCTGTGTCCTGCGTTCATCCGCTCCGCTCTTCATCCTTACTTCGATGGAGCTGACCTCTGTGGTATAGTCTAGCAATTCCCTGGTGAAGTCAAGAGGGAGGAAGACATATTTGGAATCAAATTCCTGCTCCACGGCAAAGATCCCGGATAGATAGATATATTTCCGGGTGAATTCACTCCCGGGGTTGGCCCTTATTCTTGCTTTGCGGTCAGGGATATAGATTGCCAGCGGAGAGATAAAATTTAGTCTCATTCCCAGGTGGTTTGCCACACCCAGCCCGGCAACGGCATATGGTCTTCCGTTTTCCGCCTGAAGCATAAATTCGCCATCCCACATGGCAGTGTCAAGATCGGTGACATCGGTGTAGTTGGGTGAGACACCCTTGACGGTGGCTATGAACTGCTGTTCATCATATCTGAGCAGTGCGTTCTCCTCAAGGGTCTCGGCATAAACATCCACGCCTTCTATGGCAGAAAGCTGATGAAGCACCAGTGTGTCAGGAGTGAACACCTTTCCCATCACCGGCGAGATCTTTATCTCCGGGTCTGAAGTGCTGAAGATGCTCCTCACCATCTCCTCAAGGCCGTTGAATACCGACAGGATGGTAATCAGCGCCATGGTGCCCACCATGACACCTGCCACGGAGATGGCTGATATGACATTGATGGCGTTGCGCGATTTCTTCGCGAACAGGTATCTTCTTGCTATGAAAAGTGAGAGCTTCATCTTCCGTTTCGGGCTATAACAAGCAATCCGGTGCCCTTATTATGGCTGGTATGCAGGTCGATAAGATTCAGAACCAGGACGAAGGGCATTACCACAAGATACCATAAAGGAAGGAGAATGAAGAATAGCTTTGAGGCTGAAAGCATGATGACGGGATATTTCATTGAGAGCCGCCATGCGATGCTGCCGGGTGTTCCGTAAGTACAGGATACCGACACCTCTCCGAATCCTGCCGTGGTCAGCTTCTCTGTGATCTCTTCCCTGCCGTAGCCGTCGCGCACGTGTTCTTCTATGAAAGAGGTGTCGTCATCTGAGTGCACATCCGAACCGCCCATGTCAGAGGGGGTGGAGATGACGAGGTATCCTCCGGGGTTCATCATTGCCCTGAATGAGGAGAAGACCCTGCGGTCTTCCAGTATATGTTCCATCACATCAACGCAAAGGACCAGGTCATAACTGCCTCCGCCGTCCCATGTCACCAGGTCTGCTTCGACGGCATGCACCCTGTCTGCCAGTCCTGCAGTTTTGAAGAAGTCATTGCAGTCAGCCACCTGTTCGCTCTTTATGTCGGCTGCGGTTATCTTCCAGCCGGGGAACCTGGAGGCCATCCACCACGTGTATTGTCCGAATCCCATCCCGGCATCGAGCACCGGGGCTGAGGAGGGGATGGTCTTGCCCAGCCTCTTCAGGGCCTTTCTGACGTGCCATGAACGGAGGAGCAGGATATTGAGGAGACGGTAAAAGAGTTTCCGCAACAAAGGGTGGCGGTTGAACTGCCTCCCGAGGAGCTCTTTTATGGGATCATAGTGCATCGGCCTTATTCCTTGAGGAGGTTAGTGATTTTGTCAATATAGTCGTTGCTGTCATCAATGAAGAAGGCTATCTCCGGGACTATCCGCAGCTGGTTGCGCACCTTCTGTCCGAGCTCGTACCTCAGGCGCGGGACGTGGCTGCGCAATCCTTCAAGAACCGTGGCAGACCCGTCAGACGGAAAGATACTGACATATGTCTTTGCCAGCGAGAGGTCAGGGCTGACGCGGACCGTGGTCACGGAGATCATCTTCCCGGGTGCCAGTTCACCGCCGTGATGCATTATTATCTCTGCAAGCTCCTTTTGCACCAGTCTTGCAACTTTCTTCTGCCGTGTTGATTCCATGATGGGTGATTTACCCGGCAAAAATACAAAAATTGTTGCAGTGGCGGGCGTCAGGCGCATAAGGCTGAAAGAGTGCTCTGCCGGTCTTCGGTTCTGCCGGCTGAAAGATGGCCCCGCGGGATCAAATTCGTTATTTATCCCTATTTTTGTCGCGGATAAATAATTTTTAATGGATACGGTAGTAAGCGGCATAAGGTCAACGGGCAATCTTCACCTGGGCAATTATTTCGGGGCCCTGAAGAATTTTCTGAGGATGCAGGATGAGAACAACTGTTATTTTTTTGTGGCAGATTATCACTCACTCACCACGCATCCCCATCCGGATGACATTCACGGGAACATCCGCCAGGTGCTGGCGGAATACCTGGCAGCGGGCATTGACCCGGAGAAGGCCACGGTGTATGTGCAGAGTGATGTCCCGGAGGTTGCCGAGCTCTACCTGCTGATGAACATGAACGCCTATGTGGGAGAGCTGGAGCGAACCACCTCTTTCAAGGAGAAGATAAGGCAACATCCTGACAATATCAATGCCGGGCTACTCACCTATCCGGTGCTGATGGCTGCCGACATCATCATTCACAAGGCCCACAAGGTTCCCGTAGGGAAGGATCAGGAGCAGCATCTTGAGATGACACGCCGCTTTGCCCGCCGCTTCAACACCATGTACAACGTCAATTATTTCCCTGAGCCTGACGCATACAATTTCGGCAAACAGCTGATAAAGATTCCGGGGCTTGACGGGTCGGGGAAGATGGGCAAGAGCGAGGGCAACGGAATCTTCCTGGCCGACACGCCGGCGGAGATACGCAAGAAGGTGATGAGGGCGGTGACGGATGCAGGCCCGGAGAGAGATAACTCCGAGCCTTCAGAGCCCGTAAAGAACCTGTTTGCCCTAATGGATGTTGTTTCGGATCCCGATACTGTCAGAGAGTTCCGTGAGCAGCATGCCCGCTGCGAGATCAGGTACGGTGACATGAAGAAGCAGCTTGCCGAGGATATCATCAAGGTCACCGAGCCTATCAGGATTCGCATCAATGAGATCATCAATGACCCCGATTACCTGGGCAGGGTCGTTGCACGGGGGGCCGAAAAGGCCAGGGCAAGTGCCTCTGCAACCATAAAGGAGGTGCGGGAGATAATCGGCTACAGGCCGTTCTGACAATCTCCCCGGTTATGCATTCACAATGGGGGCGCGTTCGAACGGGGCACCCCTGTCAAAGGGATAGCGATAGGTTATATGGGTCTTGATGATTTTGGCTCCTATCTGGTCAAGCAGGTGCATCATTGACGGGTTGAAGTCGCCTATCCAGTTGAATTCAAGCTCTTTATACGGAAATTTCTCAGACAGCGCAAGCTTTGCGAATGACATAATCAGTGCCCCTTCCACCCCCTTGCGCTGATGTTCGGGGACAATCCCGAAGATAAGACCGAACGCTTTTGTAAGCTCACCCCTTACATGCCTGTACCACAGGAATTTGAGCCTTCCCACGTGGTTCATCTTGCCGTTCAGGTGCCTGACAATCTGGTTGACTTCGGGAAGCATAATGAAGAAGCATACCGGCTCATCCTTATAGAAACCGAACCAGAGGAGCTTCTCGTCATGGATCTGCCTGAAGCTTTTGAAGATCAGCCTGGCGTGCCTCTCGCTTATGGTCTTCACCCCCGGGAAGCGTGCCCATCCCTTGTTGTAGACAATCATGAAGTTGCGGGCAATCTCCTTCGCCTCTGACGTTTTCATGTACCGGAAGGAGTAGTCGGGGTTGTTGAAGATCCGTTCGGCCTTGATCCTGATCACCTCGTCGAGGTTCCTGCCGGTGACGGGGGTATAATAGGTGTACTGTTCGAAGTAGTTCCTGAATCCGTATTTTTCAAACAGGTCCCTGTAGTAAGGAGGGTTATAGGGCATACAGTAGTTGGGAGGCAGGAAGCCATCTACCAGCAGCCCCCACCAGCGGTCGCGGTCGCCGAAGTTCTCAGGACCCTCCATGGTCGTCATACCGTTTCCCGACAACCAGTCGCGGCAGGCGTCGAACAGCACAGCTGCAGCATCATGATCATTGATGCATTCAAAGAAACCCATTCCTCCTACCAGCTTCTGACCGGCATTTGCGATCTTTCTGCTGTAAAAGGCAGCCACCCTGCCTATACATTTTCCGTCGCTGTTTCTGAGCAGCCATCTGATAGCATTACCGTTCCGGAAAAGGCTGTTGACAGAAGGATTGAAGACTGACTCCACATCCCTGAAGAGCGGCTTGATCCAGTTACTGTCACCCTTGTTGATAACAGCCGGCAGATCATGAAATTCCCTGATCTCCTTTTTGCTTTTTACCTCAGTAAGATGATAAATGCCAGCCATGTCCCTCAGATATCCAAACAAGGCTGAAATTTAGTCAATCATTTTGGAAAAGCAAAGGGTAATCCGGGCCCTGCAGGGTTAAGGGATTCTGTGTGGAATTAACGGATTGTCAGATCCTGACCCTGGCCGAGAAGATTAAGTTTATTCCCGGAGCTGCGATGCCCGATGAATAGGGTCTGTAGCGCAGATCCAGAATGTTTTCCACACCTGCGGTCAGATCGACCCTGTTGCTTATATTGAAGAATGTCTTTAAGTTAAGCGTGAACCACCCGGGTGACCACGGGTTGCCGTCAGCGTCGGTGGCGTACATGTAGGCTTTGTCTCTCTCACTGGGAGCAAGCCTGTCATAGGTGATGCTTCCGTTATAGACGGCATAGAGATCAGTCTTAAGAAATGATTTTTCAAAGATAACATGTGTTGCTCCGAAGACCGGGGGAATATGTCTCAGCGGCTCCCCGTCGTTGTCATGTCCGCCGGTGAGGGTCAGTGCTGATTTTATCCTGAGAAATGATGAAGGTCTCACTTCAGCTTTCATCTGAGCGCCGTAAACAATTGCATAACCGGCGTTGACCATGGCATAGACATCACTCACCTCTCCCTGGTATTCAATGGTTGGTTCTCCGTTGAAGAGGAACTCGCGGCGCACCATGGCATTATCAAGGTAGGAGTAAAAGAGTGAGCCTTCCACGAGAAGCATTCTGCCGATCTCTCTGGTGGCACCTATGTCTGCATTGTAAAGGTATTCAGGTCTGAGGTCAGGATTGGGCACCACGATTACACCCGGGGCGGACTCAAACACCTTCCCGAGGTCATCAAGGTTAGGGGCCCTGAACCCCGTTGAGAGGTTTAATGTCAGCTCAGTCAGCCCGTCAGGCCTGTAGACGGCGCCGGCGGCACCCGTCACAGCGCTGTTGGCCGACCGGATGGAGGTGAACGGGAAATCATAGAATGAGTTGTCAGCGATGGTGGAACTGAGGGAGACGAAGTTGAACCTCGCACCGGTGCTGACGGTGAACTTGCTGCCAAGGTTGAGCTTGTAACCTCCGTAAAGCGAAAAGCTGTTATAGATATTCCTGCCGTTGGGGTAACGTGAACCTGCAGGGACGGTCTCGCCCGTTTCAATGTTCTTTACATCAGCCTCGCTGCGGATATTGTTCCGGACATATTCAGCCCCGTAATAGATCAGGTTGTTGTTTTTCTCCGGTGTCTTGTCGAAGTCGAGGTTGACAGACCATATTCCCACTTTTTCCGTCTGCTGGTTGAGGCTGACGTCATTTATCTTCCTGTCATGCCGGCTCTCGCGGTAATCCTGCCTCGCAACCGTCAGGCGGGCTTCGTCAAATGCTGCCGACTGCTTATTGTACCTGACCGTTGAGTTGGTCATCATCCATACCTGAGGGCCGTAATACCAGTCGCCGTACCTCAGTGTACTGTTCCTTACCTGGATCAGCCTGTCATATCGGGGTACGTCTGAAAGATGTGAGTAATGGTTGGCAAGGTCAATATCGAAGTTTTTTCCCAACTTGAAGCGCAGCTTATTCATAAGGTTAAGCTGTGAGTAGCCGGAAGCGATCTGTTCGCGTGGATTTTCATTAATAATCATCGTGTCTTTGCCGGCGATACGGGCCTGGTATTCATTGCGGAGGTATTCGGGGTGTGATCTCGATCCCATGACCAGGTCTCCATAATCGGACCAGGTCACCGAGGAGAGGAGAGCCATCCTGCGGCCTCCGACGTTGACATCAACGTGGTAGGTCTGTTCCCGGGCGGCAGTTGAGTACCGTGCCATGGCATCTGCCTTCAGATAAACGGAATCACCTGTAGAAAAGAGTGCCCTTTTGGTATGGAAGTCCATCACCCCGCCAAGGGCATCGCTGCCGTACATGGTGGCACCGGGTCCGAAGATTATCTCGGTGCGTTCTATCATTGACGGGTCAAGAGAGATTATGTTCTGGATGTTTCCCTCGCGGTATATGGCATTGTTCAACCTGACGCCGTCAATATTTATCAGCACCCTGTTGGTGGCAAATCCCCTTAGCATGGGACTGCCGCCTCCCAGCTGGCTTTTCTGAACGAAGACATCACCTCCCAGGGAGACAAGGTCAGCAGCTGTCTGAGGGTTCTGTATCCTTACTGAAGGAAGGGCTATGGAGCTGATATAGTTCGGCACCTCATCAGACTTCTGTTCCCACCTGTTTGCCGAAACAATAAATTCTTCAACCTCAAAGGTCTTTGTCTCAAGCCTGACCATCCACCCGGCCTCCATCAGTTCTTCGGGGGTGAATGAGACCCTCTCGAAGGAGAAGTGCTGAAAATAGACTGGTTGCCCCGCCCTGAAGCCAGAGAGGCTTGCTTTGCCTGACGGGCTGGTATAACAGAACTGGGTACGTGCCTCATTATATACGGCTACGTCAGCAACGGGCTTGTCATCTTCTGCTGAAATAACTGTGACGGTCTGTGCAGACAGCGTTAGAACAGGCAATAAAAAAAACAGCAGAAACGAAAATTTCTTCATTAGTCAAAAGTTAAGGATGATGGCAAAGGCACAAAAAGCGTTCCATAAATAGTAGAATTGAGCATGTTATCCGACAATTCTGCAGGAAATCCTGGTCAAACTCTTTTGCCGGGGCAAATTAATATTTTATATTTTTGAGAACATATAGCAACTGCAAAAACAGTGCACAGGAAAACCGGGGTCATATTGTTGGGTCTGTTTGCTGCAGCCCTGGCCATAGCTGCCTTTTTTATAAGGAAGGATAAGCAGGTGGTGGATGTTGATCCGTGGGTGGCAGTACCTTCGGATGCTTTCTTCATTGCGGAGACCGATGATTTCCCGGAGTTGCTTACCCGTACAACCGATCCGGCCGGGATGATGTCAAGGCTCCCGGGGATGAAGTGGGCCGATACGCTGATACGTTCCGCCTCTGCTGTTGACAGCATCACCGGTGGGCCCGAGGTGCGAGGCGTGATCAGCGGCAGGAGAGTCATCATCTCATTTCACGTGACAGGCCCGGGTCGTGTCACTCCTCTGTTTGTCATGAGCGGAGGCACCTCATTGACTCCCAGGCGGCTGACGAGCCTGTGCAGACAGTCCGGAGGGGCGGTGACGGAGGCCAGGGAACTGGGAGGAACAAGGAGATATACGGTCACCTACGGGAAAGGCAACAGCCAGACACCTGTAAGCATCGCTCTCACTTCAGGAATCATAATAATCTCCACATCTGAAAACCTGATCTCGGCTGCGCTCGACAACAACAGCGCGGGCTCTGACATACGCCATCAGCAGGGGTTTGCCCCCGTGGTCAATGCCTCGGGAAAAGATGCCGACAACGTTTATATCCTCTTCAGGAACCTGCCCGGATTCCTGAAATCTTTCATTGATCCCGAAGATATTTCCGCAATAGCCTCAGTGGCCATCGCCGGGGGTGGTGACCTCAGAGCTGCAGAGGAGGGGCTGTTCATCAGCGGATTCCTGACCACTTCCGGTGCGGGAATGGGGGCTGACCGCCTGAGGACTGTCGCTCCCGCGGAGTGTGGCGTTCATGAATTGCTGCCAGAGGGTACGGTCAGCTACAGGACTGTCATGCAAAGGGCTTCGCTGAGAGGAGAGACGGCATCAGACCCTGCGTCAATAAATGCCACGGATCTGGCTCTGATACTCAGCCCCTTTACGGGAACAGAAGTGACCGATGCCCGTGTGCGTGCCGGAACAGGAGAGGCGAGGATAAGGGTCTTCAGGATGACTGACCGCCAGTCAGCCGAGAAGGTGCTCAGGGAGCGGCTGATTGCCAAATACCGGTCGATGGGACTGAGGGAGAGTCATTTTGTGGCCTCGGTGCGCGGCCCCGACGGCGTGGAGGAGGTTCTCTACAAGATGCCGTTCACGGGCGTGGCTTCGATACTGTCAGGAGCGGGCGGCAACAGCCCCGACGACGAATGGGTGACATTCGCCAGGTCATATATGATCTTCTCCTCATCACCTGAGGCACTGGCGTCAGTAAGGAGAGAGTCGGACAATGAAAATACCCTGATAAATGACCCGGAATTCAGGGAGATGGAAAAGACTTTGCCGACAAAAAGTTCATATCTTTTCTATTCTTCGGGGAACGCGCTCAGTTCCCTGCTGAACGGCGTGCTTACACCGGAAGCAAAAGCCGGGTTGAAAGCCGGTTCACTGTCTGGAATAAGCGGGGTAGGACTGAGCCTCACTCCGAGCAACGGGATGATCTATACGAGTCTCTCAGTACGGTACAGCGACAGAGAGAGGCAGCCTGACCGGGTCAGGGCAGGGGATGTCACCACACCCGACACCGAAGCTGCAGATACCCCGGCTTCGTCAGCCCTGAAGCTGCTGTGGAAGGTAAAGCTTGAGGCTGATCCTTCTGTAAAACCGTTTCTCTTCACGAATCACAACACCGGAGCAACGGAGATCTTCGTCCAGGATCAGAATAACAATATATACCTGATAAGCGCATCGGGCAAGATCCTCTGGAAGGCTGCCATAAGGGAGAGGATCACCGGTGATATCTTCATGATAGACTACTACAGGAACGGTAAGAACCAGCTTCTCTTTGCAGGAAAGAATTACATGCATCTCATTGACCGTAACGGCAATTACGTGGACAAATACCCGGTAAAGATGAGGTCCCCGGCATCAAATACCCTTGCTGTGTTCGACTATGAGAACAATAAGGATTACAGGATCTTCATTGCCGGGGAGGACAAAAAAATATATGCATATGACCGTACCGGCACGCCCGTGAGAGGATGGAACCTGTTCACCACCCGGGGCAGAGTCACTGACCCGGTATCCTTCTACAGGGTCAGGGGAAAGGACTATCTGTTCGTTGCTGATGATCAGGCTGTATACGTTCTTGACCGTACCGGGAACATAAGGGTTGCCCACCCGGAGCCCCTGAAAAAGGCGCAGGGTTCGGCGGCCAGGCTGACGGGAGATGACGAACAGGCAATCATCTTCTCAGCTCCTGACGGGACACTGGTGCGTCTACTCTTTGACGGCACGGTGAAGAGAGACACGATAAGCACCTTCTCTGCCGGACACAGGACCGATTTCTCCGATCTTGACGGCGACGGCAGCATTGACATCCTCTGTCTAGACCACGGCATGCTGCGCGCCTATGACAGCAGCGGGAACGAGATATACTCATACGCATTGGAATCTGAACAGCTCACCGGCCCTGTCGTCTTCAGCCTCGGGCCGTCAGAGAGAAGAACAACAGTATATGACAACAGCAGACAGATGATACATCTGGTCGGAAAGAACGGCGGCTCCATCGCGGGATTCCCTCACAGGGCCGGCCCATGGTACAATATCGGGAGGGTGGCCAACAAGAGCTCATGGAACCTGTTTGTCAGTGAAAATGACGCCATCCTTTATAACTACGAACTCACTTCAGAATCAAAATAATTCTTAACCATGCAAAGGAAAACCATCATCCTGATCCTGCTGCTGACTGCAGCTACAGTAAGCAATATAACGGCACAAACCAGCCATGTTCTTTATTATATGAATCTCCCGCAGAAGACTAAACTCAATCCTGCGCTTCAGCCATCAGGAAGGGTATACGTCGGATTGCCCGGGATTTCAGATATATCTGTCAGGATTGACAATAATTTTCTGAGTTTTTCCGATATGTTCAGCAACGGAGTCATCTCAGACAGCACTTTTACCATACTGAAGCCGGGTGCAGATCTTGACAGGTTCCTTGCAGGCCTGGGCAACAACAACTCGATTGAACCGCAGGCAGGAGTGCAGCTTTTCGGCCTGGCCTTCACGGTGGGACATGACCTGAGGATAAGCTTTGACATTACGGAGCGTGCCGACGCCAACTTCGTCCTTCCGGGAGACCTTATCAGGCTGGGCATTGAGGGAAATGAGAGTTTTATCGGACGGAACATTGACCTCTCATCAATGAGGGCTGACATGAAGTACTACCATGAGATAGGACTGGGAGCATCAAAGAATATCACTGAGAAGCTGAGGATCGGGGCAAGGTTGATGCTGCTGTCAGGAGTGGTATCAGGCCATCTCACCAACAACGGACTGACGCTTACAGTCAATGACGACTTTACACATACCGTTAATGCTGATGTCTCACTGAATATCAGCGCTCCCGTGACCTTTACCAGGGATCCTTCAGAGGGGGTAATTGATAATGTCAGGTTTGATGAGGATCGCTTTGTGGAGGGGAATGATTATATCTCCTACGCCCTCGGTTTTGCCAATCCGGGTTTTGGCATTGAGGTGGGAGCGGAGTACAGGATCAATGATATGTTGGCCGTCTCAGCCGCTCTTACCGATATCGGGTTCATCAAGTGGAAGAGAGACAGGTCTGAGCTATATTTCAACAAAAGCTTTGATTTCAACGGTCTTACCCTGCAGGATGTATATGATGAGAGCGTTGATTTCGGAGATCTGCTGAACTGGGCAGCTGATTCAATACAGACGGCCATTGATCTCAACGAGTCGCCGGGCG
The DNA here is from genome assembly GCA_964535795.1 of uncultured Rikenella sp. GTDB lineage: Bacteria > Bacteroidota > Bacteroidia > Bacteroidales > VadinHA17 > SR-FBR-E99. The sequence goes on from CAZHTG010000009.1 coordinate 52,264, forward strand.
TCTATACCACCTTTCTTCCGTTCAGTGTCACCGCAGGGTTCAGCTTCACCCCTGTAAAGTTCTTCACCGCAGGCCTGCTTTCACAGACCCGTTTCAAGGGAAGCCAGGTTCATGAGGCATTGACTCTCTCGGGCAACCTGAATCTGGGCAATATATTTTCAACCACCCTTGCCTATACCATGGCCAACAGGCGCTATGACAACCTGGGGTTCGGACTGGCCGTCAGGGGAGGTTTTTTCCAGTTCTTTGCGCTTGTTGACAATATCCCTCTCCGGTGGAATGAGGTTACAGACGGACCTGAGAGCTACAGGGTGCCGGAGAACTGGAGTACCGTGCATGCCAGGCTGGGTGTGAATTTTGTCTTTGGCAACAGGGAGAAGGAAAAGATCCTTCCGGTGATGTGATTACTGTTTTGAGGACTCCTTCAGCTGCCTGGCGAGCGCGTTGGCAAAGACGAACTCATTCAGCAGCCTGCAGTCTGACTTGAGTATCTCATTCTTGTTTCCCTCCCAGCACTTCTCACCCTCTTCTATGAAGATGATCTTTTCACCGTTCTCCATCACTGAGTTCATGTCGTGGGTGTTGACAATCGTGGTCATGCTCAGTTCAACAGTTATCTCCCTGATAAGCTCATCAATCACTATTGATGTTTTAGGATCAAGGCCCGAGTTGGGTTCGTCGCAGAACAGGAATCTCGGCTTGAGGACAATAGCCCTGGCTATGGCCACGCGTTTCTTCATTCCGCCTGACAGCTCAGCCGGGAGGAGATGGTTGGAGTTGACTATATGTACTCTGTCGAGGCAGAAGTTTACTCTCTCAAGTTTTTCCTCATAAGACATATCCGTAAACATGTCAAGCGGGAACCTGACATTCTCCTCAACGGTCATGGAGTCAAAGAGCGCAGCTCCCTGGAAAAGCATCCCCATATCCTTTCTTATCTCCTTCTTTGCCTTGAAGTCAAGACCGGTAAACAGCACGTCATTGTAAAAAATCTTTCCCTCATCAACCTCCAGCAGTCCTACCAGGCATTTGAGGAAGACTGTCTTGCCGGAGCCGCTCTTGCCTATTATGAGGTTTGTCTTGGCCGGTTCGAATACCGCTGAGATATCCTTTATTACCTCACGTCCGGCAAAGATTTTTGTTATGTTTTCAGCCCTGATCATGACAGCAGCAGCTGGGTAAGGATGACATTGAAAAGGAGTATTGTGACGCTGCTGTAGACGACGGCCTTTGTACTGGCGCGTCCAACCTCGAGTGAGCCGCCTTCCACGATGTATCCCTGGTGTGCCGAGACCGTGGTGATGATGAACGCAAAGATGACGGTCTTGATAAGGGAGTATGTAATATAATAAGGTATAAAGGCATACTGTATTCCGTAGATATAATCCTGCGATGTTATAACTCCTGCTGCGGTGCCGGCGATCCACCCGCCCAGAATGCCTGTAATGATGCTGATCAGTGTGAGAAAGGGGTTGAACAGGACAGTGGCCACCACCTTGGGGAGGATGATGTATGAGGCCGAGTTGATGCCCATAAGTTCGAGTGCGTCAATCTGCTCGGTGATTCTCATGGTGCCTATCTCCGATGCAATATTTGAACCCACCTTTCCTGCAAGGATCAGTGCCACGATTGTTGAAGAGAACTCAAGGATTATGGAGTCCCTTGTACCAAGGCCTATCAGGTACGTAGGATAAATGGGGTTTTCGGTGTTGTATGCGGTCTGCAGGGCGAGGACCGCTCCCATGAAGAAGGAGATGATTGTTACAATGCCTATAGACCTGAGTCCGAGGCTGACAAGCTCCTTCATGGTCTGCCTGTAGTATATGATATGTTTCTCGGGCCTGGCGAAGACCCTGCCCAGTAACATCCAGTATGAACCGAAGCCTGACAGGAACCTGATCATGTTGAAAGTTTCGTCAAATTTAACAATAATTCACCGCACCCGTAACCATCACGGTTTTCATGGGCGGGAATTTATATATTTGTAATAGTCGTATATATATCAAATAATCATGGAAAACCGCTATTTGCTGATCATGGCCGGTGGTGTCGGAAGCCGATTCTGGCCGCTGAGCAGGAAGGAGAGAGCGAAGCAGTTTCTTGACATCCTCGGAACGGGTGAGACTCTCATACAGATGACCTACAGGCGATTCGTCGGAATCTGTCCTGCCGAAAACATTTATGTGGTGACCAGTGAGGACAGCAGTGAGATGGTGGTTGAGCAGCTGGGGATTGACAGCGATCATGTACTGGCTGAGCCACTGCGGCGGAACACCGCACCCTGTATTGCGTACGGTATCTTCAGGATAATGGCCGGGAATCCGGATGCAGTGATTGCGGTGACTCCTGCAGATCATCTGATAAAGAAAGAGGATGAGTTTACGGAGGTCATGAATGAGGCCTTCCGGTTCGCCTCAGAGAATGATGCTCTTCTTACCCTGGGTATCAGGCCTGACAGGCCCGAGACAGGCTACGGATACATACAGGCAAACCTGCAGCAGCCGGTAAGCGGTTACAGCAGCCTGCACAAGGTGAAGGCCTTCACCGAAAAGCCTGAACTGAAGATGGCAAAGCTTTTCCTGGAGAGCGGTGACTTTTACTGGAACAGCGGCATCTTTATCTGGAGGGCCAGCTCAATCCTTGCTGCCTTTGACAGGCATCTGCCTGATATCTATCATTCGTTCCTTGAAGGGAAGGAGAAGTTCAACACACCGGCCGAGCAGGAGTTCATAAAGCGCGCATATGCTCAGTGCAGCAGCATATCAGTTGACTACGGCATAATGGAGAAGGCTGACAACGTATATGTCATCTGCACTGATCTTGGATGGTCTGACCTCGGAACATGGAGTTCGCTGTACCTGCATTCCGAACATGACCGCAATGACAATGCCGTCCTTAACTCGAAGGCGCTGACCTATAATTCCGAAGGGAACATAATCAGCCTGCCCAAAGGCAAGATAGCAGTGATACAGGGGCTTGATGACTACATAATCATTGACAGCGGCGACGCGCTGCTGATAGTCTCACGTGAGCAGGAGCAGAATATAAGGATGTATCTAGATGATGTAGGCAAGGCAACGGGAGACCAGTATCTTTAGACTTCAGACTGAAATAAAAAGGGTGTCTCATTTTCTGATTTGAGACACCCTTCATTATTTCACTCGCTCACCTAGTATTCCCAGAGATCCTGTTCAAAATTGAATATCTCGTTCTTGATCCTTTCGGCCTCGAAGATCTGGGCGGGTCCCATTTTATACTGGTTGATAGACCTGTCATCATAAACGTTTGATTCGGCAACGATATAACCGTCAAATCTGCGCTGAAGCATGAGGTCCTCAAATGAGATACGCTGTGCGTCATTGTAGGAGTTGAATGCCTCGCTGCTTGCCAGTGCCTGTCTCACGTCTTCGTACCTGATCCAGAAGAGGCGTCTCTTCACAAGCCTGGATGTGATCTGGTCATAGCCCATGTAGATGGGGCATATGCCAATGATACGCACGTCAAGCCGTGAATGCTTCTTGTCAAAGAACCACTCCTCGAGCAGCATGAGCTGTTTGATGTCAGAGGGGTTCTCCATGTTGGTCACGGTTGAGTCCTGCTCGCGGCCGTCTGCATTGATGACGGTTATGGTCAGGGTATCGCGGTTCATTTTGGCAGCAATGTCATTGTATGTTGTGGGGACTGTCATGGCATCGCCGTCTGTTGCAATCACCCTGCCTGAGAGGATCTCATTGAGAAGGATCCCCGAGAAGTTCATTCTTCCGTCCGACATCTCCGACACGAAGCGGTTGTTGGCAGCATCATATCTGAGTGAAGGGTAGAAGAGGTTCAGGTTCATCTTCTCTCTCAGGTCAATTATCCGGTAGAGTCTTTTTGACCAGATGACATCTGATTCCCCCAGGTAGGTATAATTGATCTTCTGGTTATCGGGCATCTGCTTTGAATAGATGTCTCCGAACGACTGTGCCATTGAGGCTGTACAGATCAGGAGGCCGATAAGGCCTGCCAGAATTTTCCTGTTCATGGTGTGTATCTCTTGCATTAGTTAATCTTAAGAATGATAGGGTTGAGGTCCCTTGTTCTTCCGTCGGGCCCAACTGCCTTTATCTTTTCTATTATGAGTTTCTGTCCGGCGCGCAGGTTGCCAATGAGGCCCTTCTGCTTGTCGGTAAGCCTGTTGTTGTTTGATTCAGCCGTGATCTCAAAGCCCTTGTCGTTGACCGAGACAGTGAAGCCTGTGACTGTATAGGTGAGGTCGAACTCAAAGTTCTCGAGGACTGCGGTCACAACCTGCTGTGCGGCTGCAACGCTTCTGAGCACGTTACCCTCTTTCATGTTGGCGAACCGTGCCTCGGGGTCAGGAAGTCTTCTCACCCTGAACTCCACCGGAGGGAAGGTCTGCACCTTGCCGTTGATGTTGGCGGAAACTATCACCTGGGCATTCTGTCCCACGGTTCTGGGCTCAGCCACATATTCACCGCGGTAGTCCTTGTATTTACCCCTCTTGATATCACCGTTGGTCATGCGTACGGTCAGCTTGTCTGATCCCACGCCGGGCACTGATATGTCAACCGGGTTCTGAATGCCCTGGTAGAAGACGTTCATGGCTGTAGGGGAGACTACCACGTTGGGCACACCTACGGAGTACTTCGAATCGAATTTGTAGGTACGGATTGCGCCGTCGGGAGCCTTCATCCTGATCACGCCACCCCATGATTTCTCGCCTGTAGAACCTGGTCTCACCCTGTAAACGCCCACACCTGATTCATCAATAGGAAGCGGTGTCGACTGGCTGCCCGGCTCATATGTCACGGTGCCGTCAGGATTTGTCTTTGAGGTATAGGGACCCACGAATATCTCCATATCCTGGGTTGTGTCGGTTGCTGCAACGAATACACGGGCCTCGTATTCATTACCCTGCATGACATAGGTTGAGTTGGGGATGACAGTCGGAATGATCTTGTTGAACCTTAAAGAGCCGGCATCAATCTGCGTATAGAGGAAGTTGAGCACATCGGTCTCGGCATTCCTGACGTCGACCTGCATCTTCGACAGTATGGTTATCACGGCCACCAGTGGCATTGTCTGGAAATTGGCGTTTACCCAGTTCTCCGTACCGGTACCTTCCAGGTTCTGCGGGTCATCTGTATTGAGAATATCAAGTATTGACGCTTCGGCAGCCATATCTTTTCCGTCAAGCATATCCACAAGGAAACCTCTATAATCTTCAATGAGCGCTTTCAGGTCATTTCCCCTACCTGCCTGGTCCGACCCGATGAGTATCTCCGAGGGGATGTTGTTTTCATCAATCTTCTTGACCTTGGTAACATCGATCTGGTTGTCGGGCAGGAGTGCTTCCGATTCCGGACCTTCAGCCGTAGTGATGATCTCTATTTTAATGTCCTGAAGATAATTATACACTTCATCGGCAAAGTTCTTAACATCATAGGCCTTTGCCTTCCACGCTCCCGCCTTCTCAGGGTTCTCAGCCGCCGCCACATCAAAAGCTGCATAGGTGATATCATTCTTTTTGATATAGTTGGCGGTGGTCTTCGTCAAGCTAAGGTCAACTTTCTTAAAAGCTTCGACGGCCTCCTTTGAAACGTTAAGCGCAAGCATTGCTGTCAGTATGAGGTACATCATACCGATCATCTTTTGCCGCGGGGTTTCTTTTCCCTTAGACATTTGCGGATAGTTTAGGTGTTAACAGATATTTTGATGTACTTGACATTACTTCACATTCATGGCTGCAAGCATGTTGCCATACACATTATTCAGTGAGCTGAGGTTTTCATTCAGTTTGGCAACCTGTTCGCGGTATTTCTTCGTATCATCAGCAGAGCCGGTAAGGTCTTGCATAAGCCCTTCCATGCCCTTGTAGATCACATCGGTGTTTTTGACATGGTCATTGGTACCCCTGAGTTGCAGCTCATAGGCAGCATTGAGTGCCGAGAGGTTCTTGTTGAGGGCCTCCAGTTTCTCATGGTAGCTTTTGCCGCCGGTCTCAATGGTCTTCGATGTTTCACCGAGAGCCTGGTAGACAGGGCTGGAGTCAGCCATTGACCTGGCAGTCTGCCTGGCAGAATCGGAGAGGTTCATGAGTGACTCATTAGCTTTCCTGATTGTGCTGGCGTACTCATTGGTAGTAGCAGCCAGGTCGCCCATGGCATTGAAGTTGGCTGTTGTCTCGGTGAGCTTCTTGAGTCCCGAACTCAGTCTGTCAAAGACATCAGGGGTGATGCCTGCATCGGCCAGCATCCTGTCGAACTGTGACAGTCCTGCACCGCCGCCGCCGCCACCGCCGCCAACAGCTGCAAAGCCAATCTCCTCACCGGAGTAATTGGGGTCAAGCTGCGGGTAGACCAGTTTCCAGTCTGGTTCCTCCTTCAACGGCTCAAAAGCAGAGAAGAAGAAGATGATTGCCTCTGTGATCAGACCGACAGAGAGCAGCAAACCTGCGTAGGGGTAGTGCTGGATCTTAAAGAGAGCACCGATGATTACGACCGAGGCACCCCAGCCGTACAGTTTGGACATGAAAGCTTTCCACTTACTGGTATGAACAAATTCCGAAAGGCCCATATAATTAATTTTTAGGTTAAACTGTATAGTATTAGTTATTGACTCCTATATAAGTTCTCACATTACGGAACCCGACAAATGACTTTGTTGAGTCCTGGTATTCATAATCCCTTGTTGAATTCTGCATAAAAAGTGCAATATCCTTCCATGAGCCTCCTCTTATGACTTTGCGCTTGAGCACCGGGGGATCCTCGGGGCGTGCGTTGTATTCATAGTCGGGGTTAAGGTCATGGGTGAAGACATATGCTGACGGATGGTATGCGCATGAGGTCCATTCGGAGACGTTACCTGCCATGTCAAACAGTCCGTATTCATTTGGTTCGAACGAAGCAACCTTAATGGTATAGACGGCTCCGTCATCGATGTAGTTACCGCGCAGTGGCTTGAAGTTGGCCAGGAAGCATCCCTCGTAGTTGCGTGTATAGGGGCCTCCCCAGGGGTACATTGAGAGATCGAGTCCGCCGCGGGCAGCATATTCCCATTCAGTCTCCAGCGGGAGACGGTAGTTATGCACGTCGGCAATACCCTGGGCACGCAGATGTTCATTCATGAAGTTGGTACGCCAGACGCTGAAGGCGCGGGCCTGTACCCATGACACTCCCACAACGGGATAGTCATCATAGCCCGGGTGCCAGAAATAGAGTGTCGCCCAGGGCTCATTGAATGAATAGGTGAAGTCCCTGATCCATGCAAGGGTGTCAGGATAAATATTGACATTATGGTGCATGATGAACGATGAGCGGTCGACCACATCAGTGGTGTTTCCGTCAAGGTCAGTTACCTGGCCTTCGTACTTCTGCTCCTTGTAGTTGTACCTTGCCTTGGCTGCCTGCTTGTAGTCAACCCAGAAATATGAGTAGTTGAGAAGCCGGGTATCCCACTGCTTGTTGGCATTGAATCTCTCTTCAGGGGGATAGTAGAGGGTCTCAAGGACTGCAAGGACATTCTCGTCCCTGTAGTCGATCTCCTCATCCCAGTTCAGGACATTGGGTTCAAGGACATTGCCCTCCTCATCGGTCCTGAAGAATTCGTATCCCTCAATGCCTTCCTCACCCAGTTTGGTCCTGAGGATAGAGTCACGCACCCAGTATGTAAACTGACGGTATTTATTATTGGTGATCTCTGTCTGGTCCATCCAGAATGCTTCCACAGTCACTGTCTTGGAGAGGCTGTTCATGGCGCGCAACGGATCCTGGTCACTCGGCCCCATCTGGTAGGAACCGGCAGGGATGAATGCCATTTCAAACGGCTCCGGCTCATAGAATTTTTTCCTTCCCTGGACGCCTGTCAACTCGCCCGATTCATAGGAGGCGCAGCTACCCAGGATAAAGATTAATGTAAGAGCTAAAAGGGTTACCTTTTTCATGTGCGAAAATTTAATTTTTTTAAGGTCACACGGAACCCTCATGTAAGGATTCTCAGTTTCATCTCTGTTAACGTAATTATAACATGAGGGTTTCATATACTCATAAATTTAAAAATGCAAATTGTTCACTTTTTCCCGTCTCTTACAGGAAACGAATACTCTTATATTTGGTGACGCTTCTTCCCAGGCCGAGGTCAAAACTGTATGATACAACGAATTCATGTGATCCGCTGGTTCCTTTTCTGATCTCCGATATCGGGAAGTCATATCCATATCCAATCTTTAGACCGTTATACAATTCTACTCCTGCAAAACCTGTGATTGCGTCACTTATCCTGTAAGAAACGCCACCCCATATCTTTTTATTGTATCTAACCATGGCTGTTGCTAAATATTGTGTTGCAGCACCGTCATTCACAATAAAAACTGATGGTATGAGCTCAAGTGATGGGTTAGGCAGCTGAAAGTAATAACCGGCGGTAAGGTAGTATTCGCGGCTTACATAAGTGGCTGTTTCCGAGTATCTTATTTTGGGCTGGTTGAGGTGTGTAACCGAGATTCCGGCGTAATAATTAAGACCCTGGTAATAGACCCCGGCAGCGATGTCGAGGGCAAGGATAGATTCATCATTTTCAGGGATGAGAGGATCGCCGGAGGGTGGGGTATGGCCTGTTCCCGAGGGGATGAACCATTCGGGTGCGAGTGTTTTGTTCAGCATTCCCACGCTGAAGCCTGCACCCAGTGTTCCGCTTCCTGCCGGGATGAGGGCCGAATAGGAGAGGTTCAGTTCGATATCATTGCTGAAGCCGTACGCGTCGGCCTCAACCAGCAGTCCGGCACCGCTCCTCAGACCAAAGAGGCTGAAGGGAGTGTTTACGTTGAAGAGCATTGTGGAGGGGGCTCCGGGGAATCCAACCCACTGCTGGCGTGTAAGAGCCGTGGCCGCGATCATCCCGGTCATTCCCGAATATGCCGGATTGTAGGTTTGGGTATTGAACATGTAATTACTCACCACCGGATCCTGTTGACCAAAGACCAAGCTAACCGGGATGATTAATACTAGGATGACTGTCCTGACTTTCTTCATGTTCAAGGAGCGTTTGTGCGCCCTTAAATATAACGATCAAAATAAATAAAAAATATGCAAGGAGCCAAATTGAGGCATATTTTAGTGTCCGAACCTGAGCATGGCTCTGGTCCAGCGACCGGGTACCTGGTCGCGGTTGGCCATAAGGTAGTCCTCGTATGAGCAGGCAAGGTGATGAGGATCCCCCTCATTGTCACGTATCTCTATCCACCAGCGCTCTGTGATCATGCTCTTGATGAAGATGGCTTCACCTTCCAGATCGCTGAGGGTCACATGGTAACGGGTGAATCGGCTGCTCATCTGGTCTCCCAGGTATGATATCTCATACTGCTTTTGCGAGAAGCCTTCGAGGAAGAACCATATAAGCTGTGCCGCAAGGTGAGAGGTTTGTGACCGGTTGTCATGCATGGGGTTGACCTCCATGACCGCCAGTATCTTCAGATTGTCTGACAGCCCGGCATACCTGGCCAGCAGGCAGATCTCCTCACCGTAGAAGCCGTTGGCTGAGGGGAGGAATGTGCCGGGGGCATCGGACTGGCGTACTGAGCCTATGTCAAACACCGCTGCAGTGGCATCGCGGAAGAGAGGTTCGGTCTCATGCACGGCCGCGCGTACCTCTCCTATCCTCATCATTTCGTAATGCCTGCGGTTGAACCGGTTCACCACCTGCTGATCAGTGAGATAGGTCTGGTGCCCTATTGCTGCGAGGTGCGACAGGTAACTGCTGCTGCGGTAGATAAGGTCATTCATCCAGTTGAGTGAGTCTGCAGTTTTCTTCTCGGCCGTGAAATCGAGCCTTGAATCAACCGATACAAGTGACCATTTCTGCTTTAGCGACGAGAGGCAACGGTCTATTGCAGGCATAAGGGCACTGGTGCCGCCAATGACTACCGGAACGATGTTCTGCGCCAGCAGCTGGATCAGCACGTCACGCAGTCCGGCCAGGGTGTCTTCAAAGGAAGAGCCGGGCTTGAGGTTGCCAAGGTCGGTGATCTTCAGCTTCCCAGGCAGGCGTGAGAAGGAATAGAGGCTCCGGCGTATGGCATCAGGTGCATGTGATGCACCTGCGTTCAACGAAGATCGGTCATCAGGCACTCCGACGAGGGCGATGGCAAAACTGCTCAGGTCATCAATGGGTGCATTGCCGGTATTGACCGTCACGTTGTGTGAGAAAGCAGCGGATCCTCTCAGGGGCTCTGCCTCAGGCTTGTCGAGACATACGGGGTCAAAATACTGGTTCAGGTCGATCATATTATATAAGGTCACTTCTTCTTTCCGCCCCTTGTGCTTTTTGTCTTACTGCCCTTTTCGATTATTGCCAGGCATTCCTCCCTTGTAAGCTTCTGCGGGTCAGTGCCTTTAGGTATACGGTAGTTGGCTTTGTCATGCACGATGTAGGGGCCGTACCTGCCATTCAGCACACTGATATCGCCGAATTCACTTATCAGCTTCTGCCTGTCACCCTCTCTCTTCTCTTTTATCAGCTCCATTGCCCGCTCCTCGGTGATGGTGTACGGATCATCCGTTCCTTTTTTCAGGGAGTAGAACTTTCCTCCGTGTTTTACATAGGGTCCGAACTTCCCGACACCCACGGTCATCTCACTTCCTTCAAAGGTGCCCGCCACTCTTGGCAGGGCAAAGAGAGCAAGGGCCTCATCAAGGGTTATTGTCTCAAGTAGCTGGTCACGCCTGAGGTTCGCAAAACGCGGTTTGTTTTCCGGGCTGGCCTCACCAAGCTGCACCACCGGCCCGAACCGGCTCATCCTTACTGAGACGGGCAGTCCAGTTGCCGGGTCTGTCCCTAGCTCGCGTGCACCGGTCATACGAGCCCTGTTGGAGAGAGATTCGTCAATCGTCTTGTGGAACGGGCGATAAAATCCCGAGATCATCCTGTCCCACTCAAGCTCTCCGGAGGCTATCTCGTCAAACTCCTTCTCAACACCGGCGGTGAAGTTGTAGTCGAGGATATCCGGGAAGTTGGCAATAAGGAAGTCATTGACGATCATCCCGATGTCGCGGGGGAAGAGCTTCGACTTCTCTTTCCCTGCAATTTCAGTTTTTTCTGTCCTGGTAATTTTTCCCTTAGAGAGTGTCAGCTGTGCAACAGTCCGTTTTTCTCCGGGCCTGTCCTCGCGGGCAACATACCCCCGCGACTGTATGGTTGAGATGGTAGGTGCATATGTAGAGGGCCTTCCGATCCCCAGTTCCTCGAGTTTCTTCACCAGGCTTGCCTCCGTGTAGCGGGGAGGGGGCGATGTGAAACGCTGAAGGGCGGTGATGGAATCAGGTGTGAGCTTCATGCCCCTGTCAACACGGGGGAGAATAGATTTCTCATCTTCCCCCTGGCTGCTGTCAAATGATTCGGTGTAAACCTTCAGGAACCCGTCAAAGAGTATCACCTCGCCTGTTGCAGTGAAGGTGAACGGTGATGATGACATGCCGATGGTGATGGTTGTCTTCTCCATCTCGGCGTCTGCCATCTGCGAGGCTACCGCCCTGCGCCAGATAAGCTCATAGAGTTTCTTCTCATTGATGCTTCCCGTTGTATCCTTCCTGTCAAAATATGCAGGTCTGATGGCTTCATGAGCCTCCTGTGCCCCCTTTGAATGAGTCTTGAACTGTCTTGTACGCGAGTATCTGGCGCCAAATTCCCCCGTGATCACCTCCCTGGCGGTATTGAGCGCCAGCGATGAAAGGTTTGTGGAGTCAGTCCTCATGTATGTGATCTTTCCTGCTTCATAGAGCTTCTGCGCCACCGACATTGTCTGTGCCACCGAGAAGCCCAGCTTGCGGTAGGCCTCCTGCTGAAGGGTGGAGGTGGTAAAGGGTGGGGCCGGAGAGCGGGTACCCGGTTTGACCACTATGTTCTCAACGGTGAACGTCGATCCGTTACATGATTCCAGGAAATTCTTAGCCTCAGCCTCTGTGCTGAATTTCTTAGGACACTCAGCCCTGAGAACGAGATCAGAGCCCTCGCTGTTCTGCCCGCTGAATGAACCTGTGACCCTGAATGCGGAGTCAGAGATGAAGCTGATTATCTCCCGCTCACGGTCTACCAGAAGGCGCACCGCCACCGACTGTACCCTTCCAGCCGAGAGCGAAGGCTGCACTTTCTTCCAGAGCACGGGAGAGATCTCGAAGCCCACCAGCCTGTCAAGGATACGGCGTGCCTGCTGTGCGTTGACCAGGTTCATGTCAACCTGGCGCGGTGTCTCCACAGCACTGGTGATGGCTTCTTTCGTTATCTCGTGGAACACTATGCGGCGCGTGGAGGAAGGATCAAGGCCCAGGACGGAGATAAGATGCCATGCTATGGCTTCCCCCTCACGGTCCTCATCGGAGGCGATCCAGACAGTCTTTGCCTGCCCGGCCAGCTTGCGAAGCTCGTTCACCACCTTCTTCTTATCTTCGGGTACCTCATATACAGGTGTAAACCCTTTATCAACATCGACTCCGAGGCCTTTCTTTTCCAGATCACGTATGTGACCGAAGCTTGAGACAACTGTAAAATCCTTTCCGAGGAATTTTTCTATCGTTTTTGCTTTTGCAGGAGATTCAACTATAACCAGATTTTCTGTCATCCGACTTTTTTTAAAAACAGGGCAAAGTAAGCGATTAACGGCACTAACTTCAAAATTATTGGAAAAGATTCTGTATAAATCATTAAATTAGCGCCCATATTATGAGGGTATCATGAGGGATAAAAAATTCCGGAAAAACATAATCTGGTTCTGGGTAATAATATCTCTGCCAGTTGTTTTTGTGCTGACACTGTTCATCCTTATATCGGCCAACAGGCTTGGCCCCATCCCCTCGTTCGAGGAGGTTGAAAACCCTGCCAGCAACCTGGCAGCAGAGGTATATTCGGAAGACAATGTGCTGCTTGGCAAATTCTATCTGCAGAGTCAGAACCGCACATGGACGGAGTATGAAGATATTTCGCCATATGTGGTTGATGCGCTGATAGCCACCGAGGACATCAGGTTCCACAGGCATTCAGGCATTGATTTCAGGGGACTGGCCAGGGTGCTGGTCAAGACAATTATTTTAGGTCAGGAGACCGGCGGCGGAAGCACCATCTCCCAGCAGCTGGCGAAGAACCTCTTCCTTCCCAGGGATCTCTCGAATGATCCTGTCATAGTACGGGGTGCAAGACTGACGGTGACCAAGTTCAAGGAGTGGCAGACGGCGGTGAAGCTGGAGAAGAGCTATACCAAGGAAGAGATCATCACGATGTACCTGAATGTCTTCGACTTTATATACAATGCTGTTGGCATAAACTCTGCCGCCCGCATCTACTTTAATACCACCCCCGATTCACTGAATATCGAGCAGTCGGCCATGCTTGTCGGGATGCTCAAGAACTCCGTGGCCTACAATCCTCTGCGGAATGCTGAGACGGCTCTCCGGAGACGAAACGTGGTTATATCGCAGATGGAACGTTACGGCTACCTGCCGCGTGAGGTTGCAGACTCCGTCAAGGCCCTGCCGCTGGTGCTTGACCTGCGTGAGGACAGCCACAATACAGGGCTGGCAACCTATTTCAGGGAGTATATCCGCTCCACCATGATCAAGTACGAGCCTCAGAGGAACATGTTTTATTCCGACGACCAGTACGATGATGCAATGTGGCGCTGGCAGAATGATCCGCTTTACGGATGGTGCCGCAAGAACACAAAGCCTGACGGCTCGAATTATAATTTATACCGTGACGGACTGAGGATTTACACCACGCTGAATTCAAAGATGCAAACCTATGCCGAGGAGGCGCTTATTGAACACCTGTCGCAAAATCTTCAGCCGGTATTCGACAAAAAAGCAAAGACCTACAGGAACCCGCCCTATTCCAACGACCTCAACTCTGCACAGGTGAAGCAGCTCATCGACAGGTCAGTGCGGCAGAGCGACAGATACCAGAGCATGAGGCGAGCCGGGATACCGGAAGATTCCATCACCCTCTCGTTCAACACACCCATACCCATGAAACTTTTTTCATGGGAGGGGGAGCGTGACACGGTAATGACGCCGCTCGATTCTATCAGGTACTACAAGTTTTTTGTCAGGTCGTCATTCATGGCCATCGATCCGCATACGGGACATGTGAAGGCATATGTCGGCGGGCCCGACTTCAGGTATTTCAAGTATGACGCCGTAACGCAGCAGAAGAAACAGGTGGGGTCAACCATCAAGCCCTTCCTCTATACCCTGGCGATGCAGGACGGCTACACGCCGTGTTTTGAGGTGGATAATGTAGAGCGTTCATTTGAGGTGGGAGATTCGGTATGGATACCCCGCAGTTCAGGTCCGGCCGAATATCACGGGAAGATGGTCACCCTCAAGTGGGGACTGGCGCAGAGTGAGAACTACATCTCGGCCTGGCTGATGAAGCAGTTTTCACCCCAGGCTGTTGTTGACCTGATGCACCGCATGGGCATCAGGAGCTTCATAGACCCGGTATACTCAATCTTCCTCGGCACCTCCGACCTCTCCCTTGAGGAGATGGTGGGGGCATACGGTACCTTCACCAACAAAGGGGTCTATACCCGTCCGCTCTATGTGACGCGTATAGAGGACCGCAACGGAAACGTGATCTCAACCTTTACGCCTTTCATTGACGAGGTGATAAGTGAGGATGATGCATACCTGATGACATCTCTTCTTCAGGGTGTTGTAAACACAGGAACAGGTCTCAGGCTAAGGGGCACATACAAACTCACCAACCAGATGGGAGGCAAGACGGGTACCACCCAGAACCATTCCAACGGATGGTACATGGGTGTCATGCCTGACCTGGTGGCAGGGGTATGGACCGGATGGGAGGACCAGGCCATTCACTTTGAGGATCTGTCACTGGGGCAGGGATCCAACATGGCACTCCCGGTCTTCGGGCTGTTCATTCAGAAGCTGTTGGCCGACAGTGATTTCGCATCTGTGGCTCAGTCACAGTTCGAGGCGCCATCCGGTTTCAACGTGGAGCTTGACTGTGAAAACGTAAGGCGGCAGGAGCGGAGCGGCCCCTTCAGGCAGCGAGAGTACTGATTATGAAAAGAGCAGCCTGACGAGCCCCTCGACCTTGTTAACCTTTGAAATTTTTATCCCGGGCTGCTCCCTGAGGCTTCTGTGATATCCCGATACCACTATATTTTCAAAGCCCATCCTGGATGCCTCTGTGATGCGTTGTTCAATTCTTGCAACCGGCCTGATCTCTCCTGATAGTCCCACCTCTCCAGCGAAAGTTGTATGCTGGCTGACGGGTGCGTCAAGGTTTGATGAGAGCACCGCGCTCACCACTGCCAGGTCAATGGCAGGGTCACTTACTTTCAGTCCCCCGGCAATATTAAGAAAGACATCCTTGACGCCCAGGCGGAATCCGGCTCTCTTCTCGAGCACTGCCAGGAGCATGTTCAGCCGCCGCGTATCGAAGCCGGTGGAGCTTCTCTGCGGGGTGCCATAGACGGCGCTGCTCACCAGGGCCTGGGTCTCTATCATGAAGGGTCTCAGTCCGTCTACCGTGGCGGCGATGCATACGCCGCTTGCCGGGTCGCGGTCACGGCGGATGAAGAGCTCTGACGGGTCCGTTATCTCTCGCAGCCCGTTTGATGCCATTTCGAAGATGCCTATTTCTGCTGTTGAGCCGAAGCGGTTTTTTACGGGTCTCAGTATACGGAACACATAATTGCCGTCGCCCTCAAACTGGAGCACCACGTCAACAATATGTTCAAGCACTTTGGGACCGGCAAGAGTACCGTCCTTGGTGATGTGGCCAATCAGTATCACAGGCACGCCCGACTCCTTTGCATAGCGCAGCAGCATGGCGGCGCACTCCCTGACCTGTGACACTGACCCTGCGGAGGATTCAAGCAGGGAAGAGCTGAGCGTCTGTATCGAATCTATGATGAGCAGTCCGGGGCTGATGGCTCCTGCCTGTGCTATGACGCTCTCCAGGTCAGTCTCATTATATATGAAGCAGTTATCATTTCTGCCTTCCAGTCTCTTTGCCCGCAGTTTGACCTGTCCCTCGCTCTCCTCGCCGGAAACATAGAGCACCTTCCTTCCACTGACGGCAAGGGCTATCTGCAGTGCCAGGGTCGATTTGCCAATACCCGGCTCGCCACCCATGAGTATCAGGGAGCCCTTTACCATACCTCCGCCCAGGATGCGGTCAGCCTCTCCTATTCCCGCGGTGATACGGTCATTCTCGTTTACCTCGATGCCTGAAAGCAGCTCGGGTTTCCTCCTGGGAGTATCCTTTACGACTGAGGAGGAGGATGAAAGGGTCACAAGCTCCTCGCGGTAGGTGTTCCACTCCTTGCATGCCGGACAGTGGCCAATCCATTTGGGCGATTCGGCGCCGCAGTTCTGACACACATATACAGTCTTGTTCTTTGCCATGGAGAATAGGATTACGCAACAGACAAATGTACTAAAAGCTGCTTATCAGCTATTTTTTTCAGAGACCACTGACGATAAAACCTTCCCGCCCTTTCTGCCGAACATAGCAAATAGGGAGATGGCGCCTGCGATAGCAATGAGTATCATCTGCGACTCATGCTCAAGGGTGGCATAGGCGAGTCCCTCTTCAAGCGGTATAGCGTATGCCACCAGCATCCCGCGCGACACTATCCAGTGATAGGCTCCCAGCCCGCTTTGTACCGGGGCGGCCATCCCGAAGCTGCCTATTACCAGGATGAACATTGCCGCTCCCATACCCAGGTCTGCCGTGGAATCGAGGCAGAGTAGCGGGAAATATGACATGAAGAAGTAAGATATCCAGAGCACGACGGTGAGAATGATGAACTCCCACTTCCGCCTTAGTTTTGCAATCGATTTGAGGCCGTCAAACAGACCGTCGGAGAAGGAGTATAGCCTGCCGAATAAAGGATAGACAGAGAGCCTTTTACGGAGCATGAAAAACATCACTCCGGCCGTGACGGCGAGGAGAGCCACGATGACCGTTATCAGGGTGGCTGATCCAAACGAGGATGAGAGTTTCTGTTCAGCCGGCATAAATACGTTCTCCGAAAGGAAACTTCCGGTTGTGGTGCTGCCTGCAACCAGGGTCAGGCCCAGGATCAGCAGCACTGACAGGATGTCAATGGTGCGTTCAACCAGCATCGTTCCGACGAGCCTGTCAAAGGGAATATTTTCCTTCTTGCCCAGCGCCGCACACTTGGATACCTCTCCCAGTCTCGGGAAAATCATGTTTGCGAAATAACCGGTCATCACGGCATGGTAGGCATTCATGAGGCCCGGCTTGTAGCCCATGGGCTCAATGAGCAGTGTCCAGCGGCGGGCCCTGATGAAGAAACTGAGGAAAGAGAAGATGACTGCGGGCAGCAGCCACCAGTAATGCGCCTTTCGAAGCACTGCCCAGAGCTCCCCGAGATCAATACCCCTGAAGGAGAGCCACAGAAGAAAAATGGCCAGTGCCAGGAAGACAATGGCCTGAATGCTTTGCTTCAGCCCCTTTTTCAATGTCAGACAAGTTTATTGGTGGCTGTATCAGGCATTATTATATGTGGGGTGAATGTCGACGCTTCCGCCAGGTCGACCAGGGCATAGGACATGATGATTATCACATCGCCGACCGCGGCTCTTCTTGCCGCCGGACCGTTGAGACAGATCTCACCTGATCCTCTCCGGCCTTTTATCACATAGGTCTCAAGCCTGTCACCGTTGTTTCTGTTCAGCACACTGACCTTCTCATGTTCAACCAGGCCGGCTGCGTCCATGAGATCTTCGTCAATGGTCACACTGCCCACGTAGTTCAGGTCTGCCCCGGTGACGGAGACGTTATGTATTTTTGATTTAAGAATTTCTATCATCATATTGATAAAGGATGAATGCTTTTTGACACTGCAAAGATAAGTATCATTTTATTCAGCGCAACCCAATCTCTATATTGTCAATCAGCCTGACCTCTCCGGCAAAGAGCGCTATGCAGCCGTAGTATGTTTTATCAGGGGACATTTCTATGGCTGCCCTGACGGGAACAAGGGTTTTATCCTCCACTATTTCAAAGTACTCAAGCCTGAAGTCGGGGATCATGTTTATCCTGTCAGCAACGAATTCCTTTATCTCTGCCGTTTCATAGTCTGAGACCATGGCTGCTGCCGCGATCAGGGTCCGGTATATCTCTCCGGCCCTTTCACGGTGCTGCGTAAGGAGACGGCTGTTCCGGCTGCTCATCGCCAGACCGTCCTTCTCCCTTACAATGGGGCATGCGATGATCTCTGTCTTTGGATAGTCACGGCGTGCCAGCTCCCTTATTATTGTCAGCTGCTGGTAATCCTTCTGTCCGAAGAATGCAACTGAAGGCCTTATTATGTCAAAGAGTCTTGAGACCACCTGGGCTACACCGTTGAAGTGGCCGGGCCTGTGCAATCCCTCCATCACTCTGTCGATACCCCCGAAATCAAACACGCGTGTGTCAGGCTCGGGGTAGACCTCCTCAACTGGCGGGGCAAACACAAAATCGTTTTCCCTGAGCAGACCCGAGAGCATCTGCAGGTCAGCCTCAAGATTGCGGGGATATTTCAGGAGGTCATCAGGGTCATTGAACTGGGCAGGGTTGACGAAGATGCTTACGGCAACCATCCGGCAGCTCTTTACCGCGGCCTCAACCAGCGAGAGATGACCTTCATGCAGCGCCCCCATGGTAGGTATAAAACCCGGAAGCCTCAGTACGCATACCCTGTAATGCTCCCTTACCTCTTTGGCAGTTGTAAATACCTTCATTGTATGACTTTTTACCGACACACCGGATCCGGTACCGGAGGTGCACCTGGTCCGGTAATACAAAATAACACCATTTTGTCAGTAACCCGTTGTATTTTAGCTTGGAAATTAATTGTATTTTTTTTATTATCTTTGCACTTTGATTAAATTAAGGAACATCGGGAGGTTTTAATGGAAAGCAGAAGGGTATTGTTTGTTTCGCAGGAGATAATGCCTTATCTTGGTGAGACAAAGCTTTCAAAGATCAGCCGTGATCTGCCGCAGGGCATACAGGAAAGGGGGAAGGAGATCCGGACATTCATGCCCCGATATGGTTCAATCAATGAGAGAAGGAATCAGCTTCATGAGGTCATCCGCCTCTCGGGGATGAACCTGATCATTGATGACACCGATCACCCTCTTATAATCAAGGTGGCATCAATTCAGTCTGCCCGCATGCAGGTCTATTTCATCGACAATGATGACTACTTCCAGCGAAAGCATACCGTCGCTGATGCTTCGGGGAATGAGTATGAGGATAATGACGAAAGGGCCATCTTCTTTGCCAGGGGGGTTATAGAGACCGTAAGGAAGCTTCGGTGGAGTCCTGACATTGTACACTGTCACGGATGGCTCACATCACTCGTTCCGCTTTACCTGCGCAAGATATTCTCAGATGACCCTGTGTTCAACAAGCTGAAAATGGTCTATTCAGTTTACAATAACGGTTTCAAAAAGCCGCTGAAATCTTCACTGACCGATAAACTTGAAGCTGACGGCATCGACAGCCATGCTCTCATCTCCATCAAAAACAACGTTGATTTCCTGAGCCTGACAACACTGGCGGTAGAAAATTCTGATGGCATAATTCTTGCCAGTGATAAGATTGACGAGCAGGTCCGGAAACAGGTATCCGGCATGGGCAAACCTCTGCTGGAATACCAGGGTGAGGAGAATTATATTGATGTTTACAATGATTTTTATGACAAGCTCTTACTTGAAAAACAGAAATAGGAACTCAAACGGTCTTGTTACCGGACTTCTGAAATATTCAACCTTTCTCTTCATCGCGTTATCAGTGATGCTGGCCTCGTGCAACGAGGATCCGGTAAATATTGGCAAGGGTCTGCTGCCTGATGATGACTTCATTGCAATCTATTCAACTGATACGGTAAAGGTCAGGGCCTATACAATGTACAATGAGAATCTGGAGTCATCAGACAGCACGAAGATGATTGCCGGCGGAATTTATGATGCCTATTTCGGAGACACGCACTGTGATTTCGTCACTCAACTCAGGCTGCTTGACTCACTTCGTAAATCTGTAATCAACATAGACTCGGTTTTCCTGAGGTTTATTCCTTCATCAATCTTAGGTGATACTGCTGCCGTACACTATATAAGACTTTACGAGACCGGAACGGAGCTGACCGATCCGGATGTATATTATACAGGACAGGACCCTGATACAATCAAGTTCCTGGGAGAGTACCCGATGCCGGTCCTGAAAGCAGATTCCTCCTATTCTGTAAGGATTGACAACTCGGTAGCAGAACATCTCTTCAGGGATACTGCAATGTTCAGGCCTGCAACGAAGTTCTACAAGGAGTTTTTCAAGGGGCTCTATTTCGGCATAAGGAGCGAGACCAACCCTGTGCTGATTACCCTGACGGCGTCGGATAATCCGCTGGCTATCACCATATATTATCATGCGACTGATACTATTGTCCGCTCCTATTCCTTCGTTGCAACAGAACGTGGGGTGAATTACAACAGGTTCACCCATGACCGGACCACCGCTGATCCCGAAAAGCTGATAACGCATGTCAATGACCTGGTTCTTGACACAGCAGCCTATCTTCAGACATTCTACGGCATCTATGTAAGGCTCGATCTGCCTTCACTTGAAGCATTCAGGGGCACCGAGAGAATGGCTGTCAACAAGGCGAGGATCATTGCGCCTGTTCACATCGACGGAGAGACATATCTTGAAAAGGACATGCCCACCCAGATACTTGTAAGGTACCGCGACAGCGAGGGCAAGGAGCTGGCAATCCCTGACCTGGTACATAGTATAAGCTATATGGACGGGACCTATTACAGTGAAAAGGACAGTTACATCTTCAACATAACCTCTTTTGTCCAGCAATACATTGACGGAGAGATCGACAATCCTTCAGTTGAACTGTTCTTCCCCTTATCAGCCTCAAAAAACGTCATCTTCAAGGCTAACGGAAACAATCCCGCCTTCAAATTGGAGTTTGCATACACAATATATTGATTAACTAAAAGTTAATAATTCATTATGTGCGGAATTGTAGGTTACATCGGTTCCCGTCCTGCCCGTGATATAGTCATAAACGGACTCAAGAGGCTGGAATACAGGGGTTATGACTCCGCCGGAATTGCTATAAGCAACGGGGAAAGAACTGAGATCTTCAAGTGTGCAGGCAGGGTCCGTGATCTCGAGGAGATGGTTGCCGGCAAGGATTTCGACGGGTCAATAGCCATGGGTCACACCAGGTGGGCCACTCACGGGGAGCCCAACGAGATAAATGCCCACCCGCAGGTATCGTGCAGGGGGCATTTTATTGTAGTACATAACGGCATCATTGAGAATTATTCCCGGATCAAGAAGCATCTTGAAAGCCGTGACGTAAAGTTCACGAGTCAGACTGACACTGAGGTGCTGGCCAACCTGATGGAACATCTCTATCTTGAAGGCGACCTGTCAGCCGAACAGGCAATCATCATGGCCCTGAACAAGGTGGAAGGTACTTACGGCATTGCCGTGTACTGCCGTGATGAGCCGGGCAAGCTCTTTGCCGCCCGGCTGGGTTCACCACTGGTGATAGGTGTGGGTGACGGCGAGAACTTCATTGCATCAGATGCCACTCCCATAGTTGAGCATACCCAGCGCGTGATATATCTCAATGATGATGACCTCGCGGTCATACGTAAGGATGAGATGGTGCTCAAGGCCATAAGAAACAAGAGGGTTGAGCCTGAGGTAAAGGAGGTTGACCTGAAGATCGGAGAGATTGACAAGGAGGGCTACCCCCATTTCATGCTCAAGGAGATATTTGAACAGCCGCGTGCCATTCATGACACCTTCAGGGGCAGGGTGCTGCCGAATCAGTCCGGGCTCATGCTGGGAGGCCTGCACAATGTGTTTGACACCATGGCCTCGGCAGACAGGATACTTATTGTTGCATGCGGTACATCATGGCATGCAGGGCTGGTGGGCGAGTACATCATAGAAGAGTACTGCCGTATACCCGTTGAGGTCGAGTATGCCTCTGAGTTCAGGTACCGTAACCCTGTGATCAAGAAGGGTGACATAGTCCTGGCCATCAGCCAGAGCGGCGAGACAGCCGATACGCTGGCGGCAATACGCCTGGCAAAGGAACGCGGAGCCATGGTCCTGGGTATATGCAACGTGGTGGGATCATCCATATCACGCGAGACCAATGCCGGCGTCTTCACTCATGCCGGCCCTGAGATAGGGGTAGCGTCAACAAAGGCATTCACCACCCAGGTGGTGACACTGGCGATGATCTCATTCGAGATAGGGTACCGCAAGGGATTGATTGACGAAGCCCGTTACCACGGGCTGATAGGTGAGCTAACAAGCCTCCCGGAAAAGATTGAGATGGCACTTAAGGTAAATGACCAGGCGCTGGCACTGGCAGAGATATACAAGGACTCAACAAATGCGCTTTACCTGGGCAGGGGAGTGCTCTACCCGGTGGCCCTGGAAGGAGCCCTGAAGCTCAAGGAGATCTCTTATATCCATGCCGAGGGATACCCGGCTGCAGAAATGAAGCATGGCCCCATAGCCCTTATCGATGAACACATGCCCGTGGTGGTGGTGGCCACAAAGGAAAACTCCTATGACAAGATAGTGAGCAACATCCAGGAGGTCAAGGCACGGAAGGGAAAGGTAATAGCTGTCGTCACGGAGGGTGACCAGGTGATCAGCCGCATGGCTGACTACGTGCTGGAGGTGCCGGATACAATTTCGGTCTTCGCCCCGGTGCTGGCGGTGATACCGCTTCAGTTGCTCTCTTATCATATTGCCGTACTTCGCGGATGCGACGTTGATCAGCCGCGCAACCTGGCAAAATCAGTCACTGTGGAATAATAAAAAGCTGAAGAATATGGCTGACGGTTACAGAAGTCTGAGTATAGGAGAGATCCGCGGCCTCGAAGCTGCAGGCTGCCGGAGCAATTCATGGGAGAGTGTCTTTGTCAAGGACCCTTTCAATGCCGAAAGGATACAGAATGTCACTTTTTCAGGGATAGTCAGGCTCGGCTTTTTCAACGGCACGGCACGTGAGAGATGCGGCCTGCCGCTGCTCCACGGTATAAGGAACGCGCATATCCACAACTGCACTATAGCTGACAATGTCACAATCACTGACATTACAGGCTTCATCGCCAACTATGACATTGGTGAAGGAGTGGTGATAAGGAACTGTGGCCATATCTCAACCGAGGGACGCACCTCCTTCGGGAACGGAACCCGCGTGGCTGTCCTCAATGAGACAGGAGGCAGGGAGGTGCCCATATGGGACCGCCTGACCTCACACATGGCATATATCATCACCCTCTACAGGCACAGGCCTGTGGCCATTGAGGTGATAGAAAAACTCATTGCCGACTACACCGAGAGCGTGAAGTCGGACCGCGGGGAGATAGGTGCAGGTTCATATATCGCCGGGTGCGGCACCATAAAGAACGTTAAGATAGGTTACGGCGCGGTCATCGAGGATGTCTCACGACTGGCGGAAGGGTCTGTGAACAGCTCGTTCAAGGACCCGGTCTTTATAGGCAATGACGTGATCATGGATCACTTCATAATATGCTCAGGATCAAGGGTGAATGATGCTGCCGTCATAGACAAGTGCTTCATTGGCCAGGGTTGTACCCTGTCAAAGCAGTATTCGGCGGAGAACTCACTCTTCTTTTCAAACTGCGGTGGATACCACGGCGAGGCATGCTCAATATTCGCCGGTCCGTTCACGGTGACACATCACAAATCGACCCTGCTGATTGCCGGCATATTCTCATTCATGAACGCCGGTAGCGGATCAAACCAGAGCAACCACATGTACAAGCTTGGTCCGATACACCAGGGTATCATGGAGAGAGGGTCCAAGACCACCTCCGACTCATACGTTCTGTGGCCGTCACGCATCGGGCCGTTTACGCTGGTCGTCGGCAGGCATTACCATAATGTCGATACCACGCAGTTTCCATTCTCATACCTGACTGAGGTGAATTACGAATCTCAGTTGATCCCGGGAATTAACCTCCGCAGTGTGGGAACCATGCGTGACGCTCAGAAATGGCCGAAGCGAGATATGCGCAAGGACCCGAAGAAGCTTGACCAGATTAACTATAACCTTCTGAGCCCGTTCACCGTAGGCAAAATGATGAATGGCAGGGAACTGCTGCACAAACTGCTCAGGGAGAATCCTGACCAGCCCTTCATCTCTTTTGACAGGATGAGGATGAAGACCTCTGCTGCCGAGCGGGGCATAACCCTCTACCAGATGGGTATAGACAAGTTCATCGGCAACTCCGTGATCAAAAGACTGGAGGGGATTGATCTGAAAACGGATGCCGATATCAGGAAAAGGCTGAAACCGGAATCCGACAAGGGCACAGGCGACTGGATTGACATGGCGGGACTCATTGCTCCGCTGAGGTCCATTGAGGAATTGCTCACCTCCATTGAGGCGAAGGAGATGAAAAGCGCCGATGCCATCAATAAGAGCTTTGAGCATATCCATAAGCATTATTATGATCTGGAGTGGGTCTGGATTTACGAAAGGCTTCCGCGCGAGACCGGAAAGCCCAATGAAGAGCTTACGGCAGGTGATATAATTGATATCGTCGAAAGGTGGAAGAAGAGTGTGGTTGAACTCGACAGGATGCTTTACGAAGATGCCCGCAAGGAGTTTGCCCTCTCATCAATGACAGGTTTCGGCATTGACGGTGATGATGAGGTGAAGAAGCGTGATTTCGAGCAGGTAAGGGGCGATTTCGAGAAGAACAGCGTTGTGCTGGCCATCCTTGATCATATTAAGATCAAGTCTGAGCTAGGCGATGAGCTAATCAGCCGACTGCGTCGAAACAATACTTGATGATCTACGATCAACCTCTTTCATGTAATCATCTGTCCTACAATACTTGATCCCCTACAGGGAACAATACTATTTGCATGCCATCTCTTCTACAATACTTGATCGCCTACGGCGAACAATACTATTT
>CAZHTG010000010.1:0-8523 GCA_964535795.1 uncultured Rikenella sp.
GGCAATAGTTGTAAGTTGCTGATTGTCTGATTTAAGCTGTTAACTGAAGGACAGTCGACTACTGCCTAATGCCTATTGCCCACTGCCTATTCATGAATGACCCCTGACCCCAGCAGCTCCTCGCCGTCATACCAGGCTGCGAACTGTCCGGGGGTGATGCCCCGCTGACTCTTGTCAAAGATGATGTAATAACCCTCATCACGTGCAAACAACCGCGCCTTCTGCAGTGGCTGGCGATACCTGATCCTTACCTCATAATCGCGTGAATCACCGGGAGCCATGGCGAGGTCAGGCCTTATCCAGTGCACCTCCTCAGCCCTGATGAACAACCCTTTGCGATAGAGACCATTATGCATCTGACCCTCACCCACATACACGATATTGTTCATGGTGTCTGTGGCTATCACAAACAGCGGCTCCCTGTAACCGCCCAGGTTGAGACCCTTGCGCTGCCCGACAGTGTAGAAGTGCGCCCCGTTATGGACGCCGGCCGTCAACCCGTCACCTGGCCCAATGCCATGCGGTGCGGCCATAAGCGCAAGCTCCCCTGAAGCGGTGCCGCAATCAGGCAGCCCGTCAGACCATGTCCGGAATGTATGCTCCTGCGGCACATTGATGATCCTTCCTTTTTTTGCATCAAGCTTCTGCTGAAGGAATACCGGGAGGTCCACCTTACCCACAAAGCAGATGCCCTGAGAATCCCTCCTGTCAGCAGTGGCCAGTCCCAGATCTGTGGCTATCGTGCGCACCTCGGGCTTGGTGAGGTTGCCCACGGGGAACAGTACGTTGTCAAGCTGTCGCTGGCTCACCTGGCACAGGAAATAACTCTGGTCCTTGTTGCGGTCAATGCCCGCAAGGAGCCGGTTCATTCTCCCTCCGGCCGTTACGGTCGTCTCCGCACGGCAGTAGTGACCTGTGGCAATGTAATCAGCACCGTGCTTCAAGGCCTCACGAACGAATGAGTCAAACTTGATCTCACGGTTGCATAATACATCCGGATTGGGAGTCCGCCCAAGGGAATACTCGCTGAACATGTAGTCAACTACCCTGGTCCGGTACTCAGCACTCAGATCGGTGGTGCGAAGCCTGATACTGAGCTTTCGGGCCACCATCTCCGCGAAGGTGACATCCTCGTCATAGGGACAGTCGCCCTTGAGCAGCCCGCGGCTGTCATGCCAGTTGATCATGAAGATCCCCTCCACCTCATAACCCTGCTCCTTCAGGATCCATGCAGCGACACTGGAGTCAACACCCCCTGACAAACCGACGATAACCTTCTTTTTCACGACGCAAAGGTAGCTCTTTAACTCAATATGTTGAAAACTACTTCTGCCGCAACTCTCTTCATGCCTCTTTTTTTACTAATTTTCAATCGATGAGTGCTCCTGGTAAGTTATTGAAATACAGTGCTTCGGCGGGCTCCGGCAAGACCCATGCCCTGACCGGCTTCTACCTGTCACGGGTTCTGCGTGACCCGGGAGCCTACCGCAGGATACTCGCCGTGACCTTCACCAACAGCGCTGCCGCCGAGATGAAGAGCCGCATCCTCAGAAGACTGCATAACCTCGGACGTGATGATACCGCAGGTGAAAAGGAACGGACGGAATTTGCGGCCTACCTGTCCGGTTTCTTCCCTGACCTCTGGCCCGACAGCCGCGAGGCGATGCTTACAGTAAGGAAAAATGCTCCGCTGGCGCTTAACAATATCCTCCAGGACTATTCCAGGTTCACCGTTGGCACTATCGATTCCTTCTTCCAGAGAGTAATACGGGCATTTGCCCGTGAGATAGACATACCCGCAGGTTATGAGATAGAGCTCGAGCACGAAGCTCTTCTCTCTGACGCCGTAGACAGCCTGCTGGCCGCAGTGGCGACAGACAGGAGACTGCTCGACTGGATATCGTCATACGTCGGGTCGCGCCTTGATGATAACAAGGGATGGGATATACGCAGGGAGATCATGGAGGTTGCTGCCCTTATCTTCAAGGAGAACTTCCGGCAGCTGAGTCCGGAGGATAAGAAGAAAATTGGTAATTATGATGTGCTCGGCGAATATACGGCCAGGATCTTCGCCATTAAAAGAAGCTTCGAATCGGAGCTTAAGGAGCTCGCCTCCAGGGGTGTTGAGATTTATATGGGGTGCGGACTCACTGCAGCGGATTTCCTTTCCAAAAGCAGGGGAGGAGTCGGAGAGAGCCTCAGGAAGTACGCACAGGGGGAGACCAAACCGCCCAATGCCACATGGAGCAAGGCTTCGGAGGAAGGGAGATACTATGCTGGCGGCGCATCGCCTGTCGTTGCCGCAGCCTTTCAGGAAGCCATAAGCTTAGGACTGAATGAGGTGGTCAGGGCCATATCGGAACTGTTTGAAAGGCGATACAGCCTTTATGTCTCAGCGCTGGCGCAGGTAAGAACAATTCACGTCATTGGCATCCTCGGGGCCATTAGCGAGAGAGTGCGCGACCAGGCCCATGAGCAGAACCTCTTTTTACTGTCCGACTCCGGCGAGCTCATTAACAAGCTCATAGCTGATGATGACACCCCGTTCATATATGAGAAGATAGGCGCTGTATATGACCATTATATCATTGACGAGTTCCAGGATACTTCACGAATACAGTGGAATAACTTCAGGCCACTGATCTCTGAAACCCTCTCGAGGGGCAGTGACAACCTGGTGGTGGGTGACGTGAAGCAGTCGATATACCGGTGGCGCAACAGCGACTGGAGGATAATTCATTCGGAGGCTGCTGAGGCCTTTGGCGAAGAAGCAGTGAGGACCATACAGCTTAACATCAATTTCCGCAGCCGTGCCAACATCATCAGGTTCAACAACCGGATGTTTGCCCCCGGAGCCATACCGGCCCTCTGTGATGAAAAGCTTGACTTTGAAAGGCTGAAGATCAGTGGGGTATACAGCGGTTCAGAACAGGAAGGCACCCCGGGAAAACCGGGCGGATATGTTCGGGTGACACTCTACGGCAAGGATGAGGATGAGGGATGGAAGCAAAGGGTGCTGCTTGACCTCCCTTCGGTGGTTGAGCAGATACAGGACCACGGTTACAGGGCTGATGACATACTGTTCCTCTGCCGCACCAACGAGGAGGGAAAGAGCATCATCAGCCGCATCCTTGAGCACAGCGCCGCATGCACCCCTGAGCAACGTGCCGCTTACAACTACGAGATCACCTCCGGAGAATCACTCTTCCTCGAGCGTAACCCGGCCGTCACGCTTATTCTCTCGTGCCTGAAGTATCTTGCTGATCCCGGAAGCCGCATTAACCGGAGCCAGATGGTAAGATCATATGTGCTGGCTACAGGAGTTGACGAAAATCTGATCTATGCTGCCGACACGGAAGATGACGGGCGTAATCCTCTCCCGGGTGGCTGGGAGAAAGACCTTGAGTCATTCAGAAACGCTTCCCTCTTCAGCGCCACGGAGAGCATGATACGCTATTTCAGCCTGGGAAACCACCCTGAGAATATTGCATATATCAGCTCATTTCAGGATGTGGTGCTGGCCTACTCGGGCCGCTACAGCTCGGATATCTCATCATTCGTCTCATGGTGGGAGAACGAAGGCTTTAAGAGCACCCTCAGCCAGTCAGACCGGCAGGAGGCGATGCGGGTGATGACTATCCACAAGGCAAAGGGGCTGCAGTGCAAGGTTGTGATAATCCCCTTTGCAGCATGGGACTTCTCAAAGCACGGATTCAACAGGCCCCTTTTGTGGGTCACCGATGTGCCTGAACCGTTTGAGCCTATGCCCGTGGTTTTACCCGAGCTGAGCAGCCGTCTGGATGATTCTCTCTTCGCAGCAGAGGCAACAATGGAGAAGGCCTCAGACTGGCTTGACGGAGTGAACCTCCTGTATGTTGCATTCACCCGGGCTGTTGATGCCCTCTATGTCATGGTCCCCGATATGACCGGACAGTCAGGCAGCGGAGCCAATGCCGGAAGCCTCATCAACGAGGCACTGAAGGGCCTGCCGGATGACTTCAACTTGGTGGAGACCGGTGCACAGAGATATGTTGAATGCGGTGAACTGCCAACCGTGGAGAAAAAGGAACGCGATCAGCAGCTGGAGCTGAAAGAGTATTCCGTAACAGAGCCGCGCGGTGCCCTGAGGCTGAGAACGGGCGGCGCCCTGCCGCATGATGACCTGAAACTGGCTGAGCCCGGTGGAAGAGCTTACGGCATCATGATGCATGAACTGCTCAGCCGGGTGAAGACAACCGCTGACATTGACCCTGCCATCGACTATGCATGCAGCAGCGGACTCCTTCCACTGCAGGGGCGCGGGATGATCGCCTCACGTCTCCATGCCATGCTCTCCTCCGATAAGGTAAGGGAGTGGTTTGACGGCACCTGCTCCGTAATGACGGAGGCGACCATCATACTGCCCGCGGGCGCCGCCCGCCGCCCTGACAGGGTGATGATACGTGACAATACCGTGACAGTGGTCGATTATAAGTTCGGGGAGCCCTCCCCGGGGCACAGGAGTCAGGCAGCCTCATACCGCGAGTTGCTGAAGCAGATGGGATACACTGACGTCAGATCATGGCTCTGGTATGTCGAAAAGGATATGGTGGAGGAGGTATAAAGGAAAAGATGACACAGTCAGCGGAACATTCACAGACACCTTCAAATTCACCTGGAACCGGCAGGAGATATAATTCATATGCCGACTGGTTTGCCGGCCTCTTCGGCAAACGGGTCCAGAAGGTGAGCATAAATGCCGGCTTCACCTGCCCCAATCGTGACGGCAGCCTGGGTAACGGGGGATGCACCTATTGCAACAACGAGGCTTTCATCCCGGCATACTGCACCCCGGATAAGAGCGTCACCGAACAGATTGAGCAGGGCATCGCCTTCCACCACCGCAGATACCGGCGTGCCGACACCTTTCTTGCATATTTCCAGGCATATACCAACACCTATGCCGATACCGAGAGACTGATGTCCCTTTATGATCAGGCCCTCAGTCACCCGGCCGTCGCCGGGATTGTCATCGGCACGCGCCCCGACTGTGTCCCGGGAGAGCTGCTCGATAGGCTTGCCGTCATTGCCCGTGACCGTTTTGTCATGATCGAATATGGCATCGAATCGGTCAGCGATGTGACACTGCAGCGCATCAACAGGGGCCATGACTTTGCCACAGCCGTGAAAGCGGTGGAGGAGACTCATGCACGGGGTCTGAATACAGGCGCCCACCTGATCTTCGGCCTCCCCGGCGAAAGCCGCAGCCAGATCACGGAGAGCGCAGAGGTGATCTCCTCACTGCCTCTGAAATCGCTCAAGATAAGGCAGCTGCAGCTGATCAGGGGGACACTGATGGCTGATGAATACAGAACCGATCCCGCTGCTTTTGATCTCTACACCCTTGAAGAATATCTTGACCTGGTCATCTCATTTTGCGAGAGGCTTAACCCTGCAATAATGATTGACCGGATAAGCGGTGAGGCCCCTCCCCGGATGCTTGATGACCCCCGCGACTGGCACATTCGCAGTGATGAGATATTCCGCCGCTTCGAACAGCGTCTCACGGAAAGAGATACCTGGCAGGGCAGACTTTACACAAAGAGATGACGATGGATTTTCTTGAGAAAGTGGCATATAAGCTCCGTGAACATCATGCGGATGAGTTGCAGAGGCAGATTGTAGTACTCCCCAGCCGCAGGGCAGGCCTGTACCTGGCCCGCGCTCTCTCGCGGCTGAGCGACAAACCTCAGTGGTCTCCCCTGATGCTTACCGTAAGCGAACTGTTCCGCTCTTTCACTGACCTGACTCCCGCTGAGAATGAGACCCTGATTTTCGAGCTTTACCGTGTATATAAAAAGCGTTACGGTGAGGAGATGAGCTTTGACGACTTCTGGTCGTGGGGCGAGATCATAATAAACGATTTCAATGACATAGACCTCTACCTGGCTGATGCGGAGAAACTCTACGGCAACATCAATGACCTGAAGGAGATAGATGCAAAGTTCGGAGGCCTGACAGAAGAACAGACAGAGATCATTAGGGGCTTCTGGAAGTCGTTCAACCCTGGCTCAACAGGCAGTGAGGCACGGTCGAAGTTTCAGTCGGTATGGCAGAAGCTGGCGCCGCTGTACCACGATTTCAGGGCAGTAATGCTGGAGCGGCGCCAGGCGGGTGACGGCATGCTGTGCCGTGACGTTGCGGAGAGGGCCATCAATGGTACACTGAAGGTGACTGAAGGAGTGACATGGCATATCGTCGGCCTTAATGCGCTTAACAACTGCGAGAAAGCCCTCTTTAGCCACCTGAAGAGCCTCGGCCAGGCAAAGTTCTACTGGGATGACGCCCACTTCTTCATGAAGGACCCTGATCATAAGGCCTCCGCTTTCATGAGGGAGAACCGGAAAATTTTCAGAAACGAGATAGATGCCGGTGCTGACCGCTATGAGATGATGCCTCATGGCGACTGGCAGATAATTGACACACCGTCTGACACAGCACAGGCCAGGATGGTGTCACAGATCCTCGAAGGTAACGGTATCACTGATGACGGTGACCTGACAGGAACTGCTGTCATTCTTGCCGATGAAAAGCTGCTGATGCCTGTGCTGACATCACTGCCCCCATCGGTCGGGGATGTCAATGTGACCATGGGACATCCGTTCCGATTCACATCACTCTATTCGTTCCTTAAGCAACAGCTGGCACTGATACGTTCAGCCAGGTTGACCACTGCCGGCACCACCTTCAGAAGCGAAGAGGTGATAGCCATGCTGAGACACCAGTATTTCAGGCTGCTGGCAGGAGACAGGGGAGAGAAGGTGATCTCGGCCATAGTATCCGGCAATATGATCAGGGTGAGTGAAGCGATGCTCTCCTCCTCACTGCCTCTGAAGAGGCTCTTTGCTGTGCCTGCAGCCGGAACGGAGATACCGGAACACCTTACCGGGGTGATGGAAATGATAGAAGCCGCTACATTCGAGGCGGAGAGTGAGGGAATGACGCTGAGCACTGACCGCGAGTACCTGCGCATTGCCATGAGCAGCACGGTCAGGCTGGCTAACCTGTTCAGAACTTACAATCTCGAGCTGAAGACGGATACATGCATCAGGCTGCTTGACCGCGTCTTCAGGAAACTGATAGTCCCCTTTTCGGGCGAGCCGCTGAAGGGCATCCAGATAATGGGAGTGCTTGAGACCCGGGCCCTTGATTTCAAAAAGATTATCTTCCTGTCACTTAACGAGGGCATCTTCCCGGGCATATCTTATGACAACACCTATATTCCTTATAATATCCGTCGGGCATTCGGGCTGCCCACCCTGAATGAGCATGAGTCAATCTACTCTTATTATTTTTTCAGGCTTCTCCGCAAACCGGACAACGGGTGGTTCATGTATAACTCCACATCGCAGGGACTGACTACCGGGGAGATGAGCCGGTACCTGGTGAGGATGAGCTACAGCCCGCTCTTCAGTCCGCAGCATCGCACGGTGCACATAAGCGTGGGACGCAGCCGCATGATCTCCGGAAGAATCGCCAAGGCGGCGGAACACAACAGAACACTGCTCAGCATCTACGGTACCGGCAGTGAAGGTAAAAAGTACCTTTCGCCCAGTGCCGTGAATACATGGGTCAACTGCCGGATGCGATTCTACTACAGGTATGTCTGCGGCATGCCCGAGGAGGAGACGGTAGAAAAGGATATCGATCAGCGCAGGTTTGGCAACATCATGCATGATGCACTGCAAAGGATCTATGAACCGCTGAAGGGTACCGCGGAGGCAGGAACAGCCATAGGCAGAATGGCATCGGACCGCGACCTCATCCGGAACACTATTATTGCAGCAGCAACCGCTGAAATGAAATGGGACAACGAGACTCTCATGGCAGGCAAGGGTGTCATAATCATCGATGTGCTGGAGAGATACCTGTCCGAGTTGCTCAGTTATGATGCCCTGGACCGCCAGCTTGTCCTGCTGCACCTCGAGGATGACTTTTCTGGCATACGCACTGTAAGCACCGTTGAAGGCGAGATGCAGGTAAGGATAGGAGGAAGGGCTGACAGGGTTGATATGACGGGCGGAGCGGTCAGGGTCGTTGACTATAAGACGGGCACTCCCAGGAAGGAAGCTGTGACCCCCGAAGATCTCCTTGACGAGGAAAAGGAGAGGAGAAATGACGCATTTCTCCAGGCGCTGCTATATTGCACCCTGATACGTGACAGCCATCGCGACACGATTGTGCTGCCGGCAATATACTGGGTTCAGCAGCTCTCGTCGCGCGATTTCACACCTTACGCCCCGGTGGCCGGCCTGGATGGTCCGGGAGCCGACCGGAAGGAATGGGACAGGTTTCTGACGGCTTTTTCAGCTGAGCTTGACCGGACACTGAACCGGATATTTTCTGAAAATGAGGATTATGTCATGACCCGCTTCGAACGGCGGTGCACATATTGCCCTTACCGGATGCTCTGCCGGAGATAGAAGACTGAAGACTGCCGTCCCGATCCGCCAGCTGGCGGATGCGGGATTGAGTCTCCTCCTG
>CAZHTG010000010.1:8533-70815 GCA_964535795.1 uncultured Rikenella sp.
GTATTGTGGTATGTAACTGATTACAAGATAATTACTTGAAGACCGAAGACAAATCACTACTGCCTACTGCCTGCTGCCTACTGCCTGAAAGGTGACTGAAGACTGAGTTAATCCTTCTCCATCAGCCGCTGCAGGGCTGCCATCTTGATGGCTGTGACAGCCGCCTCGTCCCCCTTGTTGCCATGGATGCCTCCGGCTCTATCAAGAGCCTGTTGCATGTTCAGGGTGGTGAGCACCCCGAAGATGAACGGGATATTGTATTCAAGATTTAACTGGGTGATGCCCTGCGTCACTCCCTGGCAGATATATGTGAAATGGGGTGTTTCGCCCTGGATCACACAACCCAGGCAGAGAACACCGTCGAGGTCATCATACTCGGCCAGCCACTGGGCTCCGAGAGTGATCTCGAATGTTCCGGGGACATGCCTGACAACTATATCATCATCGGTGACCCCGTGCCGCTTCAGGGTATCGACGGATCCACTGAGCAGCACATGTGTGACCTCACTGTTCCAGTCGGCCACAACAATGCCAAACCTCATTCCCGTGGCATCGGGAACACGTGAAGGATCATAGTCCGAGAGATCGCGGGTAGCCACCTGTCAGTCGATCTGCAGTTTTACCCTGGCAATGTATTTGTCGATGCTCCTTCCCTCATTGCTCTCGGCATAATTGTCACGAATCCTCTCGTAAAGCTTCAGAGCCTCGGCGAAGTTGCCATCAATTTCATGGAGCATGCCGGCTTTCATCAGGTAAATAGGGGTGTGAAAGGCGTTATCAGCCATGTTGGCCGCTTCCAGGTAAAGCTTTATGGCTTCAGCACTGTCGCCGAGCTCGGCTTTGGCATCACCTATGAGCCCTTTGGCCTGCGGGGCAAGTATCTCGTCATCAAGGGAGTATTTGTTAAGATAGGTGACTGCCTCTTCAAACTGCCCCATCTGCATCAGGCTGGCTCCGGCATAAAAGTTGGCAAGCCTGCCTGATTTGGTCCTTTTGTATTCATCGGATATATCGATGAAACCCAGATTGTTGCCATCGCCATAAAGAGCAAGTTGGAGAGAATCCGAAGCAAAATATTCTTCAGCCATGAACATCTGACTGAGAGCCTCACTGTTCTGCCTGGCTGTATAAAGTTTCAGAAGCCAGAAAAGGCCTACCAGTACAACGGCAACCACAAGTACGTATAAAAGCGGTTTGTAATTCTGCTCAAGGAACTGTTCAGTCTTTGTCAGTGTCTGTTCTACATTCTCGATCCCTTTGGCGGTCTCCTTTTTCTTGCTCATATCAATGTTCTCTGTTACAGGTCAAAAAATAACTCCGCAAAAGTAGTATTTCTGCTCTTATTTAAAAATAAATGAATTAAAAAAAAGAGGGGTGCGCAACACTTGGGTTCTGTGGCCTGGGGAGGGTTGATGCAGCCGTTTCTTTTCTTAACTTTGCGACCTCATACAGCAGCGAGCGGTAATTATGCATCTTGCAAGGATAGAACTGACCAATTTCAAGAATTATGAAGAGGTGGCCCTGGATTTTTCTCCGGGGTTCAACTGCTTTGTCGGGAACAATGGTGTGGGAAAGACCAATATCCTCGATGCTGTTCATTACCTGTCACTTACAAAGAGTTTCTTCAACAACTCCGACACGCTCAGCATAAGGCACGGAGAAGATTATTTCATTTTGAAGGGACTGTTCGTGAGGGACGGGGAGAGCGAGGAGCTCTTCTGCGCCTTCCAGAAACAGAAGCAAAAGGTCTTCAGGCTCAACGGCAAGGAGTACCAGCGCATGTCTGACCATGTTGGAAGGTTCCCGGTGGTGATGCTCTCTCCTGCAGACAGTACCCTTATAACCGGAGGAAGCGAGGAACGCCGCAGATTCGTCAACATGATGATCAGTCAGTATGATCCCGCCTATCTCGAGTCACACATGCGTTATAACAAAGCACTGCTGCAGAGGAATAGTGTGCTGCGTGAAAACGGGCGTGATGCCGGCAGCATGCTCGAGATCTATGACGAGCAGATGGCTCATGAAGCACAAATAATATACGAGGCACGCAGGAGGCTCACGGAGAACCTCGTACCACTCTTTTCTTCGTACTATGAAAAGATATCCGGCAGTGCCGAAGAGGTTGACATCAGGTACCGCTCACACCTTGGCAGCGGCGACTACCTGCAGCAACTGAACGACTCCAGGGGAAGGGATTACTCACTTCAGTATACTACCACAGGCATACACCGTGACGACCTGCTCTTCGGAATAGACGGACACCCCGCAAAGACCACGGCCAGCCAGGGACAGCAGAAATCATTTATCGTTGCGCTCAAACTGGCCAAATTCGGACTTATCAGCAGGATGAACGGATTTGCACCGGCACTGCTGCTTGACGATATCTTTGACAAGTTCGACCAGAGCAGGGTGGAGGAGATAATACGTCTGGTAGGATCAGGCGAGTTCGGACAGGTATTCATAACAGACACCCAGCAGGACCGTATTCACCGGATCCTTGATAACACGGGTGTCGATTTCCGTCTCTACCGCCTGGGCCATGGCGGAATAGAGGAGGAGATCACCAACGGAAGCAGATGAGAACATGCGCAGGAACAAGACAATAACCATTGGCGAGGCGCTTGCTGACCTTATCAGGGAGTACAGACTTGCTCCGGGGCTGAAAGAGGCTTCAGTGATAAATATCTGGGAGGGGCTGACAGGGAAGGTGATCGCTGCACGCACAAAGAAGATCTACGTCAGGGACGGCGTAATGCACATTTACCTTACATCCCCGGTGGTCAGAAATGAGCTGATGATGCTCCGTGAATCACTTCGCAGCCAGATAAACATCAAGGCCGGTGAAGAGGTTGTCAGGGAGATTGTGATCCACTGATCAGTCAGTCGTGTAATCATTTCCCCTGATTACAATCTTTTTGGTGTGTCCCTTGGAGGTAACGAAGTGAAATTCATGTCCGCCGTAATCAAGGGTTGCAGTGGTATCTCCAAGTGAGACAAGTATCTCCGCTTCAGGGTCATTGTGGATGAGGGCGTCCGCCATCAGAAATGCCTTTTCGGCACCGTCGCCCCGGCCGAAATTCCAGACCTCATCGGGCTGGGCCATCCTCCCTGAGTCATATATAGACTTGTTCTTAAGCCTGCCAATGATTGCAAAAATATCATCAGCACTCCTTCCTGTAAGCGGTTCGTGACAAACAGGGTTCCTCTCGATGGCTGCCTTGACAAAAGGCTTCCAGCTGGTCAATTCCATGTCACGGTAGGCGTAGAGAGACAGGAGCGCCATCTCGGAGACACCGGAGAGTTCCCTTACTTTCCTGATCACTTCATCGCGACTGTCAGTCACACTGATTTCAGGGTAGGGCTCTGAGACGAAATCCCTGTCAGGAGTCGGCAGCCTTGGTTCGGTGATTGTGAATTCCTTCAGATCGATGAACATCCGCGTAACGCAATCACTTTCTTCAGTGGGGAAGCGCTTA
Source organism: uncultured Rikenella sp. (assembly GCA_964535795.1). Lineage (GTDB taxonomy): Bacteria > Bacteroidota > Bacteroidia > Bacteroidales > VadinHA17 > SR-FBR-E99. Next base: position 12,010 of record CAZHTG010000010.1, read on the forward strand.
ATAAATTCAGCTTCAATGACCTTAAGATCAGTGTTCTTATGCCTTTTCAGGTAAACTTCCACGTCATTCAGCATTATCTTTCCGGGGATGGGATCAGGAAAAAACTCCTCATTGTCGACCTCGGCAAGCAGCTTGTCACGTGTCTCTTCATTCATGCTGGCTTTTGATGAGTGCTCATATTCAAACAGCTTTTCCAGGGTTATGTAAAGGCTGAGGCCGGTACGTTTATAGTGAAACTGGAAGAGGCACTTGTATTCCGACTTGAATCTCAGGAAGTTGATGAAGATGCCGGGAGTCAGGGGAGCCTTGACAAAGTCATTCAGCTTCTCCGTGAAACCCAGGTAGGCCTCCCTGTCTATCGTAGCTTTCTCGTATACCGTATGGATATACCCTGTGATATGCGACACTACGGTTACTTTTTCGTTCTCGAGGGCCCGTCTTGCTTTGCCCGACAGCGATGTGCCGTTGAACCACATGTTTTTGGTCATGATACGGCGGTTATTGGTCAGAAGCCCGTCTTTCTCGTCAATGTAGTTCTGGGAATGGAGTGGGGTGGCCATCATGAATATCTTTTCCAGGGGCACCCCGCCCACGACAAACATGGCAGCTGCATATAGCGATGCAAGGCTTACGCACTCACCTGCCCCGGTGGTAAAATGCTCCCTGTGCCTGAAGGCTGTCATCGCTTCCACTGTCTCCGTCTTCCAGTAGGGGATGACCGATGAGTCATACTTGTCAAGGCCGAAATGCCGCCTTATGTCAATACTGAAATAATACCTGTCGCCCTCATAGCCGAAAAGCGCATTCGACTGCCTGAGCAGCTCCGTGTCAAAGAAATCACTGAAACGGGCAGTCTCCTTCTCCTTTTCCGTAAGTCCCCACGTCTCAAGATCGAGGTTAAAAATGTAATTGTCAATGATATACTGCTTAATGCGGTTGGCCCTGCTGATGAAATTCTTCCTGGGCATTTCACTGAACCAGGGATCGTCCCTCCATCTCCAGATAACCGGAGACATAATATTGGCAAGCACCAGCGGGTAAAAGAGATCCGGGAAAATGAAGATCTCCATGTCTGACAGAGTATAGGCGGAGGAGTACTTTTCGAGTGTCTTTTTGTCTGAAAAGTCCGGGGAAATATTAGAAGTCATTTGAATTTTTTAACAGAACACCTTAATCACATTTTTGTTTTCCGTCAGAAGATCTCGATGGTGGAAAAGAAGAAACGGGCTTCCCTCAGAGCATTCTCCGGCGAATCTGAGCCGTGAACAGCATTCGTCTTTACGTCGGTGCCGAATTCCGCCCTGATGGTCCCCCTGTCTGCCTTTGCCGGATCAGTGCTGCCTATCAGCCTGCGGAACTCGTCAACGGCTTTTTCGTGCCTGAGCACCATTACTATGACAGGCCCTGATGACATGAATTCAACCAGCCCCTGATAAAATGGCCTCTCACGATGCACGGAGTAAAATTCCTCAGCCTGCATGCGATTTATATACAGCATCTTAAGCGCTGCAATGGAAAAACCGGCTTCTGTAATCCTGGCAAGAATCCTTCCTGCATCGCCCCTCCCAAGAGCATCGGGCTTGATAATCGAAAAAGTGATGTCGTCATTCATCATTATAAAATTTGATTATTAAGGTATGATGGAACCCCCATGTTTATGATTATATTAATAACTCGTTTGTGTTTCGAAAACATGAGTGTGTCATAACTGAATGAAAATCGGGTTATTTGGTCTGATTTTTAAAAAACCTGTTATTTTTCTTACCTTTGACGCCTTTATAAAGCTAACGCAGTGCCAGAGTTCGGTAAATATACAAAAGAATTAAAGAAGCTGATTGAAGAGGCAGATCATATTCTTTTGATCTGTCATATCAATCCCGACGGCGACGCCATAGGTGCGATGCTGGCGCTGAGGAGGTGGATTATCGCCCAGGGCAAGGATGCAGGCATGATATCCCCGAACGCTCTTCAGCAGTTCCTGTTGTGGATGAATGACGTAGATTTGATTGTCGACTTCCATCACAATACCGAAGCCGGGGGTAAACTTATAACTGAGGCCGACCTGATTATCATGGTTGATTTCAATTCGTCGTCAAGGATGGGCAAAGCTGAACAGCTGGTGCTGGCATCAAAGACAAAAAAGGTGATGATTGATCATCATCCTGATCCCGCACAATTTGCTGACCTCGTCATCTCCGACGTAAGCCGGAGCTCCACTTCCGAACTTATATACTTCCTCGTCAATGGCATGGAAGGGGCAGAGTTCAATGACAGCGAGTTCATAACAGCGGTCTATGTCGGGATCATCACCGATACCGGCAATTTCGAGCATGGTTATTATACCGGTGACACGATGCGCACCGTGGGACACCTGCTCGATATGGGCGTAGACAAGGAGAAAATATTCAACCATATATTCAGCAATTTCTCCCCGGACAGGATACGCTTGAAGGGGTTTTCACTCCACAGCCGCTTGGTGGTCCACCAGGATCTCCATACAGCCTACATCTGGCTCACAAGGGAAGACCTGGAGAGGTTCAACCATGTGAAGGGTGATACCGAAGGGTTTGCAAACGTGCTTCTGACGATGAAGGGGATCGTTCTTTCAGTACTCTTTGTCGAACGCTCGGGTTTCGTAAAGATGTCACTTCGCTCAAAAGGTAGCTTTAACGCAAACGTGTTGTCGCGCCAGTGCTTCAACGGCGGAGGACACCGCAATGCCGCCGGCGGAGAGATGAAGGGAACCATTCACGAGGTGGTGAGACACTTTGAGAACACTCTCCCCTCTTACAGGAATGAGCTGGAAGAGGCTGCAGCAGAGATGATGAAATGAAACTGGCAATCCCGATACTGATACTGTTGACCATTCTCTGTTATGGCTGTCAGAACAAGCCTGACAACAGGAGTTCCTCAAAGGTTCCTTCGGAATCGGAACTCATTGACCTTAACAAATCACTTATTACGAAGGATCGCGGGGTCATCACCGAATATTTAAGCAAGAGCCGGCAATCATTCAGCGAAACCAACACCGGTCTCTGGTACAGCATTCTTTCCGAAGGCACCGGTGAGAAGGTGAAGACTGGCGACAATGTAACCTATGACTATGAGTGCACTCTCCTTGACGGCAGCCCCTGCTACAGCGGGTCACAGACCATCAGGGTCGGATATGCGGGGGCCGAAAGCGGGGTGACCGAAGGGCTTCAGTTGATGAACAGTGGGAGTGATTACATGTTCATCATCCCGCCATATCTTGCCTACGGTCATACCGGCGACGGCGGCCGGATTCCGGGGAGGGCAATCCTTGTCTACAGGATCAGAATAATGGAAATCAATTAATTTGGAACGATATTTGAGGTTTAAGGGGAAATGAAGATCAAAGCCATGAAAAATACCTTTTATTCAGCGATGCTCCTGGCACTTGCTGTTGCCATTGTATCATGCAATCCGGCAAAGAAATATGAGGAAGAGGAGAAAAGCCAGATAGCTGATTATATCGCCAGCAATAATATCACCGTCACTCCTGACGCAAAAGGACTTTATTACATGGAGACGGAGCCCGGAACAGGAGACCTTATCAAATCAGGTGATTCTGTGGGTGTATATTACACGTTGATGTTCCTGAGCCATGAGGTTCTTCAGAGCAATGTTGAGGAGGACACACCATACAGGTTCAGGGTAGGATCATATGAACTGATTGAAGGGTGGGCCGTCGGACTTACCAAAATGAGGCTCGGAGGCAAGGCCCGGCTTCTGATACCATCAAGCCTGGCCTATGGGAGCATGGGTTACGGCTATTATGATTATTACGGCAACTATTACACAGTCATACCGGGTTACACCCCGCTGATCTTTGATATGGAGGTGGTGGAACTCGTCAGAGCCAGAAAGTAGAAAAAATGCGCCGGGTCATGGCGCATTTTTTTTATTTCAGGACTACCTCTTCACCCGTGAGGGTTATATCCTTGAGCTTTTCCTTGTACCTTGCCCAGCTTCCACCAAGAAAATCGGTTATCATCTTCTCAGCCTCCACCATGGCAGCCACGGCATCGGTCATCCCTTTCTCCTCCTGCTGTGAGGGTACCCCTGAAGCCATCAATATTGAACGGTACCCGTTTATCCGTGACGACAACCCGTCCTGCCTCCTTCCAAAAGCTTCATCAATCTTTGCAAGATCCTCTTTAACAGTCTTATGTATCTCTGACAGGGCCTCTGCGAAGCCGGGGTTCCGGGAGAGGAGATCATTACTCTTCGCCAGGCTCTCCCTGACACCGGTGATGGCTTTTAGCTTTTCATTAAGCTCATTGATCCTCACACCAAATGTCTCAGCCCTCTCAAGGTTCCTTCTGATTGCATCTGTGTCCGGGGCAGCCATCCTGGGGTCGGCATTTACCATAACCCTTGTCTCGGCAGTCGCACCCTCTTTTTTCAGTGTCACGGTGTAATTCCCCGGTATAACCATCCCTCCGAAGTTTCTGTAGTACCTCGCCCTGGGGTCCTGCTGTTCCTTCTCCGAGGGATAGGATACCTGTGGCAGGGCATTCCGGTCAAGACGCCATGTAAAGCGGTTAAATCCTTTGCCGGCATCCATTTCTGTTGTCTTCACTGTCTTTCCGGTGCCATCCTTTATGTCAACCTCGACCTTGCCCGGTTCCAGGGCGTAAAATGAGATCATGGCCCCTGGCTGGCGGTTCTCGCCACGGAACATGGCATCACCGTAGAAATAGTATCCCGGCAGGTTCTTTGTCGATGCCATCCAGGCCTCCGGCGCTTCAAAGGCCTCGAGGCTGCTCTTCAGGAGCCTGTTGCCACCTGCCGCCAGTGCACGCAGTGGACGGATGTCATCAAGCACCCATAGTGCACGGCCGAAAGTGCCTATGACAAGGTCATGCTCACGCGGCTGGATAACCATGTCATAGGTCGAGACGGTGGGATAACCGCTGGTCCACCTGTTCCATGTATCTCCGCCGTCAAACGTTACATTAAGGCCGTACTCAGTCCCTGCGAACATCAGCCTGGGTTCGACAGGATCCTGCACGAAGCAGAGAACATAACCCGATACATCCGTATCACCAATGATCCGCTGCCAGCTCCTGCCAAGGTCCTTTGTGCGGTAGAGGTAAGCGGCATTGTCACCCTGTCTGTAATCATTAACCACGGCAAAGGCCTCCTCCTCATCATGTGCCGAGGCCGTAACCTGCGGCACCCATGCGTTCCGGGGCATGCCTTTGATCCTCGGCGCAGTGTTCTCCCAGGTCTGCCCGCCGTCACGTGTCACCTGTATCATTCCGTCATCGGTGCCGGCCCATATGACCCCTTTGCTCAGCGGGCTGGGGGAGATGGTAATTACTGTGCAGTGATTCTCCGCTCCCGTGGCCTCGGGCGAGATGCCTCCGCTCTGATCCTGCTTCTGCTTCTCCGGGTCATTGGTGGTGAGATCCGGAGATATTTTTGTCCATGTATCGCCTCTGTCAGTGCTCTTATGGACGTATTGGCTGCCGAAATAAATGGTGTTACTGTCAAACGGATCCTGTGCCAGGGCGGCATTCCAGTTGAACCTGAGCTTCTCATTGCCGTCAGCGACAGGCCTGATATTCTTGTTCCATCCTGTGGTGACGTCAAACCTGCGCAACGATCCTCCCTGCGACTGCGCATAGCAGTACCGGCTGTCGCCCGGCACCGGCATGGCGTCAAAACCGTCGCCGCCAAGCAGGAACTCATACATCTCATTGATCAGCGGGCCGCTGTGCCATGAGTAGGAGGGCCCTCTCCACGACCCGTTGTCCTGCAGGCCGCCGTAGATGTTGTAAGGCAATTCGTCATCCACCCTGACATGATAGAACTGGCCCAGAGGCAGGTTTTCGATGTGACGCCAGGTAGCACCCCTGTCGTAGGTGATACCCATGCCTCCGTCATTGCCGTCGAGCATCCGGTCAGGATTACGTGGATCGATATACCAGGCATGGTGGTCAAGATGGACCGATTCGGCGGTACTCTTGTCAAAGGTCAGTGCACCGTCTTCGCTCACGTTGACACCTGAGAAAAGGGTGTAAACCCTGTTTTCATTCTTCGGGTCTGCATAAATTTCAGCATAATAGAAGGGCCTGTTGCCGATGTTCTTCTCACCCCGCTTCTCCCAGGTGATGCCCCCGTCATCGGACCGGTATATGGCCGAGGGTTTTGATTCGACATACAGGTAAACGACATCCGGGTCTGATGCAGCAATGGCAATACCCATGCGGCCTTTCTCCTCAGGAAGGCCTTCAGTGATATGGATGAAGGTCTCTCCTCCGTCATGCGTGAGCCACAAACCCGATCCCTCAGACGATGATCTGAAAGCCCATGGCCATCGCTGGTGGTCCCACATTGCCACAAAGATCTTGCCCGGATTCGAGGGGTCCATGACCATGTCAGCCACACCGGAGGTCTCATTGGTGAACAGAATCCTGCGCCAGGTGTTTCCTCCGTCCGTGGAGCGGTAAAGCCCTCTCTCCGTATGAGGCGCCCACGGGTTGCCAATGGCTCCGGCATAGATTATGTCTGGGTTGACCGGGTCAACGATGATCCGGTGAATATATCTAGTAAGTTCAAGACCCATGCACTTCCAGCTCCTGCCTCCGTCGATGCTTTTATAGATGCCGTAACCACCCGTAACACTGTTGCGAGGGTTGCCTTCGCCGGTACCGGCCCAGACAATGTCAGGCCTCAACGGGTCAACAGCCAGTGCTCCTATGGAAGCCACAGCCTCATTATCAAATATGGGGGTGAACGTGGTGCCTGCATTGAGAGTCTTCCAAAGACCGCCGGAGGCAGTGCCGACATAAAAGACATTTTCATTTCTGGGGTCAGCGGCGAAGGCAGTGACCCTGCCGCTCATGCCGCCCGGACCGATATTTCTGGGCTTGATGTTGCTGAAAAGCGACATGTCGGTCTTCTGCCCGGCAAGCAGTGCCGTAACCATTATCATTACAGCAGATACAAATACTCTTGGGATCATTGCGATATGATTTTGTGATCCCAATTTAACCAAATAATTCAATCGCAACCGAGGTTGCCGGACTGTTTTACAATATCCCGCTCTCAGGCCTGCATCAGAAATACTGCGGGTCTTTTGTCGAGCCGTGGGATGGACTCACGCCATCCTGCGATGGTCTTAGTGAGTATCTCTTCACTCTCAAGGGTAATGTCTGCCGCTATGCACAGCCGGGTTGACGGCCTGCAAACTTTCAGAATATCTTCAATCATCTTCCCGTTTCTGAAAGGCGTCTCCATAAAAATCTGCGTCTGACCGCCAGCAGATCTCTTCTCAAGTTCCATGATGGCTTTCTGTCTTCCGGGTCCGTCAACCGGGAGGTAGCCGTTAAAGGCAAACGACTGGCCGTTCAGACCCGAGGCTACCAGTGACAGCATTACTGATGAGGGTCCGGTGAGGGGAATGACCCTGATACCCATACGGTGCGCCCCGGCTGCTACGATATTCCCGGGATCGGCCAGTCCCGGCATACCGGCTTCACTCATCACTCCTGCATCAGCGCCTCTTGCGACCTGTGCGAAAAAATCATCGAGACCGGCCGGATCCGAGTGTTTCCCTACAGGAAAAAAGAGAGTATCGTCAACAGGAAAACCCCTGTCAATGCTCCTGAGATACCTCCGGGCACTCCTCACCTCCTCAACGGCAAAGAGCCTCAGTGAAACTGTAATCTCCCTCGTTCCGCGCGGTATGGTAAGGTTATGATCAGCGTTGCCAAGCGTGACAGGGATCATATAAATATTTCCACTCATCTTTTGGGCTTTTAGATTCCGTAAAGATATGCAAATAGCCACCGGGAGCTAAAGTGACCCCTGATATTGTTCTTCTCTCTTTTTCGGGTTATGTTTGTAATTCGATAAACGAAACAGTGAAAATCACTTTTCTGGGAACCGGAACCTCACAGGGTGTGCCTGTAATAGCTTGCGAATGTGCTGTATGCCAGTCTTCTGACCCGATGGACAAGAGACTCAGGGCTTCCCTTCTCGTTGAAACTTCGTCAAACACTATCGTGATTGATGCGGGTCCCGACTTCAGGCAACAGATGCTGAATGCAAAGGTTAAGAAACTGGATGCCATCCTTCTTTCTCATGAGCACAAAGACCACATCGCAGGTATGGATGACCTCCGGGCATTCAATTACAAGAGCCAGGCTGCAATAGACATCTATGCCGAGGAGAGAGTGCTGGGAGCGATCAGGAAAGAGTATGCCTACGTCTTCTCGGAGAACCACTACCCGGGAGTGCCCAGAATGGAGCTGCATGTTATCGATGACTTCAACCTCACGATAAAGGGTGATATAATAACACCCCTGAGGGTCTTTCATTACAGGCTGCCGATATTCGGATTCAGGATGGGAGATATGGCCTACATAACTGACGCCAATTATATCCCCGAGGAGACAAAGGAGAAGCTGATAGGAGTTAAGTATCTGGTGATCAATGCTCTTAGAAAGGAGAAGCATATATCTCACTATAGTCTGGACGAAGCGCTGGGACTGATACGGGAGGTGTCACCGAGGAAGGCCTATATAACACATATAGGTCATCAGATGGGAAAACATGCGGAAGTCAACAGGGAGCTGCCGGTCAATGTGACTCTGGCCTGGGACGGTCTGGAGGTAGCCTGCGTAGAATAAGCTATTTTTTTTTGAACTTGTAAAGTTTCTTCTGATACTTTTTTGAGAAGAAATATTTATTGCGGCCAAGCTGTGAGGCATCTATGTAGGAACTCTTCCGTGCACTTTGGTACATTTTCTTGCTGCTTGACGCACAACCGGGAAGTATCATTATTACCGAGAGGATAATAACAATTAAAGTTATGCATTTGCAGTTAGTCTTTTTCATCAGTCTGGGATCAGCTAATTTCTAAAAGTACATATAAATCTGTAAGCATATCAAATGCATTAAACAATTTCTCTGAAATGGCTAATACACTGCATCTCTCCTTTTATTTTCAGATACAATTTTTTAAATTGCACTCCCGGTAAGTCGGTAAGCTCAATATCAGATTAAACTCAAATGTGGACGTTTAGGTTTCGGATTTACATCTTTTTTTTCATTCTCGGACTTCCTGTTTCAGGTCAGTCGATCGAAAACCTCGGAATTATCAGGGACAACGGAGCAAGTGCAGTCTCGTTGCTCCTTGATGACAGTACAATGTTCAGCCTGAATGCGCCGAAGCCCCTGTTCAGTTTCAGGCTTGACGGGGTCTATTTTGAATCTGATGATGTGCCGGCCGGTCTTACCGGGAGTCGCTTTATACAGATATACCCAGGCGGAGTGGAGTCGGGATACACACCGAGAGGCGGGTCTCATCCGGGTTTCCTGGCCGAGCTGGTCTTCCGCAACAACTGGAGTGACACCCTCACCATCAGTGACGTAGTACCATTCGGTGAGGGTGGCAACAGCGCCTTTATTACCGGCTCCGGTCCGCGTAACCTTGCCAGGGCAAACCTTTTCCTGCCCGGAAAGAGCCCGGTGCGTGTCATCCTGCCAGACAATGCATGGGAGATGGGCTTCTCGGTTTTTAAGGCTGATGACCACCTGTCAGTAAGTGCAATAGCCCGGCGTGACCGGACAGAGGGCGGGACAATGCGGAGATATGAGACCATACTGCCTCCGGGGGCATCAGTAACTTATAAAATATGGGCTGACCTGTTCAGGGGAACATGGCAGGATGGGATGAGGCTCATGTTCTCAGAACGGTACCTGTACGACCTCAGCAGCTTTGATGACACCCTCTACCGGCGTGATGACCTCAAGTGGATACGCAACAGTTACCTGATGATCCTGCAGATGGCGTGGGACAGGGAGTTCTTTGACCGTTTTGAGGGCGAGGCAGGCTTCAGCGACTTCATGGCGGAATACAACAGGCTCTTCGGTCATGTGGATGTATATGGAATATGGCCCACCTGGCCGCGTCTGGGCCTTGATGAAAGAAACCAGTGGGATCTGTATCGTGATCTGCCTGGTGGCCTCAAAGGACTTAAAGATATTGGTCGTCAGGCCAGGGCTGACGACTGTCGTTTTTTCATTGCATATAATCCATGGGACAAAAGCACAAGGGAAGAAGATCATCTGCGAGGCCTGGCAGAGATAATAGCTGCCACCGATGCCGACGGTGTAGTGCTTGACACCGAGGGCAGATCATCGGCTGAGCTTCAAAACAGTGCCGATACCGTCCGCATGGGAGTGGTGATGTATTCCGAAGGCATGCCTGTGGTTAAAGATATGCCGGGGATTGTGGCGGCACGGGTGCACAATGCTCTCTTCCTCAGTCCGGAATTGAACCTGAACAGGCTCATCAGGCCCGACTTTGCCATCTTTCGCGTCGCTGATGTCGGTGAGGATATACTGCACCGTGAAATAGCCGTGGCCTTTTTCAATGGCTATGGCACCGAACTGAACATGTTCAGACCGGGCGGGCGGGGTGAAGAATACCGGGCTGATCTTGAGTACCTCTCCCGGACTACATACCTGCTCAGAAGAAACAGTGACGCTTTCCTGGACCCCGGATGGACTCCTCTCATTAAGTCCGCGGCAGACAGGGTTTACGTCAACAGGTGGACCGCGGGAGACAAAACGGTGTTTACCGTTCTCAACATGGATCACAGGGGTTACAACGGACCCCTCTTCAGCACAGGAGATACAACCGGCAGGCATCTGGTGTCACTGTGGAGGCATGAAGAGATTAAACCGTCGCTCATCAACGGGGAGCTGATGGCCCAGGTCCAGACTCCGGGATGGAGCCAGTCTGACGATGGCACCAGGAGAGAGGGATCAATTGACTGCATCGCATTGCTGCCTTCGCTGATAAGGGCTGAGATCAGGGGCAACAAGCTTCACCTGGCAGTCGAAACACAGGGAACCCTCCTGGTAAGCAGGAGTGCTCCGGGCTATGCCGGAAAGCCTGTGAAGATAACTGCCCCTGCCGATATGACTATGGCTGTTGACGAGCTATTTGGCATAGAGGGAGAAAAGATTGTAATTGAACTAATTGATGCTGAGGGTTATCTGCTGGATGAGAGGGTGGTGAGGTCTGAGAAGGGCAGGCCGTGGCTTGTGTCAGAGACGATTCGCACAGCACCTGCTTCGGAGATACCTGAAGGAATGGTTATGGTGCCTGCAGCAACCATTACATATACGCTGGCTGTATCCGATGATTTCATCCCTCACCCCTCTGCGGGCAGAGAGCTGACCATCGCAACCGACAGCTTCCTGATAGACATGTACCCTGTGACAAATGCGGAGTTTCTCAGGTTCATCAGGGAAACCAGGTATATTCCGGCAGACACAACAAACTATCTGAGGCACTGGGTGAGAGGTATGCCTGTCAGCGGACAGGAACGCTATCCTGTTGTACATGTGAGTCTCGAAGATGCCAGGGCCTATGCCAGCTGGGCCGGAAAGCGGCTGCCGACGGAGGCTGAATGGCAGCTGGCAGCGCAGGGTACCGACGGTCGCGAGTGGCCGTGGGGCAGTGAGTTTCATGCCACCAAGTGCAACAACGGGTTCGGCCGGCCTACACCTGTCGACGCGTTCCCGAAAGGGGAGAGCCCCTACGGCGTGGCCGACCTGGTGGGCAATGTGTGGCAGATGACCGGCGATGTGTATTCCAACGGAGCCTACTATTTCAATATCATCAGGGGTGGCAGCTGGTTCAAGCCTGAATCAAGCTGGTGGTACGTGCAGGGAGGCCCGCAGCCGCTCTCCATGACACAGCTGCAGCTCCTCGTTTCACCGGGTTATGACCGCAGCGCCACTGTTGGGTTCCGCTGCGTTAAGGACTTGTAGATCAGGCAATAGGCAATAGGCAATAGTGGAGTCCTCAGTCGGCAGTCCTCAGTCTTTAGTCTTCAGTCTACAGGCAATCAATCAGTTAACGACTGCTGACTGCCGACTGCCGGCTGCCGGCTGATCAAACCCGCCTGGCTCCGTCACCGATGCCGGGAAGATAGAAATCGGCTACGAGACCCGTCTTGGCGGTGTATATCTCCCCGAGTTTCTTTATGAAGTTCTCAACATGTTCACTTTCAACAACAGAGACCGTGCATCCTCCGAACCCGGCGCCGGTCATCCTTGTGCCCGCAACTCCAGGCAGCTTCCGGCCTTCATAAACGAGGGTATCAAGCTCAATGCCGGTAACCTCATAGTCGTCCGAAAGTGAGTCATGCGACTCATTCATCAGTCTTCCGAGCAGATCAATATCATTGGCTTCCAGCGCTTTTATTGCATCCAGGGTCCTGCCGTTCTCGGTAATGACATGCTTTGCCCTTTTCCTGATAAGCGTGTCAGGAATGTATTTATCAAGCATCCACAGATCGTCTGCAGTCAGCTGGCTGAGGTTCCTTATGGGGTAATGCTCAGAGATGAGCTCCACCGCCCGTTCGCACTCCGAGCGGCGCTCGTTGTACTTTGAGTCGGTCAGTCCCCTGCGCTTGTTGGTGTTAGTTATTACCAGCCTTCTGTCACCCAGATTCACGGGAGCATACCTGTACTCCAGGGTGTCGCAGTTCAGGTTGATGGCATGCCCTTTTTTTCCGAAGCCGACAGCAAACTGGTCCATAATGCCGCAGTTCATGCCCACGAAGCCATTCTCAGCCTTCTGGCCCATCTTTACCAGCTCCATCATATCAAGTCCTGAGCCTGTAAGCTCATTCATCGCCACCGCAGTCACCATCTCAATAGATGCCGAGGAGGAGAGCCCGGCGCCGTTGGGAATGTCACCGTAAAAGAGCATCTCCATGCCATGGGCGTGGATTCCCTTTCGTGCAAATTCATTGATGACACCCACAGGATAGTTTGTCCAGCTTTTTGGTATGGGGAGATAGTTGAATGCAATCGGTACCACCACCTCGCCCTTGAAATTGAGGCTGTTCATCTTTATCTCAGTGCCACCGGTAAGCCTTACAAGCAACACTGTCCCGAAGTCGAGGGCGCAGGGGAAAACATATCCCCCGTTATAGTCAGTATGCTCACCTATCAGATTAACCCTGCCCGGTGAAAAAAAAAGGACAGGCTCTTTTGCCCTGTCCCCGTATAGTTTAAAAAATTCTTCCAGAAGAAAGTGCGGATCGGCTTTCATACCTTGAGTTTTTTCTCTATTTCATTTATCTGGTTTCTGAAATGACGGTCGGTGTCAATAAGGTTGTTTACGGTCTTGCAGGCATGCAGCACGGTTGCATGATCCTTGCCGCCGATTGATGAGCCTATGCTTGCCAGTGATGCCTTCGTGAGGCTCTTGGAGAAGTACATTGAAACCTGCCTGGCCTGCACAATCTCTCTCTTGCGCGTCTTGCCCTGCATCAGGTCCACGGGTATCTTGTAGTACTCGCATACCACCTTCTGGATATAATCTATGGTTATCTCCCTGCGCTGGGTGTTGACAAGCCTGTCAACCATCTGGCGGGCCAGTTCCAGCGTCACCTCCTTGCGGTTGAGGGTAGACTGCGCATAGAGCGAGATAAGTCCTGATTCAAGCTCCCTGATATTAGAGGCGATGTTCTCAGCCAGGAACTCAAAGATCTCGTCAGGCAGCTCAATGCCGTCGTTGTAGGCCTTCTTCCTGAGTATGGCAAGCCTTGTTTCAAAATCAGGCTTCTGAAGGTCTGCCAGCAGTCCCCACTTGAAACGCGACAGGAGCCTCTGCTCCATACCCTGCAACTCCACCGGAGGCTTGTCACAGGTTAAGATGAGCTGTTTGCCCGATTGGTGCAGGTGGTTGAATATGTGGAAAAAAGTATCCTGGGTCTTCTCCTTCCCGGCAAATTCATGTACGTCATCAATGATCAGGACGTCAATCATCTGGTAGAAGTGGAGGAAGTCATTCTTGTTGTTGTTCCGTATTGACTCCACAAACTGTGTCTGGAACTTGTTTGCGTTGACATAAAGCACGGTCTTGTCAGGGAACTTCTCCTTGACAAGGATCCCGATGGCCTGTACGAGATGAGTCTTGCCAAGCCCGGAGTCACCATAAATCATAAGGGGATTAAAGGCAGTGCCTCCGGGGTTGTTCCCTACGGCTATGCCCGCAGAACGAGCCAGGCGGTTGCATTCACCCTCGATAAAGTTGGCAAAAGAATAGTCCGGATTGAGCCTCGGATCAAAATGAAGCTTCTTTATGCCGGGTATGATGAAGGGATTCCTGATGGCCGGCTGGGTGACCTCAAAAGGAACTTGCATTGGCTTGTTCTGAAGATCGGTCTTGTTCCTTGAAGGATACCTCACGGTGTAAGGCTTCCCGTTGGCATAGGCCGAATTCTCCATTATGATGTTGTACTCAAGCTTGGCATCATTGCCAATCTCCCGCCTCAGGGTCTTGCGTAGTATGTCAATGTACTGCTCTTCAAGATATTCGTAAAAGAATGGACTGGGCACCTGGATTGTCAGAATGTTCTTTTCGAGCCTGAGAGGAACAATAGGCTCGAACCATGTTTTAAAGCTGGCCGAAGGGATAATGTCACGAATTATTTCCAGACAGTTATTCCAAACCTCATCGTGTGATTTGTTCATTCAGATTGAAATTAAAAAAATCGCATAAATATTCAGGTGCTGAAACCCGGGACAATATTTGTAAAAAAAAAGGTAAAAAAAAAAATTATTTTCCCTTGACTTTTCAATTTATTCTTTACTGTTATGAGCATCAGGTCCTTATATTCGGATATATTCGTCAAAAAAAATAAATCACTGGATATCAGTATCTTATAGCAAAGAATATGGATTACAAAGGGTTATGTTAAAGAGGATAAGAGGGTCTTAATATTTGTACCGGAAGATGGTCCGACAGGAGGTACTGCAACGGCATGATTCAATAATGTTTAGCACTTTTAGGACAAATCACTCGGCTTTTTTGCCAAAAAGTGAGAAGTGGACATATTTTTTAGGATTATCCTTCATATCACGGAGCAAAAGGTCGAGATTGTAAAGAGTATTGCTGAGGTTTGTATAGAGACTGTCGTTAGTCACAAGTTTGCCGGCTGACCCTTCTCCCTTGCTTATGCCCTGAACTATCTGATCAAGGTTTTCCAGTGAAGTGCGGAGTGATGCAAGGGTAGTACCCAGATCGGCCGCAGCCAGGGCATCGGATATCTCGCCGATGTTCTGTAGAGTTGAATCAAGCGTCGTACTGTTAGAGGAGAGGATGGCCGTAAATGCCTTCAGATCATCGATGGAGGCTGCCAGCTCATCCTTCTTGCTGTCAGATATCTCCCTGATGCTTGCGGTGATGCCGCTTATGTCAGCTACCGCAGACTGTATATTGCCCTTCATCTCAGGTGTAAAAAGATCATTCAGGGATGAAATCACCGAGTCAAGCTTGATTATCATATCGGTAATGTTCCCTTCCAGTGGAGAGAGGGTCTGGCTTAGCCTGTCAATTATTGATGTTGCCACATAACCGTCGAGTGTATCATGATTATGACACATCTCACTGCTCTCACCCATGCGCAGCACAACCTTCATCCCGGCAATGAGGGTGGCAGTTGTTATCTCGGCCCTTGTGTCTTCCGGGACTTTGAAGTTCCTGTCAACTGACAGGGAAACAAGAATCAGTCCTGAACCGTCATTGATAAGCCGGATATCCTGTACAACTCCTGCCTGGTAGCCGTTTATCTCTACCGGGCTTGACTCCTTCAGACCAGCAATGTCACTGTAGACGATATGATAGGTGTCAGTACTGGTGAATAGGGTAGTGCCCTTGAGAAAGTTGAAAAGGAGTATGAATGCGCCGATGGTAATTACTGCAACGGCTCCTACTTTGACCTCATGAGATATCTTCATACGGTTGTTACTTTTGTTTTTTTGCATCTATTGCCTCCCTGAGAGGCATCGTCTTACCGTCTCTGACGGCTATTACGAAAGCATCGGGAAATCTTAATACAAGTGTTCTCCTGTACTTTATCGCGTCATCATAAACGGGGAATTTGCCGGCAGCGTACTTTATCCGTTCCCCGTCATCGATCTTTGTTACTGTTTCAATACCCCTCAGCTGGTACTGGTCCATCTCCCTGTTCCTGGGCATGGCAGATATCTGCACCATGAAGTATATGTCATCTGCGCCGGCCGACGGGGGTAACCCTTGCCTCCCGGCCGGTGTACCTGCTGAGGCGCCGGCCGTTGTTTCGGTCGATGTCCCGGTCGTCGATGGTGCAGTTTGTTGCGCAGGTTTTTGAGTCAGTGGTTGTGTGGATGGCTGTGCCGGTGATTGGGCCTGATTCTGCACCTGCACCGTAGTTGTCTCACCTGCCACAGGAGCAGTAGTGTCAGGGCCTTTAACGGCAGCATCCGGCCTGCCGGAGGTGTCGCCCTGTCCGCTGGCCATCAAATCCGGCACCTCCGGCAACCGGACTGAGTTACCACGTTTTATTCCGGAACGACTGTCAATAGTCTGCTTATAGTCCCTGAATGCCCTGAAGATAGCCGAGGCAAGGAAATCCTGACCCTGTTCGGACATGAGGAACTTCTCTTCCTCGGGATTGCTGACATACCCTAATTCAATCAGTACCGAGGGCATAGTGGTCCGCCACAAAACGAGGAATCCGGCCTGTCTTACCCCCCTGTCCCTCCTGCCAACTCTATCCTTGAACTGTTGCTGTATCATAGAAGCAAACTCAGTACTCTGTTTCAGATAGGTATTTTGCATCAGCGAGAAGATTATGAAAGACTCTACTGAGTTGGGGTCGTACCCTTCGTACTTGGTCTCATAATTTTCTTCAAAAGTGATTACGGAGTTCTCCTTCATGGCAACACGGAGGTTTGCTTCGTCCATGGTCTGTCCCAGAACATATGTTTCGGAGCCAGCCACCCGTTTATCGGACCACCAGTTTGAATGTATCGAAATGAAGATATCGGCCTTGTGTCTGTTCGCCACCTCTGCTCTCTCATCAAGCCCCGGGTAGGTGTCATCAGTGCGGGTATAAACAACCTTCACATCCTTAAGATATTCACTTATATATTTTCCCGTTTTGAGAGCTACCGCAAGATTAATGTCCTTCTCCCTTGCCTTGGCTCCGTGGGTGCCGGGATCCCTTCCGCCGTGACCGGCATCAATTACCACCACCCATTCATTTTCCTCCGGTACCGGCTGTGACCAGAGTGTTACTGGCATGGTAATTGTTGCCAGTGCGAAGGTCCATATCAGAATATCCTTTAACCCTCTTATTTTGGTATTTTGACGCATTAATGCCTTGAGAATTTTAATTAGTTTTGTCGCTGGCATGCCCGTTATGCACAACAACTACGCAAAAATAGCATTTAACTTGCATTTTCATGCACAAAGATTGATTGTGACAATTTTCATGCCGGTTCTCTTCTCCGCGGCATTGTGTGCCCAGGAGCCGGTCAAAGCGGGTACCATTCCGCCTTTTAAGCCTGATACACTCGCGCCAATACCTCCTGGCACCCTGACGACAGTCGCCCCGGATACACTTCCGGCAGCTGCCGCGGACACACTTTCGGCAGCACTGCGCGACACCACCGGGCTCACCGGGGAAGCAGCAAACAAGGTGCCCTATATAGATGTTGACTCCGACTTCGCCTACGATTTTGCATCGCGGCAGGATACAACGGGGCAAAAGGCTCCCCTGATCATCTCTTCTGATGCTGTGGACGAGCCGATAGTCTATAATGCCGACGGGTACATGAAAACTGACCTGCGGACAAAAAAGGTCAGCCTGGTGCAGAATGCGAGGGTCACTTACGGAACCATTGAACTGACAGCTGACTCCATCGTGCTTGATATGGAGACCGGCTCCGTTTATGCCACCGGCAGGATAGATTCCACAGGCAAGATGGCTGGCAAACCAATCTACAAGGATGGTTCGGAGGAGTTTGAATCGAAAGAGCTCACCTACAATTTCAAGTCGAAGAAAGGGGTGATCAGCAATGTCACCACCGAGCAGGAGGGAGGGTTCCTTCAGAGCCTGACCACCAAACGGCATGAGGATGGTACGCTCCACGTCAACCGCAGCAAGTTCACCACCTGTGACGCCGAGGAACCTCATTTCTACCTTTCCCTGCCAAAGGCCAAGGTCTACCCGGGCGAGAAGATTGTCTCGGGTCCGGCATATATGGTAGTGGCTGACATCCCTCTCCCCCTGATACTCCCGTTTGGCTTTTTTCCGGTGCAGCAGAAGAGAGCTTCGGGAATCGTGATGCCAAAGTACGGACAGGAAGCACGAAGGGGATATTACCTTTCAAACGGAGGTTACTACTTCGCCCTGAGCGACTATTTCGACCTGAAGCTGACTGGAACCATATACACCAACGGTACATGGCTTGCCGATGCAGGCACCTCATACAGGCTCAGATACAGGTTCTCCGGGTCATTCGCCTTCAGCTATGCCAATAATATCACCAGCTACAAGGGACTGCCTGATTACGGCAAGACAACAAACTACCGCATCAGCTGGTCACACTCGCAGGACGCAAAGGCAAGTCCCGGTTCACGGTTCTCTGCCAGCGTCAACATGAGTTCAAGCGGGTATGACAGGAACAACAGTTATGACGTTGCCGACCATGTCACAACCACCAGACAGTCGAGCGTAAGCTATTCAAGGAGCTGGGCAGGGACGCCCTTCAGTTTCTCAACAAGTCTTAACCAGTCACAGAACGTGCAGAACAAGACGATGATGCTGAATCTCCCCAAAGCCAGCTTCACCGCGGCCCGCATATATCCTCTCAAGCCCAAAAAGCTCGTGGGCAAATCGAGATGGTATCACGATCTTACAACCCAGTACACGGCATCACTTGACAACAAGATCGACACATATGACAGCCTCTTCTTCACCAGCGCCATGTGGAAGAATATGAAGAACGGCTTCAAGCATGAGGTGCCTCTAAGCCTGCAGATAAGACCATTCAATAATTTCTCTATCTCGCCCTCTCTCCGCTACACGGGGGTGCTCTATACACAGCAGATAGAGAAGAGATGGGATCCTGACTACTACGACGAATCAAAAGGCAAGGTCATACCCTCAGTCCTGAATGATACCATTAGAGGACTGACCTACGGACAGGCACTTGTTCCATCAATCAGCGCCTCATTCAACCCGTCGGTTTACGGAACATTTCAGTTCACCAAAAAAGGCTCACGTATTGAATCAATAAGGCATGTGATGAAGCCTTCGATAGGATTCTCCTTTTCACCCGAATCCGAAAAACTTTCGACCGACATGTACAGGACGGTGCAGTACGATACCCTGGGTAACACACGCGAATATTCCATATATGAAGGAAGCATCTTCGGCACTCCCTCGTCAGGAATGCGCTCAGGAACAGTTTCGTTTGGATTATCCAATATAGTTGAGGCCAAGGTGTATGCCAGGAATGACACGACCGGTAAGCCAAACAAGATCAAACTGATAGAGAGCCTCTCTCTCAATACCTCCTATAACATATTTTCCGACACACTGAACTGGTCACCAGTGAACCTGTCATTTCGCACTACTCTTGCCCAGAATATCAATATTCAGGCAAGCAGTACCTTCAATATTTATGGCTTGAGTGAAGCAGGCACAACTGTAAGGCACCTTGCCTTCACCCAGGGGCAGGGACTGGCCAGGATGACAAACCTGAACGCGAGCCTTGACCTCGACCTGGGGCGGCTCCTGACCAGGAAGGAGACCGGCAGGCAGCAACAGACGCAGGGAGGCACAGGTCAACAGAGAGCAGGCAGGCCTGAAGGTGAACCTGGAGCAGCCCAGGCGAGTAACCTGCCCCTGGCGACCAGCAACCTCGATGAGTTCGGATATGTGAAGTTTGATCTCCCATGGTCTCTCAGAATGGCTTACAACTTCAATTACAGCAAGCCCGGACTGAGGACGAACATAACGCAGACACTGACTCTCTCAGGCGATGTCAGGCTGACACCCAAGACAGCTGTTACCTACAACACCGGTTATGACTTCAAACAGAACGAGATAACCATGACCAGGGTAGGCATCTCCCGCGACCTGCACTGCTGGGAGATGAGCTTCTCATGGATACCTATCGGGTACATGAAGAGCTGGAACTTCACCATCAGGGCCAAGGCAAGCATGTTACAGGATCTTAAATACGAAAGACGCAAGGATTACCATGAGAATTACTAACGAAATAATAAGATCAGGAATGAAAAGGATTATCAGCACAACAGGCGCACCGGGAGCCATCGGCCCCTACAGCCAGGCCGTGGAAGCAAACGGAACGCTTTACATCTCCGGCCAGGTGGCTATCGATCCGGCCACCGGCAAGCTCGTTGAAGGAGGCATAACCGAACAGACCACACAGGCTCTGAAGAACATAAAGGCTATCCTGCTTGCCGCCGGATATTCGCTGAATGATGTGGTGAAGTCGACCTGCCTCCTCTCAGACATGTCGGACTTCAGGGCCATGAACGAAGTCTATGCTCAGTTCTATACCTCCGATCAGCCGGCCAGGGCCGCCTTTGCCGTTAAGGGTCTGCCGCTGGGGGCACTTATCGAAATTGAGACTGTAGCGGTTAAGTAAAACAGTAAAGGCGGGTCACCGACCCGCCTTTACATCAATATCGTGACAGTTTCCTGACAGTTTATTCGGCTATGACCTCGAATTCCAGGTCGACCCTGACATCGCGGTGCAGCTTGACTACAGCCTTGTAGCTGCCGACCTCCTTGATGGCATCCGCACCGAGGGTGATGTTCTTGCGGTCAATCTCAAATCCTTTTTCATTAAGGGCTTCAGCAAGCTGAATGGTGTTGACCGACCCGAAAATCTTTCCAGCCGAGCTTACCTTGGCACCTATCACCAGCTTTACTGCGGCGAGTCTGGTCGCAAGCTTCTCAGCTTCGTTCCTTATCTTTTCCTCCTTGTGAGCCCTCTGCTTCAGGTTCTCATTGTGCACCTTGACGGCAGAGTCGGATGCCTGAATGGCATAACCCTTGGGAATGAGGTAGTTCCTGGCATACCCGGTCTTGACGGTCAGAATATCGTTCTTCAGACCGAGATTTTCCATATCCTGCGTGAGAATAATTTTCATGTCTCTTCCTCCTTTACTTTAAAAGATCCGCAACATATGGAAGTATTGCAAGGTGACGTGCACGCTTGATTGCCTTGGACACTCTCCTCTGATACTTGAGTGATGTGCCGGTGATACGGCGCGGAAGGATCTTGCCCTGCTCATTGAGAAACTTCTTGAGGAACTCGGGATCCTTGTAATCAATATACTTGATCTTGTTCTTCTTGAACCTGCAGTATTTCTTCTTTTTGATCTCTACTGTAGGCGGTGTCAGGTACCTTATTTCTGAATTGTTCTGTGCCATGATTACTCCTCCCTGACTTTTTCGGTTTCTCTCATTCTTCTCTTCTTTTCGGCATACTCAACAGCATGCTTGTCCATACGGAAGGTCAGGAAACGGATGATCCTCTCATCCCTTCTGTACTGCACTTCTAATTTATCTACCAACTCGCCAGGCCCGCTGAACTCGACCAGGTAATAAAAACCTGTCGACTTCTTCTGGATGGGATAAGCGAGTTTCTTCAGACCCCAGTTCTCTTCATGAATGATCTCACCTTGGTTGTCAGTGATGATCTTCTTGAATTTCTGAACCGCTTCCTTCATCTGATTTTCAGACAAAACGGGAGTTGCAATGAAAACGGTTTCGTACTGATTCAACATCTCTTTTTTAGTTTATAATTGTGTTAATAAATCGGACCGCAAAAGTAAGACAATAAATCTTAAAAAAAAATATTCGCGCAACTATTTGACTATATTTGTGACTGATAAACCAGACAGACTGCTGATACCCGCTATGGATAACTTCATTGTATCTGCCAGAAAATACAGGCCTGCCACATTTGACATGGTTGTGGGGCAGGACACCATAACCACTACACTAAAGAACGCAATACGGAATAATTTTCTTGCACAGGCCTATCTTTTTTGTGGACCGCGCGGAGTGGGTAAGACCACCTGTGCAAGGATTTTCGCCAGGACAATCAACTGTTCGAGCCCGGGGCCTGACGGCGAGGCATGTGACAAATGCGAGTCATGCACCTCGTTCAACTCACAGGCATCATTCAACATACATGAGCTTGACGCTGCATCAAACAACAGTGTTGACGACATCCGGAACCTGACTGACCAGGTAAGGATACCACCCCAGATAGGCAAGTTCAGCGTCTACATAATTGATGAGGTGCACATGCTCTCAACACAGGCCTTCAATGCCTTCCTGAAGACCCTGGAGGAGCCTCCGGCGCATGCCATCTTCATCCTTGCCACCACTGAGAAGCACAAGATCATTCCCACCATCCTCTCGCGCTGCCAGATCTTCGATTTCAACCGTATTAACGTGGACGATATAGTCCAGCGCCTGAGCTGGGTGGCCGGCAAGGAGGGAGTCAAAGCCGAGCACGAGGCTCTCCATGTCATCGCAACAAAGGCTGACGGCGCCATGCGCGATGCTCTCTCGATCTTTGACCAGATTGTGAGCTTCAGCGGCAGGAATATTTCTTATGCTGACGTTATTGCCAACCTGAACGTTCTCGATTATGAGTACTATTTCAGGATCACCTCTGCAGCCATGGGGGGAGATGTCACATCCGTGCTTCTCACCTTCAACGAGATCCTTAACAAGGGATTTGACGGGTACAACTTCATGGCCGGACTCAATAACCATCTGCGCGACCTGCTGGTAAGCCGTGATGAGGCAACAGTCAGGCTGCTTGAGACCTCACCGTCGATAAGACAACGCTACCGTGAACAGGCCGTCAGTGCACCTCTGTCATTCATATACGAGGCACTCGACATCGGCTCCCAGTGTATGCTGACCTTCCGTGCCAGCAAGAACCAGCGCCTGCACGTAGAGCTTGCACTGCTTCGCATGTGCAACCTGTCCCAGGAAAGGGCAGCCGGGGAGCCAAAAAAAAAAGCTGATCAGCAACCCGCTGCCGATGAACCCGAAATAAAGGTTGCGTCACCTGCACCGGTGACGGCCGCTGCCCAAAGCCCTCAGACGGAAGCCGCTGAGGCTCCTGCCCGCAGCGCCCCGCCGGCAGACGATGGAAAAAAAATATCAATCAAGAATCTGATTGCCGGCACCAGTAAACCGGAAAATGTTGTTAGTGAGCCTCCTCCGGAAGCTGCAATAACTGCCGCAAACGAGTTCACTCCGGAAGAACTGAAGCAGGCATGGAATGAATTTGCAAAAGAGGTCAAAGAGGAGAGCCCGAGGATATCAATAACCCTCTCCGCCGTATCGCCCGAGCTGCTTCCTGACAAGACAATCATCCTGAAGCTTGACAATTCAATACTTAAAGAGACCTTTGACCATAGCTTCAGAACCCGGCTTGAGAACCATCTCCGCACTGCCCTGCATAACGGATCGGTGAAGCTGCAGACCACTGTGGAAGCCACCGAAAGAGGCGAGATACTCTATTCACCCGAGCAGAAATTCAACCACCTCGCATCAAAAAATCCATCCCTCAGGGATCTTAAAAAGACCTTTAACCTTGATTTTGAGTAGACAGTTAATCTCTGCCAGTTGAGCAGCAAAAAGCAAATAAGCAAGGACAGGACGCCGGGGCCGGAAAATCATCATGGATCCGGTAACGCCGGACACCCCTTCAGGCTTGCAGCCGGCATAGCCCATGACCTGAATACCATACTTACAACGATATACGGTTACTGCGAGATGGCGCTTGAAAACCTTGACGACACCTCCCCGGCCGGTCGCGATGTCCGCAGGATAATCGAGGCTGCTGACAGGGCAAGGCAGCTGACAGGCAGGCTGCTTGACATTGACAGCCCCTCATCAGAGGAGAAGCAAACCGTGAAGGTGAGTGACATCATATCAGACACACTTGACTTTCTGATGCCGTCAATACATCATAACATAAGCCTCAGCCTGCAGATGAAGAACCCTGATCTGACGGTTGAAGCCATCCCCTCACAGCTTTTCAGGGTATTCATGAATATTGCAGTGAACGCGCTTCAAGCAATGAATAACGGAGGGGGCAGCCTGACTGTCACACTTGATTCCGTCAGGACTGGAGAGGCATTGGGGACAGGAGGGACAGGAGAAGGTCGCACCCATGCACTCATAAGCTTTGCCGACACGGGAGAAGGCATGGACCAGGAGACCGCCTCAAGGATTTTTGAGCCGTACTTTACCGGAGATAAAAACAAGGGCGGAACCGGACTGGGACTCAACGTGGTGTATGATATCGTCACTGAAATGAACGGCACCCTGAAAGTCCGGTCCGGGAGAGGCACAGGTACCGTCATTGACATCCTTATTCCGGCTGTGGATTTTGGCTCTCATCCCGAAAAAGACTAACTTTGGAGGCCTGAATAACGAAAAAGCGGAATAATGGCAGGAGTAATGATCGTTGAGGATGACGCAGAACTGCGCGAGATGCTGCGCGATTCTCTCGAGAAGCGTAAATATACAGTCATAACCGCTGCCGACGGGAGAGAGGCAATCGCTAAATTCCGTCCCTCGGTGGTTGACCTGGTAATCACTGACCTGCTGATGCCTGAAGAGGATGGCCTGATGGTGATCATGAAGATAAAGGAGATGAAGCCCTCTACCCGCCTGATTGCCATAAGCGGAGGCGGCAAGGCCGGCCCGGGAAGCTACCTCCTGATGGCCAGCAAGCTTGGAGCTGAACATGTCTTTTCCAAGCCCTTCCTGCCCTCTGAACTGGTGCAGAAAGTTAAGGAGATGCTGGGCTAAACATTATCCATTCTGGCTTGTTACTGAAGAAAAAAGAACCATTAAATAATCATAATATGTTAACAAAGAAAGTTGAAGAGATCTGCAACAGGCAGATCGAAAAAGAAGGTTACTCATCAAACCTCTACCTGGCTATGGCTTCATGGGCTGAGAACAAAGGCCTGGCAGGCATTGCAGGCTGGCTCTATGCACAGTCGGAGGAAGAAAAAATGCATATGCTGAAGTTCATCAGGTTCGTGAATGAGCGTGGCGGTGCTGCCATTATTCCTGCCTTTAAGCAGCCTCCGGTGAAATTCAAGGCTGTGCCTGAGATGTTCAAAGAGGTGCTCAAGCACGAGCAGTTCATCTCTGCCAGCATCAATGAGGTGCTTGCAACCGCCATCGCGGAAAATGACTATGCCACAGCCAACTGGGTTCAATGGTTCGTAAATGAGCAGGTTGAAGAGGAGAGCAGCGTGCAGCTTATAATTGACAAGCTTGCCCTGGCAGGTGAGCACGGACTCTATTTCCTTGACCGTGATATCATGATGCTTAGGGGTGCAAAGTAACCGCTGACCGACGCCTCACACCGGCGCGGAAAAATAACAAAGGCTGTCGTGGATCTCCACAGCAGCCTTTTTCTGTACAGACAGCCGGAAAAAATATTAATTTTGCGGATGTTTTTAAAAAAGACAGTAAATGAGCATTGTCAACAAAGTCCTCGGAGTATTCCTGGGCAACAAGGAAGAACGTGACCTGAAGGAGATCGACCCTTTCGTAGGAAAGATAAACAAGGAGAGCGCCCTCATCACATCCATGTCAAATGACGCACTGCGTGAAAGGACCGCAGAGCTTAAGAAGGAGATCCGTGAACATACCTCAGGGGAAGATATGCAGATTAAGGAACTCAGGATCAAGGCTGAGAACGAGGAGGATGTCAACCTCAAGGAGGAACTGTATAACCAGATAGACAAGATTGACAAGCAGATACTCGAAAAGATAGAGAGCAAACTGGATGAGGTTCTGCCGGTGGCTTTCGCCATTGTCAAGGAGACGGCCCGCCGCTTCAAGGAGAATGAGGTGCTCGAGGTCACCGCCCGCGACTGGGACCGCGAACTCGCCGCTTCAAGACCATCGGTAACCGTCGAGGGAGAAAAGGCATACTGGAAGAACCGCTGGATGGCGGGAGGAAATGAGATAGTCTGGGATATGGTGCACTACGACGTGCAGCTGATCGGCGGCGTGGCACTGCATAAGGGCAAGATATCAGAGATGGCTACCGGCGAGGGCAAGACCCTCGTGGCTACACTGCCGGTATTCCTCAATGCCCTCGCCGGACGCGGCGTACATATCGTCACCGTGAACGACTACCTCTCAAAACGCGACTCAGAGTGGATGGGACCGCTCTATGAGTTCCACGGCCTCACGGTAGACTGCATCGACAAGCACGAACCAAACTCTCATGCCCGCCGCAAAGCCTATAACTCGGATATCACCTTCGGCACCAATAATGAATTCGGCTTTGACTACCTGCGTGACAATATGGCCATCAACCCCGAGGACCTGGTCCAGAGAAAACACCACTATGCCATCGTCGACGAGGTGGACTCCGTGCTCATCGATGACGCCAGGACACCGCTCATAATATCAGGTCCGACCGCCAAAAGCGATACGCTGCAGTTCGACGAATATAAATTCAAGGTTGAAAAGCTCGTCAGCGCCCAGCGGAAGTTTGTGACACAGCTGCTGGCCGATTCCAAGAAACTCATCAATGAGGGAGACAACGAGAAGGGAGGGCTGCTGCTGCTGAGAGCCTACAAGGGACTGCCCAAAAACAGTGCCCTCATCAAGTACCTCAGCGAGGAGGGTGTAAGGTCTCTTCTGCTCAAGACGGAGAATTTCTACATGCAGAATAACTCCAAGGAGATGCCAAAGGTCACCGAGGAGCTATTTTTCGTAATAGACGAGAAGGCGAACTCAATTGAGCTCACGGAGAAGGGTCATGACCTGATATCCAGCTCAGTGGATGACTCCAGCTTCTTTGTCCTGCCCGACGTGGGAAGCATGATCGCTGACATTGAAAAGACGGTCAAAGATGAGACGGAGAGGATGAGGGCCAAGGATGAGCTCCTGCAGGATTTCGCGGTCAAGTCGGAACGCGTGCATACCATGACACAGCTGCTCAAGGCCTACACCCTCTTTGAGAAGGATGTGGAGTATGTGGTAATGGATAATAAGGTCAAGATCGTCGATGAGCAAACCGGTCGTATCCTTGAGGGACGACGCTATTCGGACGGCCTCCACCAGGCCATCGAAGCCAAGGAAAACGTTAAGGTTGAGGCCTCAACCCAGACCTATGCAACCATCACCCTGCAGAATTACTTCCGAATGTATCACAAGCTGGCAGGCATGACGGGCACTGCCGTAACCGAGGCCGGTGAGTTCTGGAACATTTATAAGCTCGATGTGGTTGTCATACCCACCAATGTGCAGGTAATAAGAAAGGATCATGAAGACCTCGTTTACAAGACCAAGCGGGAGAAGTACAACGCCGTTATTGACGAGATTGTCAGTCTTAACAAAGCAGGAAGGCCGGTGCTTGTAGGCACCACATCCGTTGAGATATCCGAGCTGTTGAGCCGCATGCTCAAAATGAAGGGGCTGAAGCATAACGTGCTCAATGCCAAGCTGCACCAGCGTGAAGCTGAAATAGTACTTGAGGCCGGAAAGACAGGAACCGTGACCATTGCAACAAACATGGCAGGCCGCGGAACCGACATCAAACTTACCCCTGAGGTGAAAAAGGCAGGCGGCCTTGCCATTATAGGCACGGAAAGACATGAGTCGCGCCGTGTGGACAGGCAGCTGCGGGGACGCGCAGGCCGTCAGGGTGACCCCGGCTCGTCACAGTTCTTCGTTTCACTGGAGGATGATCTCATGCGCCTCTTCGGATCGGAGAGGATCTCAGGCATAATGGACAAGCTGGGTCTAAAGGACGGTGAGATGATACAGCATTCCATGATCACCAAGTCTATTGAGAGAGCCCAGAAAAAGGTGGAAGAGAACAACTTCGGCATAAGGAAAAGGCTGCTGGAGTATGATGACGTCATGAACTCTCAGCGTGAGGTCATCTACAGCAAGCGCCGCCATGCCCTCCTGGGCGAAAGGCTGAGTGTCGATATAGCCAACATGATGTATGACGCAACTGAAAATATAGTCAACACATACAAGGATACCTCCGATTTTGATGAGTTCCAGTTCTCTCTGATAAGGTCACTTTCGGTTGACGCTCCGCTCTCGAAGTCGGAGTTCAGCAAAAACAGCAACGAGGAGGTCATTGATGTAGTCTACGCCAAGGTACTTGACGCCTACCGTCGCAAGAGCGACATCATCTCATCCACCGCCCTTCCGGTGCTTAAGGACGTATATGAAAGGATGTCAGCCACCTATGAGAATGTGGTTGTTCCTATCACTGACGGGGTCCGCACCTACAATGTGGTCACTAACCTCAAAGCTGCCGTTGAGAGCTCAGGCAGGGAACTGCTCCGCTCCTTCGAGAAAACCGCGGTGCTTGCAACCATCGATGACGCCTGGAGAGAACACCTGAGAGAGATGGATGACCTCAAGCAATCAGTGCAGAACGCAACCTATGAACAGAAGGATCCTCTCCTGATATATAAATTCGAGTCGTTTGAGCTCTTCAAGACCATAATTACCAGGGTGAACCATGATGTGGTAAGCCTTCTTATGAAGGGTACCATACCGGTAACATCGCCTGACAACGTGAGAGAGGCCCAGAGACGCAAACAGGCAGACATGAGCAGGCTGAAGACCCAGAAGAGCGACTTTGACAGTTATCGCAGCGGAGGAGGGGGCTCACCGGAGCCGAGACAGCAACAGGCGGCACCCGTAAGGGTTGAAAAGAAGGTGGGAAGGAACGACCCGTGCCCTTGCGGCAGCGGAAAGAAGTACAAGCATTGCCATGGACAGAATGCCGGTGATACTGCCGGTGCCTAGGCTGATCCGTCACCTCTTTTGCCCGACCGCTTCCATCGCCCTGGCAATCCTGCCCTGTAGTGACCTGCTGACCGGCATGAGAGGAAGACGAAGATAGTTCTGGCAGAGATTCAGATGGTTCAACATGCCCTTGATGCCACCGGGATTACCCTCGGCGAAAAGAATCCCGGTAAGCTCCAGATACTTTAACTGTATCTCCCTGGCTATCCTTATATTGCCCCTTAGGGCCTCACTCACCATCTCCGAACACTCAGCCGGGTAAGCATTTGCCAGAACTGATATAACACCGTCACCCCCTGCAGCCGCAAAAGGAAGAATCTCCATGTCATTGCCTGCAATCACAAGGAATTCCTCAGGCTTGTCCCTGATGATCTTCAGCAGATTCTCGATACTTCCTGAGCACTCCTTGATCCCAATGATATTCTTACACTCCCTGGCAAGCTGAATGCATGTTTCGGGCTCTATGGTGCTGGCGGTGCGCGACGGGACGTTGTATAGAATCACCGGCACCGGACTGGCCATTGAGATCTGCCGGAAATGCTGGAAGAGTCCCTTCTGACACGGTTTGTTATAGTAGGGTGCCACCGAGAGAATGGCGTCAATACCCTCCAGGTCAGATTCCCTGATGATGCTGACAACCTCCGAGGTGTTGTTGCCCCCTATCCCGAGAACTACCGGAACCCTGCCTGACACGGTTTCGACAGTGAATGAGGTCAGGGCGGATTTTTCGTCATTGCTGAGTGTCGGAGCTTCCCCGGTCGTTCCCAGCAGGACAATGTAGTTCACCCCTCCTGCAATAAGGTGCTCCAGTATCTTTCCCATCGCTGAAAAGTCGATGCTCAGGTCATTCTTGAAGGGTGTGATCACTGCCACACCCGTCCCCTTGAATTTCTTCATCATTAAATGATTCGGCTGTTGTTTTGCTGAGTGTTATGCCCTTGTTTCAGGACTGCTGATCATAGAGAGATAGACCATCGTCTGTTCAAGAAAGACCGCAATGCTGAAGGGCTTCGGGGTTCTGATCATCATGTCATACGGTGTCTTCTCCGGCGCTTCAGTCACATCTGGTCCCACCTTCATTGGCGTTGATGAGAGAGCGACAAGACAACTGAGAGGAAAGACCGACGATGGATTAATGTCTATGATGAGATCGAAGCTGTTTGAAATAAACCTTTTCGCATCTTCCGATACCGGTATAAAAGCCCAGTTGAGGTCCGTCCGCCGCAGGAACTTCATGTAAGTGAGCCCCGTGAGCCTGTCGGGAACAATCTTGCCCGGGATCCAGGTCATCACCTCTACACTCTTGCCCATGTCTGACAGCTGCCTGTTGAGCGTTGCCAGGTGCTGAAAATCGTTCTCGTAAGTGGCATCCCACAGGATCCCTATCTTCTTTACCTTCTCAAGGTTAAAGTCCTGATGCATCCTCCTCACCGTTGAAAGGCGCCTGTGAAGCATGTACCTGCCGGCTTTTTGCCTGAGATTCTTAAAAAGTTCCATGAGAATACAAACCTATATTTTTTTTGGTTTATCAGGGGTATGCATCCTGTTATTCTTTTATCATTTTAATGAACTCCTCCTCGGTCACTACCGGAATACCAAGCTTCATGGCTTTAGCCCGCTTGGCGGGCCCCATGTCATTTCCTGCCACAATGAATGAGGTGCTCCCGGATACTGAGGCTGTTGCCTTTCCTCCGGCTGCTTCTATTACTGCCTTAATTCCTTCACGTGTAAAGCCTGCGAAGGTGCCGCTGACAACAATGTTCCTGCCAGCCAGCGGGCCTGCTGCGACCCTGCTCTGTGCCGTTCCCGCAAAGCTCATCCCGGCAGCTCTCAGACGTTTTATAATCTCTCTGTTTTCATCGTCTGAGAAGTACTCCCTGACGCTGGCGCTGATCCTGGGACCAATTTCAGGAAGTGCTGAAAGCTGCTCCCCGGTGGCAGCCATCAGGGTGTCAATATCAGGGAACCCTGTAGCCAGGGTCTTTGCCACCGTTTCACCAACATGCCTTATACCGAGGGCAAAGAGCTTCCTGTGCCACGGTGCAGTGAGCGAGGCGGCAAGACCTTCAAGAATGTTGGATGCCGACTTGTTTCCAAGCCGCTCGAGGGCTGCCAGCTGCTCAAGCCTGAGATCGTACAGGTCAGCTATATTTCGAATAAGGCCTTTGGAATACAGCAGCTCTACGGTCTCCTCACCCAACCCTTCTATATCCATGGCCTTGCGTGAGACGAAATGTATGATGCGCCGGGTGATCTGGGGAGGGCAGTGCAGATAATTCGGACAGTAATGGTTTGCCTCACCCTCTGTCCTTACCAGCGGGGTGCTGCATTCAGGACAATTCGCGGGGAAGGTGACCGCTACAGAGCCCTGTAAACGTTTGCCGGGGTCAACCTCCACTATCTTGGGGATGATTTCACCTCCTTTCTCAATGATCACGCTGTCACCGTAATGCAGCCCCAGCATCTCTATCTGGTCACTGTTGTGAAGTGATGCGCGCTTTACAGTTGTGCCGGCAAGCAGCACGGGCCGCAGGTTGGCAACAGGAGTGACATTGCCTGTCCTGCCTACCTGGAAATCGACTGACAGGAGCTCGGTGACAGCCTGTTCGGCAGCGTATTTGTATGCTATTGCCCAACGGGGCGACTTGGCGGTGCTGCCAAGGAGCAGCTGCGCCTCCAGCGAATTGACCTTGATCACAACACCGTCAGTGTCATAGGGAAGCAGTCTTCTCTCATTCTCCCACATGGTGATGAACCCGAGGACCTCATCCATGCCACGGCATAGCTGCATGACATCCGGAGTGCGAAATCCCCAGGAGCGGGCAGTCATGATATTGGCAAAATGGGTGGGGGAAGGAAGCCTGTCTCCCAGCATCTGGTAAAGGAAACAATCGAGCGGACGCGAAGCCACAATCCTTGGATCAAGCAGCTTCAGCGTGCCGGCCGCTGCATTGCGCGGGTTGGCAAAGAGAGGCTCTCCGCGGGCCTGCCGGGCAGCATTCATCTCTTCAAACCCCCGGCGTGGGAGGTAAATCTCGCCGCGCATAACGAATAGTGAAGGGATGCCTGAGGCAGAGACACGCACAGGGATACTCCTGATGGTTCTCACATTTGCCGTGACATCATCACCCACCGTTCCGTCACCCCTGGTGACAGCCCTTGAAAGCACCCCGTTCTCGTAGGTCAGACTGATTGACAGACCGTCATACTTTAGCTCACACACATATTCAGGCTCGAAGCCCAGGGTCTTGCGGACCCTGTCGCCAAATTCCGCCACCTCGGAGGAACTGTACGTGTTGCCAAGCGAAAGCATCGGCCAGGTATGCTCCGCCTGAATGAACTCCTCCGTAAGATCACTGCCGACCCTCATGGTCGGGGAGTCGGGTGTCACCAGCGCGGGAAAACTCTTCTCGATAGTCTGAAGCTCATTAATCAGAATGTCAAACTCAAAGTCCGAAATAACAGGCTGATTAAGAACGTAGTATCTGTGGTTATGTTCATCAATGATTCTCCTGAGCTCCTCAGCCCTTTTTTTTGCATCAGCAAGCCTCATATGCACTCTCTTTAAAGCTTCAGCCATTAAATCAACTCCAGACCCCCGGTATCGAAGTGCCGCAGGTACACTTTCCTTTACTGATCTTATTCATCACGACCCTGAAACCGCTCCTGTCTACAACCTTCTCCCCGCATGAAGGACATATGGTATCGTCAATGCCTGATCCGGGCATATTGCCAAGGTAGACATATTTCAACCCCTCATCGCGGGCTATCTCCACCGCTTTGGTCAGTATGCCTGCAGGAGTGGGAGGAAGGTGTTCCAGCTTGTACTGCGGATGGAAACGGCTGAAGTGCAGCGGGGTGTCGGAGAAACCGTTACCGGTCAGCCATTTGCACATCTGCCTGATCTCATCAGGCTTGTCAGTCCAGCCCGGAATCACAAGATTGGTGATCTCGAGCCATACTCCCTCGTCACGGTATATCCTCAGCGCATCAAGAACCGGCTGCAGCTTGCCGCCGTTGAGCTTCAGGTATGTGCTGTCACTGAACGACTTAAGATCGATATTCGCGCTGTCGATATATCTGCAGAGCTGTCTGAGCGGCTGCTCTTTTATGTAACCGTTTGAGACCATAATGTTCTTTACTCCCTCCTGATGAGCCAGTTTCGAGGTCTCAAGGACATACTCATAGAAAGTAACCGGTTCAGAATAAGTGTATGCAATCGACCGGCAGCTGGCAGCAATGGCTCTTTCCACAACTTTCTCAGGCGGCATGTCAAGGTTTTTGGTCTTGTCGGGTGAGGTCTGCGAGATGGTCCAGTTCTGGCAGTTGAGGCAGGCCATGTTGCAGCCGGCCGTGGCAATGGAAAAAGCTGCGGATCCCGGCAGGAAATGGTACAGCGGTTTCTTCTCAACGGGATCGATGTTCGCTGCACAGGGATTACCAAATGCCATGGTGTAGAGCTTTGACTTCCTGACGATCCTGTTCCGGCAATCACTCAACTCGCCCTCTTTCAGGGTGCACTCGTTTGGGCAGATCATGCATACCACGCCCCGGGCGCTCTGTTCCTGGAACATGGCAAGCCTCTCAGTTGTGACAGGCTGCATGGCTCCCAGCGGAAGAGGAGCCACCATGCCGGCAGCAACGGCAAGCGATCCCTTCCTGGCAAAATCCCTTCGTGTTATCTTCTTTCCCCTGTTTCCCAATGAGATGCGATTAAAGTAAGTGAACCATAAAACTAACGTTTAATCGTAACCGATGCAACAATCCCGGACATGAAAATTAACCCTGCCAGAATAAATGCTGTGTTGGCCGTACCGGCCAGTGGCACGAGCAGCGTGGAAACCGTCATATAACCCAGTGCCGACCCCGCCAGGTCAGAGGCATAAACTGCCCCGGTTGATGACCCTGTACCCCTGGATGTGAGTATCCTGTAGATTGATCCTGTGATGAAACCTGCTGCCGGCAGTGAAACGAAAATAAACACAAGCACAGGCCCGGGAGAGGAGGTTACCAGCACGGGAGCCAGCAACCCGGTTGTTGCATAGAGGATGGTGAGAATCATTGTGCAGACATTCAATGTCTTTATGGCAAGCAACTGTCCCCATGCTGCACCTGCAGCCAGTCCTGCCATGAGCAGGGTTAGTATGACGGCTGATAGAACATATATGTTCCCGACAGCCATCTGAAGTATAAATATCATAATCATCCCGAAACCGGCAAGGCCGGCTGACGAGGCGAACATCATCATCCCTCCTCTGGCGGAGAAAATAAACGGAATGACCGTGAGTACTATCAGGAGTGCAATTATTCCTCCTTTCATGCCCATCCTTTCAAGAGAGAGGATGTTGGCAAAGAGAGAGGATACCGGCCTCAGGGCTGTGTTTTGCCCTGCTTTCCGGTCGACATGCGAGAGCACCAGCTCACGCTTCGCCCGTAAATCAAGGTCATCAATATAATCACTGTTGACATAGCTGGTTATGATGCCCCTGCTGCCAGCCAGGCTCGCAACTGCCGGGTTAACGGGCAGTTGTGAGGCCACAGCATACAGTGATGACCCCGGAATTATTGCGATGTGACTGAAGACACCAGCCAGCGCGTTGTACAGGGGAGAAAAGCCCTTCCTGTAGCTCTCCGGAGAATAGTTGTAGTAAGGCATGGGTGTACACATGAATACCCCGTCAACCGACAGGTGCTCCCTGATCAGCCGGAAATATTCCACGGTAAAGAACCTGCTGACTGCCAGGGTTGAAGGAGGGGGAATCAGTTGCAGCACTGCATCATAAGTCTCACCGTCGTTTCTCAGGAAGGAGATGGGATCACTGCCTTTCACGGTCACCTTCATATTTCCGCAGAGAGTGTCACGGGCTCCTCCGGCAGCGATTATACCCGGATCAGGTTCCAGGTATACCAGCTCTTTTATATCATGTTTTTTCAGCTCTTCAAGATGTCTGGTGAGACCTCCGGAAATCAGCATTACCTTTTCGTATCGCCTTCTCTGAAGAAGGGCATAATGGATGTTCTCCTCCGTGGTGATGACATCACCGCTGAAGAAGAGGGGCCTGTGGTCGTAAAAAACCGTTTTTTCACCCCCGTATGTTGCGGTGGTGATATTTCCGTATTGCGTATCAATGCTCTTTTCCACCTTCACTCCGTGAAGCAGAAGGCTTCTGACAGTAAGGTCAGGCCGGATAATCATTGCCAGGGCGCCAAGGGGCAGGAGCAGAGCCAGCGCTGTTATCCTGAACCATGGTTTGTATCCGAGCAGCCAGACGGCCGTCACCGGGGAGAGAACAAGTATCAGGAGATAAAGCTGGTAGTTTGGTATATGAATGGTTACTGTCAGTGCCGTAACTATCCCGGCTGCCACCGACCCGGCTGTCTCCGCGCCGAAGCTGTTTCCCGGCGATGACTTGCCGGCAGCGTTTCTCAGACCTGATATCCTTACGAATACCAGTGACGAGATGAAGGTCACCGGGGCAGTACTGACGGAGATGATAACAAGTATCTGGAAAAATGACGGGGTTGCACCCGGGATGATCAGGATGGTGTTCATGATAACAAACAGGAGTGGAGCCAGGGCTGTCGCGGCCAGCAGTGTCCAGACCATTCTTCTCATGTCTGCAATGGATGACCTGCTTCCCGTTACCGCACCCGCTGCGGCAGTGATGAGCCAGATCCAGAGGAACAACCCGGCAGATGACTCCGTTCCGCCTCCCAGAATGACGGCTTCACGAATGAGAATGAACTGTGAGGCTGAGCTGACAAACCCGATGAGCAGGAGGAGCAGTACAGGGTGACTGACCCTTGCTGCAGGCGGCGGCTCACCCTGCTCCGCCAGCGCTCCGATGATACGATGCCTGACCCGGCTGAAATAGTATCCAAGGTGCCAGGTGAGGTGGATGATTGCTGAGAATGCCATAGCTATTCCGGCCTCTACATGCCAGCGAAGCATCGGTCCGGAGAAAGGGATATCCCACTTGTAAGTGACCTTCAGGGCCATTAGTAGACCAAACACGGCGGTCGCGAGAAATGACCCCAGGAGAACCCAGTTCCAGAAGCGGCGGTGTGACTGCCTGCCTGTAAAGCCTGCATATGAAAGATAGACCGAGAAGAGGTAGATTACCACGATGGTCACTCCTATGGGAAGGACATGGTAGGTCATTGCTCCTCCTACTCGCCGAAAACATAGGCTTCATAGACAAAGATCTCAGTATCCCTGTCTTTCCATCCGTCCCAGCCAATCCCGGCCTTGTCACGGGCACAGTATCCAAGGAACTGTTCGGTGCTCCATCCTCTTTCCTGTGCTACCTGGGGAAGGAGGGTGCCCGATCTGAACCCCTTTTTCAGATATATGCCGTGTTTACCGATCTTTATTTCGCTTATATCATTAACTTTTTTCATTGGGCCGAGCACCGATATCTCCATGTGGATCGAGGGATATTCGGCGGATGTCAGGGCAGGAAACCTCGGGTCGCCGAAAGCCGCCTCCAGAGCCATGGCGGCAACGACTTTGCAAAGGGGATCCGAAGAGGTGAAACGACCGATGCAGCCCCTCAGATCACCGTCAATGGTTATGGTGACAAACGCCCCGAGAGGCTGCCTGAGCCGTTCGGTCATACTTGTCTCGGGCACTGAGGCCGGACTGGTGCCTTTAAGCTTCGCGGCAACAGCCTCACGGGCAATGCCCAGGAGTGTCCTTCTCTCTTCTGCTGTCAGGACGAACTCCCCGTCTCCGGAGGCTCTCTCCCCGGAGGCGTTCCTGTTTCCTGCAGTGCTCCTGTCTCCTACAGCGGCCTTGCTTCCTGCAGCGCTCCTGTCTGCTGCAACAGACTTCTTCTCAGCCACTATCGCGTTGTATCCGACTACCTTATCCCTGTCGCCCAGCGGAGAGTCGCCTGAGTTGGAATAACCGGCATTCCTGAAGACCACTCTGTCGCTGTTACCTGCCAGGTATAAAAGCACCAGTCCCGCCGGCCAGCCGCACATGGCAGTGGCCAGATTCCCGGTACCTGATGCCTCAATGCTCTTTATCGTTTTCAGGAAGCCTTCAGGGTCACCCCTGACAATGGCATCGCTGGCAAGCCTGTCGACCCGGCAGGCATCTTCATAGGAGGGGTAATGCGAGAAATCGCTGCTGATGATAAACAGGTTACGGTCGTTGAACCAGGGCTGGAGCCCTGAGGCAATGGCCTTTAGAACTGAGGTGTTGCGGGTCCCGATGAGGATGGGAACAATCGTGGGAATGTTTTTGAAATGATATTGAATGAATGGCAGCTGCACCTCGAGCGAGTGCTCAGGGCCATGTGCCTCATCCTTTTCAATGATCCACCTGTTGGTTGTCTTAAGCTTCTCTCCGATTTCCCTGCTGACCTGCATAGTCCCCAGCGGAGTGATCATGTTCCCGGAGGTGAAGATGGCAGCACCCTCGAAGGCATACCTGTGACTTACACCGATAATAAAGATATTGTCGTAAATAGCGTCTGACGGTACTGCTGCAAACCCCTGTGCAGCTGTTCGCCCCGAATAGACATACCCGGCATGAGGTACCAGCAGTGCCACGACCTGCACGCCAGGTTTCGGCCCGCCGGCTCCCTCAAAATACCCTGCCAGTTCATTCCTGAGCCTGTCACTCCCGGAAGGATAAAAACTCCCTGCCACTGCAGGCTGTCTGTCACGCCCCTGTCCGAATATGTTCATAAGAGGAATTATTAGCGTAATCAGGATTAGACTAACCGTTTTCATAAACAGCTGTTACCACCTGTAAAGTTAGAATAAAAACCGGAAAACGAAGGAAGAATGCCTCAGATCAGGACGATATTTTCCTTCAGCGTGTTGCCGTCTTCATCAATGCCGTAAAGCCTTATTCCCACACTGCATGTGGCATCGGCGGTGACATCAAGGAACGGGGAGAGCGATTCTCTCACGTCTTCTTCACCCATGGAGTCATACTCCTCAATATCAAAATAGAGATGAACAAAAAGTATATGATCGGCTTTTTTGATCTTGGTCAGCACCTTCAGTATCTTACCCATCCAGATAACAGAGGAAGTATTGAAGTAATCAACGTTGAATTTTAGATTTGTGCTTTCAGCAGGGCTTTTTGCATACTCGGAGGCCCACTTGTAAAGAGGCTCAAAGAAGCCTGAAGCATTCTCCGGCAGCGACTTTCCGGCGAAGGTTAGATTTCCCGTTCCAGCCACGAAACTTACCTGGGGTGTTTTAGAGGTTCCCTCTATTCTGATATCCTGTAGTTTTACCATAACCTGTCTTTCTTCCCTTTTCCGGCGTTATTGTCCCAACGCAACATGATAAAGGTAACCCGTTTTTTCTATAGCTAATAGGGCTTTCGTCAAAAAAATTTAACTAGTTATCAACTTTTTTAAACAATTTATCCCCCGCATAACTCATAAATCCGGTCTGCATCTTTAGAAGGAAATACTATCTTTGCAGCCGTAATCAAAAACGGATGGAAAACCTGCTCAGGATGGGGATAAGAGAGGCCGTCAGAAGCCTCTGGGGTGCGGATGTCAGTGATGACCTTCTGCAGATTCAGAAGACAAGGAGGGAGTTTGAGGGCGACCTGACCCTTGTTGCATTTCCCCTTACCCGCGTGTCACGGCGTTCACCGGAACAGACTGCCGCTGAAATAGGTGAGTACATTGCCGGACATCTCGATGTCATAAGCGGTTACAATGTGATTAAGGGATTTCTGAATCTCACCATTGCACCGGCCGAGTGGGCAAAACGACTGCAGGCAATAGCTTCATCGGGCAACTACGGTTTTACCCCTGCAGGAGAGGGTGCTGCAACGGTGGTGATCGAGTACTCCTCACCCAATACAAACAAACCGCTTCACCTGGGACATATACGGAATAACCTTCTTGGCTTCTCCCTCTCGAGGATCAGCAGTGCAGCGGGATTCAATGTCATCAGAACGAACATTGTCAATGACCGCGGCATCCATATCTGCAAGTCGATGGTAGCATGGCAGATGTTCGGCAACGGCCGCAGGCCGGAGGATGAAGGCA
The DNA here is from genome assembly GCA_964535795.1 of uncultured Rikenella sp. Taxonomy (GTDB): domain Bacteria; phylum Bacteroidota; class Bacteroidia; order Bacteroidales; family VadinHA17; genus SR-FBR-E99. The sequence continues at coordinate 50,753 of CAZHTG010000010.1, forward strand.
TAAAGGGCGATCACTTCGTGGGCGATTTCTATGTACTGTTTGAAAAGAAGTACAGGGAACAGATCGATGAACTGGTGGCTGGCGGATCAACACCGGATGAGGCCCGCGAAAATGCACCCCTCATGCAGGAGGCTCGCAGGATGCTTCTTAAATGGGAAGCAGGCGACGGCGAGACGGTAAGCCTCTGGCACATGATGAACAACTGGGTCTACGAGGGCTTTGATGTCACCTACAAGGCTCTTGGTGTGGAGTTCGATAAGATTTATTACGAGTCAGACACCTATAAGACCGGTAAGGAGCTGGTCCTGAGTTCGCTGGAAGAGGGTCACCTCATCAGGAAGGAGGACGGCTCGGTCTGGATAGACCTTTCTGAAGACAAGCTCGACCAGAAGCTGCTGCTGAGATCCGACGGAACCGCCGTCTATATGACACAGGATCTCGGTACGGCAGTAATAAGATACAACGACTACCATTTTGACCGGCATATTTACGTGGTTGGCAACGAGCAGAACTACCATTTCCAGGTGCTTGCGCTGACACTGCTGCGGATGGGCTACGAATGGGCCAGGGGACTGCACCATTTCTCGTACGGCATGGTTGAACTGCCGGAGGGGAGGATGAAGTCCAGGGAAGGCACCGTGGTCGATGCCGATGACCTGATTGCCGAGATGACAGCCACGGCAACGGTAATGTCGCAGGAACTCGGTAAACTGGGAGGATACAGCCAGACGGAGAAGGAAAACATCTGCAGGCAGATAGGACTTGGGGCGCTTAAATACTACATACTTAAGGTCGACCCGAAAAAGAATATGACCTTCAACCCTGCAGAATCAATTGACTTCAACGGTAATACCGGACCATTCATTCAATACACCTATGCCCGGATCAGGTCAGTGATGAAGAAGGCTGAGGAGACAGGTGCAGGCACCGGTAGGGATGATTGCCGGGATGTGCTTCCAAACGCAAAGGAGATCAGCGTCATCAAACTGCTGAACGATTTTCCCGCCCTGGTGCAGGAGGCAGCCGCGGAACTGAGCCCTGCCCTGATAGCCAACTATTGCTATGAGCTGGCAAGAGAGTTCAACCAGTTCTACCATGATTATACCATACTCGGAGAAAATGATGGAAAAATCCGCGACTTCCGCCTGAAACTGTCCGAGCTGACAGGCAGGGTGCTGGAGAGCGGACTATGGCTTCTCGGGATAGAAGCCCCTGATAGAATGTAAATGATATATCTTTAGATAGTTATGTTTGAAAGCCTTAGTGAAAGACTTGAACGTTCCTTCAAGATACTGAAGGGAGAAGGGACCATTTCCGAAATCAATGTTTCAGAGACACTGAAGGACGTGCGGAGAGCATTGCTTGATGCAGACGTCAACTTTAAAATTGCCAAGCAGTTTACTGACACGGTCAAGCAGAAGGCCATGGGACAGAATGTCCTCCAGTCGGTGAAGCCGTCACAGATGATGGTCAAGATCGTGCATGACGAGCTTGTCCTTCTGATGGGCGGAGAGAAAATCGATATAAACATTAAGTCAAACCCGTCAGTAATACTCATAGCAGGACTGCAGGGAAGCGGCAAGACGACCTTCAGCGCCAAGCTGGCAAAGTACCTGAAGAGTAAGCGCGGCAAGAACCCTGTCCTGGTGGCAGGCGACGTATACAGGCCTGCTGCAATAGAACAGCTGAAGGTGCTGGGTGGCCAGATTGAGGTTCCCGTATATATCGAGGAAGGAAGCCGCAGCCCTGTTGATATAGCCCGTAATGCCGTGAGGGAGGCAAAAAAGAACGGGCATGACATTGTTATCATAGATACTGCGGGCCGGCTGGCCGTGGATGAGGAGATGATGAACGAGATCGCCGCAGTAAAGAATGCAGTCAACCCTCACGAAACCCTTTTCGTGGTTGACTCAATGACCGGCCAGGATGCCGTTAATACCGCATTTGAGTTCAATGAGAGGATAGACTATGACGGCGTTGTGCTTACAAAGCTCGATGGAGACACCAGGGGCGGGGCAGCACTCTCAATCAGATCGGTGGTCAACAAGCCCGTGAAGTTCATCAGCGCGGGAGAAAAGATGGATGCCATTGACATCTTCTATCCGGAGAGGATGGCCGACAGAATACTGGGCATGGGTGATATCGTCAGCCTGGTGGAGAAGGCGCAGGAGCAGTATGACGAGGTTGAGGCACGAAAGCTGCAGAAGAAGATAGCCAAGGACCAGTTCGACTTCAACGACTTCATCTCTCAGATACAGCAGATCAAGAAGATGGGTAACATGAAGGACCTGATGGGGATGATCCCCGGTGTCGGCAAGGCAATTAAAAATCTTGACATCGATGATGACGCCTTCAAGGGCATCGAGGCTATCATCTCAAGCATGACACCGGCAGAACGTTCCAACCCCACGCTCCTGAACGGCAGCCGGAGGAAACGAATAGCGGAAGGCAGCGGCACAACGGTGATGGATGTGAACAGGCTCCTGAAGCAGTTTGACGAGACACGAAAGATCATGAAGATGGTTGCCAAGGGAGGCGATCTTTCCAAACTGGCGGCAAGAAGACAGTAGACGGGAATTAAGAATTAAGAATTGATAACCAGAAACTTAGACCGCAGGACCGCAAGACCGCAGGACCTCTTGATTTTAGACCTTTAGACTTTCGACTTTACAGACTTTTAACAGATATCAACATGTATCAAATCATTGACGGAAAACAGACAGCTGCGGTGATAAGGGCCGAGATAGCCGACGCGGTAAACCTGATGAAAAAACGCGGCGAACGCGTGCCGCACCTGGCCGCCATACTTGTCGGCAACGACGGCGGAAGCGAAACTTACGTGGCACATAAGGTTAAAGACTGCGAGGAGGTTGGATTCAGATCAACACTTATCAGGATGGCGGACACCGTTACCGAACAGGAACTGCTGGCAAAGGTGGCGGAGCTCAATGAAGACCCTGATCTCGACGGACTGATCGTGCAACTGCCTCTTCCTGATCATATATCTGAAGACAAGGTCATAGAGAATATATCGCCGCTTAAGGACGTTGACGGATTCCATCCGGTGAACGTCGGGAGGATGGCAGCAGGCCTGCCCTCATTTGTCTCCGCAACACCTGCAGGTATAATGGAACTCCTGAAGAGATATCACATACCCCTCAAGGGGGCGGAGTGCGTGGTGGTGGGAAGAAGCAACATCGTAGGCAGGCCGGTCAGCATCCTGATGTCACAGAAGGGTGTCGATGCCACCGTCACGCTTGTGCACAGCCGCACACGAGACATTGCCGACACCACCCTGAGGGCAGACATCATCATCGCGGCCATCGGACGGCCCGGCTTTATCACTGCTGATATGGTGAAGGAGGGCGCCGTCGTTATCGACGTGGGCACCACCCGCGTGCCGGCACCGGAGACAAAGGCAGGATGGAGGTTGAAGGGCGATGTCGACTTTGACGGTGTGGCACCGAAATGCGCCTATATCACACCCGTGCCGGGAGGAGTGGGACCCATGACCAGGGTTTCACTGCTTCTCAATACGCTGAAAGCATGCAGGAGGTAGCCAGACCCTACTTTGCGGGAAGGCTGACGCCGGTGAAATAGAGATCGTAGCCTCCCTTTCCCCCTGAACGGTCAGATGAAAAGATCAGGAACCTGTTCTCAAATCTGAGATCTGTTCCGAGCACCGGACGGTACTCGTTGGCCGGACTGTTTATGCCGGGGCCCAGGTTGACCGGTGAGCTCCATTTGCCATCACGGAACACAGAGTAGTACAGGTCAAACCCTCCCAGTCCGCCCGGCATATCTGAGGCAAAAACCATATGTCTTCCCCTGACAAACGGACACTTGTCGGCAGAGGTACTGTTGATGCTGTCAGCGGCAGCGATGGTGGCTGCAGGTGCAACGAACCATTCGTCAATTCCCGTGGCTTCCGGCCGCGCCATCATGTAAATATCAAAGTTGCCCGACCTGTCGGAACAGAAATAGGCAGTGTCGAGCGTGGTACTGAGGCAGAGGTAGGCATCATCAGATGATGAATTGAACACACTCGCAGGGACGGGATCTGCTATGACCGGCGGAGGTGTAAAAACGGGTACGTAACTTGTGTATACGATATCCAGTCCGCTTCCCGGTGTCATGGTGGCTGCTGCCATGTACTCAAGCCCGTTGTAGCCGTTGAAGAACCTGTAGGGACCGAACTCGTCGCCGGTACTGTTGAAGACTGAGATGAGACTGCCAATAAAGGCATCACTGGTCATCTCACCGCCCATATCAAATGATCCCGTGGTCTGACCGAAGAGATACCATATCATACCCTGTGTCAGGTTGAATTCACCTCCTGAACTGTGACGGTTTGATGAGAAGACCACCGGAAGTGTTGAGCCGATCCGTGAGGCCTCAATATCCATGTTGTAATCGTCATACTGTGTGTTGAGCGCGTCAAGCGCCATCACTTGTTCGGGGAAGATACCCAGCTCATAATTGATCTTCAGGGGCTCTTCCCTGCAACCCGTGAGAAGATAAATGAGGAGCACCGCCGGAATGAAACAGAGAAGCCTTTTGCTGGCCATGACAGTCGTTTATTTAATAACGTGCATGTGAGATGTTTAATATGAGACTCCAAAAAAAAACCGGGCTTGAGGCCCGGTTTCAGAAGGTAGAATTCAGGTTAATTCTAGGGTAATATTTGGTTTGAGGGTAATCTTATGAACTCAATACTAAGATGGAATCAAACCCCGGAAGGTTGCGTCAGTATGAAATATTTTTACAATGTGCTGTTTATCATGTTTATAAAAATGGCCTACTGTTAATAATTGATTCCGGTTTCAGGTACATAGTACCGATTATGTATTACATTTGCAGAATATTTTTGGGGAGAATGGAAGAAGAGAAATACGGTTTTGTGCATGACAGTGAGGTGGGAGAGGTTATTCTTCGGTTTGAGAAGATGCGGAAGAATAAGGCGACCTGTTATTTCGATGTGATTGAGTTTGAGACTATCATCGATTATTACCTCGAAGGAAATAATCCGGCGCATGCCTTCGAGGCAACCTCACTTGCTTGTGAGCTCCATCCGAACTCGGTACCGATACTGATAAGGAAGGCACGTGTCATGCTTGAGAAGGGGAGGGCAACGGAGGCGCTGGCCATCACCAAACGCCTGGAGAACATTGAACCGGGCAATTATGATATCTATCTTTGCAAGGGGACTGCCCTGGCAATGCTGGGCGATATAAGCGGGGCACGGCGCGTCTTTGACCTCGCCCTCGCATCCGATTCCGAGGACCAGGAGACAATCCTGTACAGCATCACCTCGGTGCTGCAGAACCTCAACTACCACGAGGAGATGATACCATACCTGCACAGACTCGCAGAGATGGAGCCAGACTTTCCGGCACATATTTATGACCTGGCATATGCCTATGACAAGAAGGGCGACCACAGGAGGAGCATAAAGTTTTACACGCAATACCTCGACGAGGAGCCCTGGTCTGACAGCGCATGGTATAACCTCGGCATAATCTATAACAAGACAGGCGAATACGGAAAATCGATTGAGGCCTACGACTACGCTCTTGCCATCAACCCGGAAAACACATTCGCCCTCTTTAACAAGGCCAACATACTGAGCAACCTCGAGAAATACAGCGAAGCAATGGATGTCTACCGCGAGTTTGTCGAGGAGGAGCCCGACAGCCTTGAGGGACTGACATACCTTGCAGAATGCTATGACAAGACCGGTGATGAGGTGATGGCCCGCAAGTATTATACCGAGGCTATTGACATAACCCCCGAATTCCCGGATCCGTGGTACGGCCTCGGCCTGCTCTCGCTCACCAGGAACAGGCCTGCTGAGAGCATCTCTCCCCTGAAAAGGGCTATAGAGATCGATGCACAGAACCCTGACTACTGGTTCTCACTGGGTAAGGCCTATGTCATGCTCGGCAATATCAAGGAGGCCGTCAGATGCTACCGTGAGACACTGTTGCTTGACGGTTACTATGACGAGGCGTGGATCGAAATAGGCATCGTGGTAATGATGACCGGTTCATACAGGGGAGCCATACGCATACTTAAAAAGGCAAGACGGATCAGCGGCGACCTGCCCGGAATTCACTTCCTGCTTGCATCGGCATACCTCCATACAGGCAACCTGACTGATGCCGCAAGGGCACTGATCAGGGCATCCAGACTCGATAACGAGCTTCTCGAGGAATATGCCGTTCTCCTTCCTGAGGAGAAACTGACCAATGCTATGAAACGACTTTTCAGGAAAACCAACTGATCATGACAAAAGCAGCACAACTTCTTACACATATTCCTGAGAGACCCTCAAAGCCAAGGAAGCATGGACTTACCATGGTGATGGATAAGGGACTGAGCCTGAGGGAGGCTGAGGATTTTGCCTCTGTGGGGAGTGAATATGTCGATTATGTAAAACTTGGCTTCGGTACCTCGGTGATCACACCGGATGTCGACAGAAAAATAAAGACCTACCATGATGCCGGGATGACAGTCTACTTCGGAGGCACTCTCTTTGAAGCATTTGTCATACGTGGCCTCTATGGTGAATATGTTGACCTGCTCAGGGATTCAGGAGTGACAATGGTTGAAGTTTCCGACGGGTCATACGAGTTCGAACACAGCGATAAGCTGAAATACATCAAAAAGCTGTCAAAGGAATTCACTGTCATCTCCGAGGTTGGCTCAAAAAAGAAGAATATCGTCTTTACACCGGCTCAGTGGGTTGAGATGATGAAGGCAGAACTGGAGGCCGGCTCAGTCAAAGTCATCGCCGAGGCCCGCGAATCGGGTACCATCGGAATATATAACGATGACGGATCGGTCAACCTTGATTTGATAAACACCATCTCCAGGGATATCGGCTTCAATAAGGTTCTCTGGGAAGCGCCTTTGAAACAGCAGCAGGCATGGTTCATCGTCAACTTCGGGGCTAATGTCAACCTGGGAAACATCGCTCCGAATGAGATCATCGCACTCGAGTCACTGAGGCTCGGGCTGAGGAGTGACACCTTCTTCAGCTTCCTTCCAGAAAGCTTGAAATGAGACTCTTCGGTATCATAGGATATCCGCTCGGGCACTCATTCTCTCAGAAACACTTCACGGAAAAATTTGAAAAGGAGTCAATCTCCGGTCATGCTTACCGTAAATTCGAACTGTCCGATATAGGGAAGCTGCCAGACCTGCTTGAGATAGAACAGGATCTCTGCGGGTTCAATGTCACCATCCCATACAAGATCGAGGTAATTGATTTCCTTGACGAGATTGACCCTGTCGCCTCGGAGATCGGCGCTGTCAATACCGTCAGGGTCAGCAGAAGGCACGGCAGGCCATTCCTCCAGGGATTCAATACCGATGCTCCCGCCTTCAGGGAATCGCTGCTCAGAAACCTGATAACCCTTCCCGAATCTGCCCTGGTGCTTGGCACAGGGGGCGCGTCAAAGAGCGTGATGCATACTCTTATCGACCTGAACATCATCGCCATACCCGTGTCGCGAAGGCCTTTGAGAGGGGGTTATTCATATGATGAGCTTCCGGGTGATGTGATAAGTGAGGCAGGACTGATAGTCAATGCAACCCCTGTCGGGATGGCACCTGACATCGATGCCATGCCTCCCATCGATTACAGTTACCTTCGTGACGGCCAGTTGCTTTTCGACCTGACCTATAATCCCCCGGTGACTGCATTCCTCGCAGAGGGAGAGGCTCATGGCTGCCAGACAGTCAATGGAGAGGAGATGTTCCTTGTTCAGGCGGATCTCGCCTGGAAAATATGGAACGAAGAGATCAGCTAAAAAGGTTTTCCGGATATTCTATCGCTGTGAGAGACAACCCGTGCGCCGGGGCTGACTGACCCGCCAGCCCGCGGTCCTTCCCGTTAAGTATTGCCTCAAAATCTGCCGGCGAAAGTTTGCCCCTGCCTGCAGGTATCAATGTGCCGACAATAGCCCTGACCATGTTTCGCAGAAAACGGTCAGCGGTGATGGTGAAGAAAAGCCTGCCCGGCTCCTCATCCCAGTGCGCATGCGTAACCCTGCAGATATTGGTCTTGTTCCCTCCATGCAGCCGGCTGAAGCTTGTGAAATCGCTGTGCCTCAACAGTATCGATGAGGCTTCATTCAGCCTTTCGAGATCCAGCGGCCAGTATAGCAGCCAGGCAGTGTCCGAGACAAAGGGATCCTTCACCCGGGTGACTGTATACCTGTAAGTGCGCGACAGGGCGTCAAAACGGGCATTGGCGTCAGACTTTACCTTCAGGATCTTTCTGACTGCAATGTCATCGGGCAGCAGGCTGTTCAGGTTGTAAAGGAGCTGGCCGTCCTCATGAAGGTCATCACGGACACCATCAAAATGGGCACAGAAGTAGGAGGCATGAACCCCGGTGTCGGTCCTGCCTGCACCTGTCACTGCCGTCTGAGCCGACAGAACCGTGCTGAGCGCCTTTGCGAGCACACCCTGAACAGTGTGCTTTCCCGGCTGAAGCTGCCAGCCGTTGTAGGCGGTGCCCCTGAAAGAGAGGTATATGAAATATCTGTTCATGATGCGCTCAAAACGTAAAGATAGCTAAAGAATATTGCAGCGGTGAGAGCTTTTGGCTAAATTGCACGGTTTAAAAACGAACCTATGAGTGAGCCTGTACTGAAACGCGGTTTTGCAAGCGACAATAATTCCGGTGTGCATCCTGCCGTAATGAAGGAAATATTGCGTGTAAACAGTGGTCATGTTGTTGGCTACGGTGACGATCCCTATACTGGCATGGCGAAGGAGATGCTCAGAAAAGAGCTTGGCCCCGAAACGGAGATATATTTTGTATTCACAGGCACTGCTGCAAATGTTCTCGGACTGGCCGGCGTGACAAAATCATGGAACTCTGTCATTACAGCGTATACTGCCCACATAGAGGGTGATGAATGTGGAGCTCCCGAGAAATTTACAGGCTGCAAGCTCCTTACTGTTGATACTCCCGACGGGAAGGTAAGACCGGAAATGCTTAAGAGACATATGCATGGCATTGACTTTGAGCATCACAGCCAGCCGGCTGTGATATCAATTTCACAGGCAACAGAGATGGGAACAATATACACCGTGGAAGAGATAAAGAGACTGGCTGACTATGCACACGACAATAACATGCTCCTTCATATGGACGGCGCACGGCTGGCCAACGCAGCAGTCGCGCTCGGCCTTCCGTTCAGGACGTTCACCACTGACGCCGGTGTCGATCTCCTTTCTTTCGGAGGGACGAAAAACGGTATGATGTACGGTGAGGCTGTCTGCTTTCTGAAGCCGGGACTCACACAGGGATTTAAATTCCTCCGCAAGCAGGGGATGCAGCTCGCATCAAAAATGCGTTTCATATCAGCACAGTACATTGCCTGGCTGTCAGACGGACTGTGGAAGGAGTGCGCCACGCATTCAAATACAATGGCAAAAGAGCTTGAAAAAAGACTGCGTGAGATTAAGGGCGTGACCATCACCCAGAAGGTTGAATCAAACGGTGTTTTCGTGATCATGCCGCATGAGGTTGCCGAACGGCTCAGAAGGGAATATTTCTTCTATCCCTGGAACGAACAGCTGTCAGAATACCGGCTCATGACCAGCTGGGATACAACTTCAGATGATGTAGAACATTTAGCTGAACGATTGATAGTTATATTGTCTGAAGAGAAAAATTGAGATCAGCCCCTGTCATCTCTTCTTAAACCTCTCCAGCAATGAAACGGAGAAGACCAGCAAGGTGGAAAAAAGATAAAATGGAAACCACATTAGCATTGTGGCTGAAGGCGTTTTCCCAAAATCGGAGACAAAGATCAGAACCATAACCGGGATCGATACGAGCCATGCGGTCAGCCCCGCCTGGGCAATGTCCTGCCTTACCTTTTCGTCAAACAGTGTCATTTCCGATTTTCCTGCCAGCCTTATGATCCAGTAAATGATCATTGTAAAATATGGCAGGATAATGACAAGACAATAGAACATCAGAAGCCATACAAGCCAGTTTATCATCGTAAAATCCTTAAGGGCGACATATACGTATGAAGTAAATATGACCCCGATGAGGCCGCAGACAATGCCTACATATTGTGTAACCTCATAGATTATCTCATCAACAATTGTTTTTCCCGTATAGGTCAATGACCTGACGCCTCTTAATATTCTGATTATAAGCAGGTATGCCGTCACATAGAAAAACAGGCGGACTGCCAGGGAACTGAAGAGCCATATCCATTCCATGGCGCAGTCATATCCGTGCACCAGGTAATCGGTGCCTATATCTTCCAGCGCTGCGAAATCAAATACTAGAAAGATGGCGGAAACCACACCGGCTATAATACTTAAAATGACCAGTCTGTCAGATCTGAGTCCGCTTCTGAACGCCGTCAGGACAACTATTCCAAATGAGATGTAAAGGAAAATCTGTACAACGAATCCAATACCGATAACACTGCTGATCCTTTCAACTGCGTCCGACCTGGCTTGTATCTCAAGGTATGCGTATATATCGTAAAAGATCCACAGGAAGGATCCGGTAAGTAATACCAGGGTCACAAAGAGTATTGTCTGCAGCTGCTTACTCTTTCCGGACAATGAATTTGACTGTGCCATATGTCGATAGTTTATACACTGATACTCTCTGTTTTATTCTGGCTGTCAATAATATAAAAGACCTCCTCAACATTCCTGCCGAAGAATCCGGCAATCCTGAAAGCAAGCAGGGCAGAGGGTACAAATTTTCCCCTTTCGATGGAATGAATTGTCTGTCTGGTTACACCCACAGCCAGCGCAAGCTCCTCCTGGGACATCTCATGGTTCTCAAACCTCAGCCTCCGCATGTTGTTGCCTAATTCCATCTCATGTAAAGTATACAGCAACAAATGTAAAGTATGTTTTACATTTATGCAAATATAAATGAAGATTTTTTCGGGGAAGGATATTTACAAGGTGGTTTTTTTCAGTCAGTCATGATCCGCGATCAGCAGCATGCTGTCTCCGTAACTGAGAAAACGGTAGTCTTCAGCAAGGGCATGATTATAGATATCCCTCCAGGCATTGCCGGTGAATGCTGCCACAAGCAGGAGCAGGGTGCTGCCCGGCTGATGGAAATTTGTGATCATGTTCCGTGTGAGACGGAACCTGTAGCCAGGGACGATAATGATATCTGTTTTCGCTTCAAGGACCTCCTTGCCTGTCAGATCCATAACTGAAAGGAGCTGGTCAATGGCAGCGTTTGGGTCCATACCTGGCAACCGGGTATCACCGGCAGATGCAAGATCCATGACCGGCGACCGCCGGTCATTGGCAGATGAAGGCTCCATGCCGGTCCTCAGCCGGTCCGTTTCGGGTCCGGTGCCTGTCCCGGCAGGGGACTCATATGGCTCCCACTGTGAAACGGACGGTATCCCTTCTGCAGGCCAACGGCCCTCAGCAGAGCTCAATCCAAGCCAGTAGAGGCTCTCAAGGGTGCGGACCGTAGTAGTTCCCACAGCCGTGATCTTTTTGCCCCTGAGCCGCTCTAAAGTATCCCTGGTGACAAAAAAATGCTCGGTATGCATCATGTGGTCACCGATCAGTTCCGACTTCACCGGCCTGAAGGTGCCTGCGCTGACATGAAGGGTTACTTCTGCTCTTTCGATCCCTCTGCCGGACAGTGCGTCAAGTACTGCCCGGGTAAAATGCAGCCCGGCAGTGGGGGCTGCCACTGAGCCGCTTACACGGGCATAAAGGGTCTGATAGGATGATGCGTCACTCTCTTCATCGTCACGGCAAAGATAAGGGGGTATGGGCATATGACCCATGGATTCAAGCACATCGGCAAATGATATTGTGACATCATCCCACGAGAACCTGATAACAAAGACATCACCTTCGGCATGCAGCCTCTCTGCTGTCAGAGCATGAACACTGCCACCGTGATTGAATCCTGAGACCAGCGTACCGGATTTCCACCTCTTCAGATTGCCAATCAGGCATTTCCATTCCACCTGACCGCCTGAGGAGAGGTTCAGGGCGAAATCAGCAGGGTGATCAGGCTCCAGGCAGAAGATTTCCACTACCGCTCCGGTCTCTTTCCTGAAGCGGAGACGTGCCCTTATCACCCTAGTATTGTTGAATACCAGCAGGCTCTCTTTTTCTATCAGCGATGGTACCTCTCTGAAAATCATGTCAGTGACCGATCTTCCGTCCCATACCAGTAACTTCGAACGGTCTCGCTCAGGGAGAGGGTATTTTGCTATCCTCTCGCCGGGCAGTTCATACGAGTAATCGGTTATCCTGATATTGCGGTAAAGTCGGCTCATATTTCCAGGTCGCGCAAAATTAGCTAAATTTGAGTATAATAATTGCATCCATGAAAGGGAACAGACCAGGAACAACTGCTTCAGGCAGAGCGGCCATCAGGGAGGTGGACCTGCATCTCAGGCCGCGGCAGGGGGGAGCGGAGGCCATTGACCGTCAGCTGGCACGGTTCAGGGGAGAGATGAACAGTGCCATCAGGGCGGGAGTAAAGGAGATCGTTTTCATACATGGTGTGGGCAGCGGCAGGCTGAGGGATGAGATAAGAACCATTCTCACTGAGGAGTATCACTCATGCAGTTTTGGCGATGCATCTTTCAGCCGTTATGGCTACGACGGCGCTACTCTGGTAACTATCAAAAAATAAGATATATGGCTTACATTAGCTTTAACCCATGGCTGCAGAGAGAGGAGGGGCACTTTCAGGAAATGACCGACAGTGAACTTTCCGTGATCATTGAGAGGGCGGACGAAGCCTTTCGCCAGTGGCGTACCCTTAATAAAGAAACCCGGTGCGCCAGGCTGAATGAACTCAGCATCAGCCTTTTGTCCCGCCGGCAGGAGCTGGCTGAGCTGATGGCCTCTGAAATGGGCAAACCGGTCACGCAGGGGCTGGCGGAGATTGACAAGTGCGCGCTGCTCTGCTCATGGTATGCGGATAACGCTCTGCAGATACTGAAGCATGAGGTGAGGGACTCTTCTGCACGCGAGAGCATCATCTGCCATGAACCCCAGGGAATCATCCTGGGTATTATGCCCTGGAACTTTCCCTTCTGGCAGGTTTTCAGGTTCATTGTCCCGGCCTTTGCAGGCGGAAATGCTGCCCTGCTGAAGCATGCCTCCAATGTTCCGCGTTGTGCCCTGGCCATTGAAGAGATAGTCATTGCTTCAGGATATCCCGCAGGTCTCTTCAGAACCATCTTCCCGTCACATGCTCAGGTCAGCACACTGATCGCTGATCGTCGCACAAGGGGAGTATCTCTCACAGGCAGTAACATTGCCGGGAAAAAGGTCGCCTCTGTGGCAGGTGAGCACCTCAAAAAACTGGTGATGGAACTGGGTGGGAGCGATCCCTTCATTGTCTTCCCTGACGCCCCTGTGGATAAGGCCGTAAAAGCGGCTCTCTTTTCCCGTTTCCAGAATGGGGGGCAGAGCTGCATTGCGGCAAAGAGAATAATAGTCCATAATGATATCTATGATGAATTCAGGGGAAAGTTCCTTGCAGCGGCAAGAGCCCTTCTGGCCGGTGATCCGCTCGACCCTCAGACTGAAATAGGTCCGATGGTAAGCGTAGCTGCCGCTGATGATCTCGAGAGACAGCTCAGCGACAGCATCCGAGAAGGGGCGAGGTTGCTGTGCGGGGGCAGGGCCGGACAGGAGAGACCGGCTCTCTTCATCCCTGCCGTAGTGGAGGATGTGCCCCTCTCATCACCCCTGGCAACTGAGGAGACATTCGGTCCTGTTGCACCCCTGTTCAGGTTCAGCACTACCGCTGAGGCCGTTAAAATGGCAAATGATACACCTTACGGGCTTGGGGCTGCAATCTGGACTGCTGACGTAAGACTGGCGACGGATATGGCTCATGAGATCGATACAGGGACAGTTGCCATAAACGGTTTTGTCAAATCTGAGCCGGGACTCCCCTTCGGAGGCGTAAAGGAATCGGGATACGGCCGTGAACTGGCCGTGGAGGGATTGCATGAATTCCTTAATATCAAGACGATCAGCATCTTTGAGCCATAGGCAGGGGGTGATCAGAAACCTCATGAAATTGCGTATCTTTGCATCCTGGCAGGCCGGTCCGTCGCCCCAGGTCCAACGACCGGGAGAGGAAAGTCCGGGCAACAGAGAGCTCCATCCTTCCTAACGGGAAGATATCCGAAAGGGTATAGCAGTGTAACAGAAAATAACAGCCACGCCTCAGGGCGGGGAATTGGTGAAAAGGTGAGGTAAAGGCTCACCGGTCCCGGTGGTGACACCGGGAGCCGTACACCTGATGGGTTGAAAGACCATGTATACCGGCGCCTGAGGGCTGCTCGCCCGAGCCGGGGGGTAGGTCGTACGAGCCCGCAGGCGACTGCGGGACAAGATAAATGACGGAACAGATGCATAATCCTCTGGCAGGATACCGCATCACGACAGAACCCGGCTTACAGGCCTGCCTTTGAAATAAAAATGCCACCCTGACCGGGCGGCATTTTTATTTTTATGAACCTGTTGATATTTAATAATTTGACTGTACTTCTGCCTCTCTTTATGCCCGATATCGCCGGAGCTTAATCAGACTTTCGGATGCCGCAGGCGCAAAACGGGAGAACCGGTTCAATTGATCTTAAAGACCGAATCGTCAAGCACCTTGTCGAGCTCGATCTTGTCAATAGTCATGCCACCAAGCTCCATGCCGTTGACCATCTGGGTGATGACCTTGCCGAACTTCACGCCGCCGACCTCCATGTATTCCTTGATGTAGGATTCAACTTCCATCACCTGGCCCATCTGCTCTACAGACGCAACGGTCTTGACGGTCAGGAAACTCTCCTTGTCGACAAAGACTGTTGACGCTTTGCCGGACTCGTCGGTGATGGTAAGCTTGAACGCGGGCTTTCCTTCCACGGCTTCCTCACCCTCAAGCTTCAGCCTGCCGGCTTTGAACGACTCCAGCAGGTTGTCGCGGAACATATTGTATTCCTGGATGCCGCCCAGCTGCTCTGCCGGTATCTCAACAGGATCAGTCATGCCGGCAAGGGGATTCACCATGAAACCCTTTTCACCGTCATAGGCTGTGATGATCTCCATTCCGCTGTAGGTGATGATCATCTTCACCATACCGGGCTTCTTTACCATGATGCTCATTGGCATCTCAGTCCCCATCTGGCTTACCCTTCCCTCCATGCAGAGGGTGGTGGCCTTCTCAAGGTTCTCGGATCCGTTGGCCGCATAGTACTTGTTTACAATCTCATCCAGCGTTTGGGCACTGCAGACTGATGCCACCAGAAGAGATACCAGAAGAATAATTGACTTTTTCATAACAATTTGATTAGTAGATTATTAAAAGAAATTAGCTTTATATCAATGACTAAATACCAGACTCATTGACTTTCATGGTATAAATTTACTAAAATATTTATTTGCCATCGGCAGGATATTTATAAATATTTTGCCATTTCGATGCAAGTTGTTTACGAATTTCATCTTCGCGGGCATTGCTGCCCGGTTCATAAAAAATCGTCCCGGTAATCTCCTCAGGCAGGTAGTTGTCAGCTACAAAATTATCTTCATAGTCATGCGCGTACCTGTAACCTTTGTGATAACCGAGATCCTTCATCAGCTTTGTGGGAGCATTGCGAAGGTGCAGCGGCACCGGCAGGTCGCCATGTCGGTGCACCGCACCGATGGCGTTCTCAATAGCCATGTAAGAGGCGTTGCTCTTGGGTGAAGTGGCGAGGTATACGGCTGTTTCTGAGAGTATTATCCTCGACTCCGGCCAACCGACAAGGTTGACGGCGTTGAAGCAGGCCTGGGCCAGCAGCAGGGCATTGGGATTGGCAAGGCCGATATCCTCGGCAGACAGAATGACCATACGGCGCGCAATGAATTTTACGTCCTCGCCACCCTCCACCATGCGTGCAAGCCAGTAAACGGCAGCGTTAGGGTCCGAGCCCCTCAGCGACTTGATAAACGCTGAGATGATGTCAAAATGCTGCTCGCCGTTCTTGTCGTACATGGCCAGATTCTGCTGCACGTGACTGAGCACAAGTGCGTCGGTCATGATAATCTCATCATTTCCCTTTTCAGCTTCCAGCGAAACCGTCAGCTCAAGGGCGTTATACAGCTTTCTTGCATCGCCGCCGCTGATGCGGATCAGGGCCTCATACTCCCTGATCGTGACCTTATGCTGTGACAGGTAGAAGTCGGTCACAAGCGCCTTGTCTACCAGTCCTTTAAGTAGTTCATCATCAAGCGGTCTGAGCACATAGACCTGGCACCTGGAGAGAAGGGGAGAGATAACTTCAAACGAGGGATTCTCAGTTGTGGCGCCTATAAGAGTAAGTATACCCTGTTCAACGGCACCAAGCAGTGAGTCCTGCTGCGATTTGTTGAAACGGTGGATTTCATCTATGAAGAGTATGGGGTTGGGCTTGCCGAAGAACTGCTGGCTCCTGGCTTTCTCAATGGTCTCGCGCACCTCCCTGACTCCGCTGCTTACAGCGCTTAACTGAAAGAACGACCTCTCCAGTCTGGCGGCCACGATGCGTGCAAGAGTAGTCTTGCCCACCCCCGGCGGACCCCAGAGAATGAATGAAGGTACATTCCCGGACTCAATTACCTTCCTCAGGACTCCATCCGGACCGACCAGGTGCTCCTGCCCGGCGAACTCCTCAAGGGACCTTGGTCTTAATCTGTCTGCAAGTGGCTGATTTGAAAACATATGGCTTCGTGAAAAATACAGCTGCAAATTATTATAAAAACGCTTGCCGCGCTCTGCTTTTTGCCATTTTCGGGGAAAATATTTTCTTTATAATGAAATTAATTAATACATTTAGCAATTAATTTTCACATCACACATACTGTTTATACCAAGAAATTCGTTTAGCAACAGGATATTATCAAATTCTGGTAACTATGAAAAAACCTCTGCTGATCATTTTAATCATTCTGGCGGTTCTGCTGTTAATTCCGGCTGTGAGCTTCATCCGGTGGGCTTTCCAGGAAAAGAAACCCATCGATGTGGTGATTTTGGACAAGACAGTTCCCACGCTTGACAGGCTGAATCACCGGTCATTTGTTTATGTCCTGACCAACGGAAGATTTGTGAGAGGGGAAAAGGGAGGCAGCTATTCGGCAGCAAAGGACTACTACGGCTTTATTCCACTCAGGCCCGTAAGGGAGAAACAGTTCAGGAAGAGAGACTTCCGCCTGACAGAACTGATTGAACTTGCAGAGAACAATGACGCTCTCTATTACACTGACACATACGGAGTATTCTTCAATGACTGGTACCAGGGGATAAAGAAGGCACGCCGGTCGCGCAAGCTGTACGGCGGACTTAACAACAACGACTATCTCCTGTTGTCTGAGATGAAGAAACGCGACAAACTGGTGATTGTCGAATACAACACATTTGATTACCCCACAGCAGGCCTTGAGAGATTTAAGACGGAAGAACTGCTCGGTATCTCTTCAAAAGGATGGATGGGACAGTATTACCGCAGCCTCGACACAATCTCACCGCAGGGTGTTCCCGGATGGATGCCGGCCCTATACAGGAAGCAGCACCGCGAACCATGGACGTTTACCAATCCCGGCGTGGTTCTCCTGAGAGAAAACAGCATTATCGTCCTGGAGGAGGGGAAACAACTGACATCGGCCCTTCCGGTGATAACCACCAGCGATAGCTATGCCGGACAATTCAACGTGCCGCTGGAGATTCCATATACCAACAGCTTTGACATAATTGACCCCGGTCAGAACAATGTGGTGTCCGAGTTCGTACTCAAAACGACCCCGGCAGGTGATACCCTGCTTGCCGTTAACGACCTCACGGCAGTCTTTCCGGCTGTCACGCAGGAACCACTGGTTCAGCGCACATATTATTTTTCGGGTGATTTTACCTATAACGAATTACCGTTCTGGACTGCCAGGTTAAAGAATATTCAGAAGAGCGGCAAGGCCTTACTCTACTCGGATAATCCTAATGATCCCCGGAGGTTCTTCTGGCTCTATTACAAGCCGCTGGTAACCTCGATCTTCAACGGGTATCACCAGGATGTTTCGGGAAAGTAAATATCTGAAAAACAAGGAAACAGGCTTCGGGCCTGTTTTTTGTTTTATGAAACCTCCATCCATTGTACTGATCGAACATAACCTTAGCCAAACCTGTTATATGCAGGTTCCCTTATACCTTTAGGACAAATTTTGTGGTGATGAAAGCGACGATAGTACAA
This sequence comes from uncultured Rikenella sp., assembly GCA_964535795.1. GTDB lineage: Bacteria > Bacteroidota > Bacteroidia > Bacteroidales > VadinHA17 > SR-FBR-E99. The sequence goes on from CAZHTG010000010.1 coordinate 69,010, forward strand.
AGCGGATTGAAGTGGGAAGACAAGAGTGCAAACCTCGCGCATATCTCTTCCCTGCTGGAGGCGGCAGCCCCTGGAAGCGGCATGGTGGTCCTGCCCGAGATGTTCACCACGGGCTTTTCGATGAATCCTTCAGCCCTTGCCGAGACCATGGAGGGACCCTCTGTCAGATGGATGCTTGAGAAGTCTGCTGAAGGAGGCTATGCCCTTTGCGGCTCCCTTATCATTGAGGAGGAGGGTAAATTCTTTAACCGACTGGTTCTAGTAACACCCGAGGGCCAGGTCACCTTTTATGACAAACGCCATCTTCATTCCATGAGCGGAGAACAGACTGTTTACAGTCGTGGCAATAAGCGCGTTGTGGTCAGTTACCGAGAGTTCAGCTTTAACCTGCAGGTTTGCTATGATCTGCGCTTCCCTGTCTGGTCAAGGAACCGGGGCGACACTGATGTTATCATCTATTCGGCCAACTGGCCCTCGGTCCGCAGCTCTGTCTGGAAGGCGCTGCTGGTGGCCAGGGCCATAGAAAACCAGTGTTACGTGATCGGAGTGAACCGGGTGGGAGAAAATCCTGACGGGACTACATACATGGGCGACTCAGCTATCATTGGTCCGAGGGGTGAGATGCTTGCCTCCCTTGAGCCCGGCGCCGAGGGTGTTGTCTCAGCCATGCTATCGATGGAATCGCTTGAGAAATACCGCACTGACATGCCCATCTGGCGGGACTCTGATCCCTTCGAATTGCTTTAGGCAGTAGGTAATTGGCAATAGTGTTGGCAATATTAAGGTAGATTTTGCATATTATGCAGTAAATCAGACTACTGCCTACTGCCTATTGCCTCTACTGAGCGCAGCGAAGAGTACCTCCGCCGGATGAAGGGCGATCCTTCCCGTGCCGTCCTTCACATGATGGCGGCAGCTTGTTCCGGGAGCGCAGATGATGGTCTTATCCGATGCCGCCCTCACGTCGGGGAAGAGAACCAGTTCACCTACCTTCTGCGAGAGATCATAATGCTCCTTCTCGTAACCGAAAGCTCCTGCCATGCCACAGCAGCCCGAGGGTATCTCCCTGACATTATAACCTGAAGGTATGCTCAATGCCTCGATCACCGGGGCAGAGGTGGTTATCGCCTTCTCCTGGCAATGGACATGTACAAGGACCTCGGCAGCATCACTTCTGAACATCTCCCGCATTATCCTTCCCTCTTTGAACTCCCTGACAATGAACTCCTCAAGGGTAAAGGCATTACCAGCCAGCATCAGCGCCTGCTCCAGGTGCTCATCACCGGCAAGATCAGGGAACTCATCCCTGAACCCCAGGATGGCAGAAGGCTCAATACCCACCAGCGGCCGCCCGGTGCTGACCAGAGGTTCAAATGTCTCAATGTTTTTGATAATCAGCTTCTTCGCCCTGCGGAGAAACCCTTTGGAAATATAGGTCCTGGCACTGGCGGCATGCCTGACCGTTATTATCCTGTAGCCCAGGCCGGTAAGCAGCTTCGCAGCACTGATACCTACATGGGCATCATTGTGATCTGTGAACTCATCAATAAAGAGACAGAGCTCGCCGACAGGTTTGGCAGGATTGATTTTTTCCAGGTTCCTCCGGAGCCACCTTCGGAAGGTCATCGGCGCCAGAACCGGTATGCTTCGCTGAGAGGCAAAGCCGGAAAGATTCTTTATTATCAGTGATGTGACGCGATTGGTGGCGAAGAAGTTGAAGATACCGGGTATCAGTGAGAAGAGACTGTAAATCTCAGGCAGCGAGCCTATCAGACGGGTACGCAGTGAGGGCGGGTGAACATCGTT
>CAZHTG010000011.1:0-69253 GCA_964535795.1 uncultured Rikenella sp.
CCCACATTCCTGGTTACTCCACATGGAGTGCCGTTAATGGTCCGTGCAATTATTTCAGTACCGGCCAATGACTCCTCTGCAAAGGTCATGATCGGATTGTTGCATTTGATGTCGCGGAAACTGAGGATATCTATAAGCGGTGAATCAATGATCTCGCTACCTGAAGGTGCCAGTTGCAGCGCATCACGCAGCACCGTACACTTTTTATGAGACACTTCACGGTCAGGCATATAGGGGTAAATAACAGCATTCCCGCCATTGGTGATGTAATCGGCTATTGTCTGTTGCGCCGGGGCATCCATCTCATCGGTAACGAAGGCCCATACCTGTTTGTAGCTGCTTAATGATTCTGCCGTAGCCCTGTTCAGGTCAGCCATGTCATAGTCTATGTTAAGAATCTGCAACACCCTCAGCAACCCGTCAAAGTAAGCCGGCCTGCGTATGGCTGAGGGGACAAACCTGAGGCCGCTTGCGCCTGAAGGCCGTTCAAGCTCAGTGGCATAGGCTGGCGGGTAAAAGAGTACGCAAACCTCTGCCCTTCGCTGCGCTTCAACAATTATGTCTTCTGATACTTTCAGCATCCGGCTCATTCTTTCCACCGAAGCGAATGCACTTGTTCGCTCAACTTCTGCTGTCAGGGGAGTAAACCAGTAGAAAGTGTCTCCTGAGTAACCTTTCCTCTCTGCATTCCGTCCCTGTGAGAACATATAATAGTTCCATCCCGTCAGGCCGTTGGCAATGCTTGCCTTATAGAACAGGTCAATCTCGCGGGGGTTCGTTACAACGTGATATTCACGTGATCCGCTCTGGAACTCGGCTGCAAAAAGCGGACCTTTGCCCTGCATCGCGCCTGTAATGTCATTAACAATCCGGTCGTCATGCATGTTGCGGTATGAAACGAATTCGGGAATATGATCGACTCCGAAGAAAATTTCACTCTTCTCATTGAAGAGATCCTCATACATGGTGTTATTGACCGGGAACTCGTAACCGTTGCCGTAGATCCATCCGGGAAGATTGTGGTAGAGGGGAACCGTAACGCCTCTCTCTCTGGCCATGACGGTCAGCATCCTCAGGTAGTCGCCGTAGTATTTCCTCCAGAATAAGTGCCATATATTGTCGCGTCCACGGTCTCCTGCTGAAGAATACGGTGTCTGACCGTCGGGCGGGAGCTCAAGACGCTCAAAGCCGGTGTAATCTGTTCCCCATAGCTTATTCACCTCATTGATGCTTCCGATCGTCTCCTTCAGCCACGAGATGAACCTTTCTCTCACGGCGTTGCCATAGTCTGCCTGATGTGCAAGCCATGAGAATACTCCTATCTCATTGCATATCTGCATCATTATTACTGGTCCGCCGGAGGAGGCTTCATTCCGCCGGATCAGAGGCATTATCCTGTCATACCACAACCCCACCTTCTCAATGTACCTTTCACTGAAGAGGCTGACCCCGTCACTCATGACCATCCTGCCGTCCCGGGTACGCATACGGACCTCCTCTCCGTGCTTTTCAATGAACCAGTCAGGCAGACCGGAGCCCCTGTATTCGGCAAGGATAAAGGGACCCGGTTTTACAATGCATGTCAGTCCATGTTCGTGGCAACTGCGGAGCCATCCTTCAAGGTCTTTCTCAGGGCATATTGAGCCGTCAAAGTCGAACAGCCCCTCCTCTTCCTCATGCCAGGCCCAGGGGATATATGTGCTTACTGACGTGAGGCCGGCCTTCACGGCCTCACCAAGGTGCTTGTCCCACAGTTCGCGCCTGATCCTGAAATAATGTATCTCTCCCGAATTGAGAAATACCTTTTTACCATCCTGAATGAAATTACGTCCCTTAATACTAAATCCCATAACTGTCAACTTAATCTTGTGTAACCTGTTGTCATCCCGTCGCCCTGTGCCTTCTTCAGCGTCCCTTTTCCTCCCGGCTGCCCAGTGCCCTTTTATTTGTCCCTGTTCCTCTGCCGCAGAAGCTCCTTTATCTCAAATGTCCTTTTCTCGGTCAGTGTGTACCGGATCACAAAGAACAGTGCCAACAGGCTTAAGAGCGTCGGCAGGCCGATTTCCACCACCCTCATCATCAGCAGGGTATAGGGCGACTGCTTTTTCAGCGGCTCTATGTCCTTTTCAATCGCGGCCAGCTCATTGTAAAGCAGATCCGGTGCAGAACCGGGGCTCAGGGCAAGGACTCGGTCATTGATGGCGGAGATTTTCTGAGTCAATTGTGTCGTATGCTCCCTGCTTTTCTCATGCTGTTTCGTCCTGGCCTGAAGGTGTGCCAGCAGATCGTATGAATAGATCCTCGCCTTCATCAGTTTCGACTGCATAATGAGAGGAATTGCCGCCCTGATGAGTGAATCGGCATGTGCCGGCGATGCCTGGGCCAGGGCTGCATCCATTGATTCCAGTTCACTGATGAGGGACTTTGAAGCCGTGGAAGCATTAAAGAATACATCTCTCCTGCTGGTGTCATTCTCAGCGTACCCGGTTCTTTTCTTCTCCGGCTTTTTTGCCACCTCATTTTCAAGATAAAGAAGGTAGTCTTTTGTCTCCTTCAGGGCCTCTGATGTCTGTGCCCCGGCACCCCTGATCAATTCTGCGCCGGCACCTGCACCATCATACCCTCTCCAGTACTCGAGCTTGCTCTGCATGTCACCCACGCTTCCCTGGAGGCTGTCAACTTTGGTTACCTGTGTCTGATCGAAGAGGGTCAGTGTTATCAGGATTCCTGCCACAAAACTGGCAAAGGCAGTGCCCAGCTTGATGAACCACCAGAAGATGGAATAATAGCTCCCTTCTGACCTGTGTCCGGTATTCAGCTCGTCCTCATCACAAATATCTCCTACCATTGATGACCCGAGGGTAAAGAAGAAAAGCATTCCCGCAGACAGCATTATTGTCGGGATAAGTACCAGGTACGGATGTTCCGGGTCATAACAGACGATCTTTGAAAGCTGTGCAACGCACATCAGCACCATGGCAATTATAAGTGTATTCCGTTTCCCGAGTTTAGGGCTTATCCAGTTCAGCGGAAAGACGGCCAGCACCCCGGTGATTGCCCAGACGGTCCCGTTGATGCCCAGCAGCCTGGCGCCCATAATCTTATCGCCTCCGTAGATATAAAAGATAGGTATGTACGATCCGAGGAGGTTGACAAAGTTAAACCCCATGGCCAGTGTAAAAATGGTCATCACCAGATAGATGAAATTCTTATTGGTGCCCACTATCTTCATGTCAGTCCAGAAATGTGTCTTTTCCTGTTTTGCGACCTTCACAAACCCGGGCTCCCGCAGTTTGGCGGTCCACCAGAATGAGAGGGGAATAATCACGGCCGCTATGAGAAGGGATACATATCTCATTCCGTCAGCCTCATTCCCTCCGGGTCCCTTGAAGGCCTCGGTATTGGCCAGGGCAAAGAGCCACGGGGTGCTCATGGCGAAGAGGTTGCCTATGAAACTTTTGCCACTGAAAAGGCGGGTCCGTTCATGAGGGTCGGTTGTCATCTCCATGCCCAGGGCACCATGAGGGATCTCGAAGACGGTGGTGGCAGTGAAGAACAGGAGCAGGCCAAACAGGATGTAAACAAGCTGGAACCGCTGAAAACCGGCATCACTGGGGAACAGGGCATGCACCGCCTCTCCCTTGGGGATCCACCACATGACAACAAAGAAGACCGCAACAGCTATGCCTCCTATCAGGAGATATGGCCGTCTGCGGCCCAGCCGGCTCCGGGTGTTGTCAGAGAGATGGCCTACAATAGGATCGGAGAAGGCATCCCATAACCTCGGGATAATCATGATGAGACCGAGCCAGAAGGCACTCAGACCCAGGCTTATATTACCCATCAGGCCAACCAGCTGCCCTGCAATGTTAAAGAGGGCGATGGGTATAATGCCTCCGGCGGAATAGGCAGCAAGCTGACCAAAAGTGATCCGGTCATTCTGCCCGGAAGTCTTAACAGTGCTTTTTTCTCCCATACTCATCCAGGTATTTGTTTTTCAGCAGTTAATAATTGATCACCAGGTCAGCGGGCACCTCCCTGACTCCGATCTCCCCTTCATTGAAATCCGATAACTCCTTACCGTTGACAGTTATTGCCGAGGGCATTTCCCCCCCGTTGAAATTCCTTATTTTGATACCCCCTTCCGGCAGATCGATATCGCCGGTTATGGAAAAATGGTAACTGTTGCCCTCCTTCTTTATCGAGTAGGATATCTCACCGTAATATGTGGGCAGGTTTTCAACCGACATCCCCCCGGGAGTATCGATCCAGTCCTGGTACAGGGCAGATGCAAGAACGAGAGTATGATCATATTCGTTTTCGTATACGAACATAGACCGGACGGCGTTGATAAAGTCGCTTCCGCACCATGTATGGGGCATGTCTCCTATAAATCCGGGATGACGGTAATCATTCCACACCACCTCGGCCCAGTGATTCCACCTGCCGGTTTCCGGACGCTGGTCATCAAGGAAGTATTCAATCAGCTCATGTGCCCTTTCAGGCTGGTCAAGCATAATGAACGATCCTATCAGGCGGTTTTCATAAGGAGTGTAATTGACCCAGTCTCTCCTGCCATCCCTCCTGTCAAGGAAAAAAGCGTAATACTTCTCAAAGGTGTTGTTAACCTGCGGAACAGGAAGGTTATGCAGCTCATTGCACGGGGTGAGTGCGATGGTGGTTGATGTCGCATCGAAGTCGCCAAGCTCAACGCAGCCGGGGATATAATCTATGTTCCTGACCTTCATGGCCAGATCGAGGGAGTTGTAGAGATTTACACGGAATGTATCCCTGATGCCGGCTATCCTCCGGTAACTTTCACTCTCGCCCAGGATCTTCTGTATTTCGGCTGCATCCTTCAGTCCTTTCATTGTAAAGAAATTATCCCAGTATGAGTGCATCGGTTTGGCTGAGTAGCCTTCATGGCTGATCGACTCGGGCACCAGCCCGTAATAGGCACGGACACTGTCATTCCCGTACCGGAAGTGATCCGTTGATCTTTCTGCAACAAGCGACTCAATATAGTCAACAGCTTTCAGCACGTTGTCATTCATGGATCTCAGGAAGGCGGTGTCACCGGTGAAATTGAAATACTCACGGATCAGGTAGATCAGCTCACCGTGGCTGTCGTGCTCAGGCACCGGGTCAGGGCCCCTGGAATCAACCACGCATGGCACCTTGCCGTTCTCAAACTGGTATGACGCATACCAGTCTGTGAAATCCCTGACCTCCTCAACAATACCCGATTTGAGCAGTGCTGATGATGTCAGGGCCCCGTCGCGTATCCAGCTCCGCTCATAGGAGCGTGAACCGGGCTGGATACCAACATTGTCCCTGTTGATCAGGATATAGACAATATTTGATCTCCAGGTATCTATGATCCTGTCAGCCGAAGGAGGCAGATTCAATCGGATGTGATCCGTTTTCGTCTTCCAGAAATCGGCCGCATCGTAAAAGGCGCCGGGAATATCTTTAACATCCATACTGCCCTCTATCGACTTCCTGCCATGATATGGAACTGCGGCAAAGAATTTCTCCCCTTGACCGGGATCAAGGTGAATTGAATATTTCATAACGCCGTTTGCCATACCCGCCTGGTCGATGGCTGTTTTGCCCGGAGGCATACTTCCGTCGCGCAGCATATCCACAGGATTGCCCTCATCGAACCCGGCGGCACCGAAAGAATCATACGCCCTGGTCAAAAGGATGACCTTGTCATCAACCGCGATCCGGCCCCCGGCTTCTTCACTTATGGTATTGATTCTCCCGCTTCCACCTATTGTGTTGAGGAACTGATAATACGGATTTACCTGGAACGGGCGAACCAGCAGGTAAAACTCAAAATCAACAGGCCGGTCCGAGAGATTTTCAAACGAGTAACCGATATAGAGCAGTGAATTCACATTGGCAGTGCCACCTGATGACACTCCCGTGACAAACCTCAGCCCGCCGTGCTGCCATTTTACTGACGGAACGAAATCAGTCTCACCGGCAGCCCCCGGAAAAACCATAGACTGAACCGGATCCGTATTGCTCCAGTTTACCAGGGAATCGCCTACTCTCAGCATCGGCTCAATAGAAAAAAGTGCCTTGTCAACTTCAACCATCCCCGATTCGTTGATCAGAGCCTCTTTTGTATCATTATTGACACCCGTTACAGTCCAGTATGACGCCTGTTCCGAGAAGTATCCGGGATAATTGCCTGCGGGTGAATTCTTTGCGCAGTATATAAGAAAATCATTAGTTGTCCTGGTGCTGCCTACATCCGGAAATTCGATTTCTGTAATACCGAATGTACCGTCATCCGCGGGTCCTGCCATTTCCAGCCTGAGATACCTCGCCTCTGCTTCGGGAAGTCTTACAAAGCTCACCTTTCCACTGTTGGAAGAAACGGAGTATGCTTTTTCCCAGCCGTTGCCGTCATCCGAAAGGCAAATCTCATAGCTACCTGCCTGATTATCTTCCAGCCACCTGATCTGAACTCCTCCGAATTCCCTTTTCGCAATGAAATCAACGATTATGTTCGCTCTCTCAGCTTTGCGGCTTTGCCAGAATGTTCTGTCGGAGCTGTCACCCATAAGATCCGGCGAATGCTTCCTGGCTGATGATGAAGCTGACAGTGCCGGCGCCGGCCATGATTGCCTTTCAGGCGCGAGGGGCTCAAACCTGAGGTCATCTATCCATAGCGTGCCTCTGCCGCCGACAAATGATGCGACGGTAAACTCTATCCGGTCAAAGCGTTCAGGCTCCCGGCCTTCCGCCGGCCCCCATGCAAACTCAATATGACGTTTTTTTATGCGGATCTTTTTCCACTCTCCCGGGAAGGAATAGTTACGGTTATTGACCCACCATACATTATTCCCGGTGCTGTCAATGAACTTAATCTCAAAGTTGTTGGAGGGCGACTCGGCCTTCAGCCAGAAGGTAAACTCATAGTTTTCAGGGAGCTCCACCGGGAAAAGCTTCTGTATCCCCCCGTAACCGGACCCTTTTGTGAAATCATAATCGATTCGGATGGCATTGCCGGTGACGCCCTTCTCAATGGAGTGGTTCATTGTAACCCCATCAGACAGGTTGTAAGACCATCCGTTTGCGTTTTCAAACTCATCCAGTGTCCTTACCTGGGCGTTGCCGGCAGCAGTGGCAACAAAAAGCAACAGTAATATGGCGTTTATTCTGCTGATGTGGTGCTCCATTGGGGTAATGGTATTTGTCAGATTTATTCCGGCCTGCAAAGATTACTGGTATGAGAATCCCAACCTTTGGAGGCCTTTCTGGATGACGCGATCCCTCATCACATAATGCCATATCAGGCCGGTCCTGAAATTTTCTATCATGATCAGCATGGGGCCCTGGTCAATGCCTATGAAATCATCATTGACCCATCCGGCAGTCAGGTTAAAGGAGTCATAATAGCCGTATTTGCCCCACAGCCGAACGCCATACCTGTCATTTATCGATCTTATTGTAGGCAGTACAATCTCCGGAGCAAAGGGCAATGATGAGAGAGGCCCGTAAGGAGCGATGGTTCCGTCATCAAAATAGTTGTAGTCGGGGCCGCTGGTACCTCTCCCGGCGTAGCCAAGGAACTCCCTGCCGTCAAAGTTGTATTTGGCAGTGGGGCCGTCACTTGCAGTGATGCCCCAGCAGAGCGAATCATACCCCACCCACCCGTGAGGATTATCGATGGCATACTGTCTCTGTACATATGTTGCACGGCGTGAATTTTCAAAGTAGTCAATACCCTTCTCCTTCATGTAGGCGTCAGCTATGCCGCGGAAGTCAATGAATGCCTGTGAGAACTGGTGACCGAACAGTGGTGGAAAAGCCACATGAGAGAGACCATCATAAGGTGTCCGCCATTTGTAGGAGCTTAACCATGAGTTATAGCTCTCTTCAGCGTTCTCCAAACCGCTCCCGGCGGCAAGTATATACAGAAAGAGAGCTTCGTTGTAACCGCTCCATCCCATATGGTGGAGCCCCTGTTCAGGATGCCAGCCCATGGAGATCTGATGTGCATAATTACCCGTATCCGGCATCATCATGAAATCCCACTCAATACGGTTTAACAACAAGTCAGCCTGTAAACGGATGCGTCGTTCAATATCACTGTCGAGGTTGTAATAGTTGCGGGCAAAGATTATTCCCATCATAAGGAGGCCTGTATCTACAGACGACAGCTCACATTTCCATTCCCTGGTGCCGGTGCTCATTCGCAGGAAGTGGTAGTAGAAGCCCTTGTAGCCTGTTGCGGCAGTATCAGCACTCTGCACCGAATTGACGAAAAAGTCGAGGGTGTTCAGGGTTATCCTGGCCGCATCGTCACGGGTTATCCAGTTCCTCTCCACGCCAACGGCAAAAGATGGAAGGGCGAATCCGGTAGACGCGATGCTGGCCGGAGCCCATGCCGCAGTGCGGTCCTTAACTATTCCCCATTCAGGATGATGCTCATGCAGAAAGAACTGAAAAGTCTTCTCCTGGATCGAGTCAAGCATTGCCTCTTCGCCGGATGTCAGGTTATAATTGGTCCGGCCCTTGGATGTGTAGTTGACCTGCAGCTGCCGATTGCAGGAGGCAAGCACAAGGACCGCCAGTATGATAAGGTATGTCGTTCTCATCTCGTTTCAGTATGTAAATCCAAGCTTATCAAGACCGGCCCTCACCTCCGGGGCAGACATGAAGAGATCCCACAGCAGTCCCGTGCGGTAATTTTCGATCATGCATACTATCGGACCCTGATCAATGGCAATATATGAACTCGCAAACCATCCGGAGGTCAGGTTAAAGGCATCATAAAAACCATACTGACCCCATAATTTGTCGCCAATAGTATAATAGAAGAATTTCAGTGCCTTCATGCTTTCAACTGGAGTGTAGGGGAAGGATGAGAGAGCTGCTGTCGGGGCAATTACCCCCAGATCATTTGTCGGAGAGCTTGCCCTGTATCCATTTTGTATGTCGCTGGCTGTCAGTCCCCAGCAATTATCAGCATAACCTGAATATCCCTTTGGATTGGCTTTGCAGTATGCGTGATTTATCTTTGAATGGGCAACGTTCTGGGCCCAGTAAGAAGCATACTGATCTGCCAGGTTCCTCGGGTCGAGCCCGATGAATGAGTAATGGGCAAAGAAGAGCGGTCCTCCATAGTCCTGTCCCAGTGGAAGCATTATGTCATAAAAGATTTTACCGTTAACCATTGGATATGCCCCATTGCGTGCCCACCCGCTGGTATAAACAGCGAGGGGGATTGCGTTGACGGGAGCAGCAGCTGCAAGCACATAGATAATCAGGGCCTCATTCCATCCGGATATCCCCATGTTCATTATCCACTCCTTATCAGGCGACCAGTGCCAGTAGAGAATGTTCTGAGCCTCCCTGCGGTACCAGTTCCAGTCAACCGCCTCCCATAATGCGGTAATGGAATTACACATCTCCTTCTCAGCAGCAGTGCCGTCCTTAAAATATTCCCTGACAGCGATAAGGCCCTGCATCAGGAAGGCTGTCTCCACAAGGTCGCCTCCGTTGTCATTGGAGCTGAAGGGAATCACCTTGCCTGTTGTTCCGTTGAGCCAGTGGGGAAAAGCACCGTGAAATCTGTCCGTCTCAGGACGAATTAGAAAATTGACAATCTTGCTTAGACGCTCAAACCCCTCTGCCCTGTTAACAAAGCCTCTCTCTATCCCGACAATGACAGCCATGAGTCCGAAGCCGCTGCCGCCTGAAGTGACTGTCTCTCCCGAGCCGTAACGCTCGCGTGAGAGACCCGAAACCGGATGAGCGTGGTCCCAGAAGTAACCGAAGGTCTTTTTCTGAACCAGTGTAAGAAGTGAGTCATCCGAAATTTCAGGAAATTTGGGAGTTGTATCAAGCCTTGTCCGAAAGGTAAAAGTATAATTCTCATATATGAAACCTCCAAGGTTGCTTCCCTGGTCGAACAGAATCCTGTAGAGGGAGTAAGGAGCTACAGATGCGTCTGGATTGATAGTCAGATACTGCGATTTATTGTCAAATCTGTAAGTGAATGAAGGCTCTGAACCTCCCGTAATAGAAATCTTTGCGCTGTTAAAGAGAAGTGTATCGACAGTCTCGCTAAACTTAAAGCGGATAACGATATCATCGTAATCCACATCCCTGATGTTAGAATTTTGGGCCACATATATCTGGTTGACAAACACGGAGTCAACCGTGATCTCATGCAATGGATCAACCTTTTCTTTTTGGCAGGATGCCAGAGTGAAGACAGTGGCGAATATGAAAATGAGATATTTCATTCCCTGAAAAAATAAGAAAAAAAACGGGAGGAAAAGTGTAATCTGATCCTCCCGTAATTAAACCATTGTGATTATTCAATCTGTGTTACCTCAGCATCAAATAGTGCCTTCACTTCAGTTGCAGTCAGCGCTTTATCATAAACGCGCAGTTCGTCAAGGTTACCAAGGAACCAGCCCATCCATGCATCCAGGGCAGTACCTTCAGATTTGGGACGCCATGCACCGATGTTGATCTTATCAGCATTGACAAAAGCCAAAGGTCCAAGGGCCGGCCTCGGAACGACATCGTCACCAGCTGCCCATCTGTTCTCGACTCCGTCATTAGTAACAACTTTAACACCGTCTTTGTAGATCATGAACTTGGATGTTGTCTGATCATACTGGAAGACAAGATGCATCCAGATGTTTATAGGGAACAGAGGATCAGAATAACTGATGTGCTGGCCTGACCAGATGGCTCCGTCCTTCAAAAAGAATGCCTTGAAATTCAATGAATCAGCTGTTGCATCCAACCTGAGTAATCCAAGCTTTAAATTGCCCCAGAACAGGTCATCTGATTTCCCGATCTCAAAGATTGTAGGTTCGGGATCGCCTGTTACCAGCGGGGATTTCAGCCACATAGCAATTGAAAACGATGTTAAGGTTTTCATCTTGCTGGCTGCAGGCAGTGTATATAACAGGTGTGCCATATTGGCTCCCTGGTAAGCCTGACCACGACGACCGGCAACATAAGTCACATTAGGCTGCATAGTCGGCGTTAGGTTAGCAATCGATTCGGTGGCATTCCCTTCGAAAGGAAAGTAAGCCACCAGATTGGTAGTAGCAATCGTGCTGGGGTCAATTTTCCCGTCATCGGGATCATCGTCCTTATTGCACGATGTAAGCATCGAACTCATCATGATCATCATTCCGATCAGTAAAGCTCCGGTAATTCTAAATTTGTTTTTCATAATAAACTGAGTTTGGTTTTACATTAAAAAAATTTATTAGTTATACCCACTGTTCTGTGTGAGGTTTGGATTTAGCTGCATCTGTGCTGACGGGATAGGATAAACTTCATGCCTGCCAGTAACAAATCCCTTGGATGCCAGGGCCGTAGCTGCCTGCCCGGTACGGACAAGGTCAGGAAACCTGTCCTCTTCCATTGCCAGTTCAGCCCGGCGCTCATCCCATATCTGCTGGAGAGTGGCCCCGGCGAGCGGAAGAAGCCCTGCACGTTCCCTGACGAGGTTTACCGCGCCGTCAGCAGTCAGGCCGCTGGCAGTAATTACGGTGGCACCGTTTACCTTCGCTTCGGCATACATCAGAAGGATATCTGCATAGCGGATAATTCTTACATTATGGTCAAATCCGTATCCGTTGTAGTTCCAGTTATTATAGATTGAGGGAGTATATACTTTGCCATTATAAACCGGATTTGTACATATGGTCTTGATACTGTCTCCTTCAGGCGTTTTGGTCCCCCGGTAAAGAAGCGTGGTCGCCGGGCGAACAACCTCCCCTCTTGATGTGTAGAAGTTTATCAGATTCTGACTCGGTGTGCAGAAACCCCATCCCTGCATGTTGCCCGGATTGTTTCCTCTCGGGCCCTGAACGTAAGCATACTCCAGGAAAGTCTGGTCTCCCGTGCTCTTGCCCAGTGTAGAGCTTTGTACTTCAAAGAGCGATTCCCGGCTGTTTTCTCCGTCAATGCTGAACACCTCACGGAAATCATCGAGAAGACTGAACCGGCCCGATGCAATTATCCTGTCAGTGAGAGACACCACAGAGTCCCATTCTGCCTGGTACATGTGCACTTTTGCTTTCAGCGCCATGGCAGTATACTTATTTATCCTGCCGTCCCAGTCTTTTGTATACCCGACCGGAAGAATCTCTATCGCCTCAAGAAGGTCATTCTCAATGAATGAATATAAATCTGCTGTTGATGACTGCGGGACCGAAGCAAGCTGCTCGGAAGTGAGTACCGTATCAACAATCGGGACCCTCCCGAAGAGACGGGTAAGGTTGAAATAGGCATAGGCCCGTATTGTCTTAACCTCACCCTGACACTGAAGGGCGTATAACTTATCGGAACTGTTAATCAGCGCCTCTTCAAAAAGCGGCATCTGATGAATTGAATAATTGGCCCCGCTGACTATGTCATAATAGGAGATCCAAAGATCATTTATTAACCCGTTGTCAGACTGGTAGACAAGGTTATCGATCTCGAGCATCGTCGGGTTATCTTCCGGGCTGCTCCCTTTGTCTGCATTGTCTGATGCTATTTCAAAAGCACCTATGTATGGGAATACATGAGCTCCGTAGTTCCTGAGTTTGGCATAAGAGGCGCTTACCGAAAGAAATACATTTTCTGACTTCGAGTAATCGATTCCTGTGGTAGGCAAGGTACCCTCCGGTCTTATCTCGAGAAAATCCTCGCAACTGACAAAGGTCAGTATCAGCGTCATTATGAATATTGTATATATACTTTTCATCGCTATACCATTTATAATTAAAAGTTAGCTTTAAGTCCCAATGTATATACTGCCTGTAGCGGATATACAGAATTGTCTATGCCGGTACTTATGGGAGTGCCTCCTATCTCGGTTGTAAAGCCCTTATAGGTGAAGAAGGTATAGGGTCTCTGGGCTGAAGCATAAATCCTCAATCCGGGAATGAACCTGATCTTGTCTGTGGTATATCCTACCGTTATATTCTGTATCCTGCCGAATGAAGCGTCTTCGACAAAAAAGTCATTTGCCTGCTGTGTAAATGAAAAGCTGTAAGCAAATGCTGAAGGGTATTTATCCGAAGGATTATCAACCGTCCAGTGGTTGTCATAAAAATCCTGGTCATAATTGCCATCCGCAAAGACATCCCTGTTCATTCGTTTGGCATTGAGAATCTTATTTCCAATCTGGCCAAGGAGTGATATGTTCAGATCAAAAGCCCTGTATTTGAACCCGAAATCAATACCTGTAATAAGCCACGGGATAGCGCTTCCCAGGTAGACTTTATCATCTTCGTTAATGACCTTATCGCCGTTCTGGTCCTTATATTTAAAGAAGCCGGCACCTTTTATTGCCTGGGATACTTCATCCCTTAGTGCATCGCCTTCGCTCTCATAAACACCTTCGACCTCGTAGCCGTAAAATGACCCGATTGGATGACCGATGGCAGTGCGGGTGGTATAATTGCCCCTGACATACCCGCTTGGTATGTACTCGCGGCCCTCGAGTTTCGTTACCCTGTTTATGATAGTTGTGGCATTGAATCCTATCGTCATTTTCAATCCGTTGTCATACTGCTTTGTCCAGTTAAGGCTGAGCTCCACCCCTGCATTTACCACACTTCCGTTATTGCCGAGCAACTCGGCAACTCCCCCTCCGGTAGCAATAGGGGCGAAAAAAACAACATTGTCTGTAGTACGGTGATATAAGTCCAGGTCACCCGAGAGTTTGTTGCCGGCGGTTGTGAAATCAACTCCAAGGTCGAACTCATTAACAACCTCCCAGCGTAAATAATTCTGCACTACGGTCTGTGCTCCCATTCCATCAACCAATTCATCACCGAAAATGCCTGAAGCACCTGCGCCTGACTGCCCTAGTATTATGGTTGAGTTAGCTGGTACATTGTCATTACCCAGCAGGCCCCAGCTTGCCCTTAGCTTGAGATAGCTGAACAAAGTACTATTATCCATGAAATCTTCCTGGGTAAGATTCCATCCGAATCCTACGGATGGGAAGAAGCCCCATTTTTTCTGGTACTTGGAACTGGCATCTGCCCTGAAGGTAACCGTGCCCAGATATTTGTCATTGATGTTAAAGGTGCCTCTGGTAAAGAACGATATTCCATTATATCTCCCCGCACCGTCATATGCATTGCGGTCCCTGAAGGAGCCAAGCACTAGGTATTTCGATTGCTCATCAAGCCCCGGCACATCAATCGCTGATCCCGACAGGGTCTCCCACTTTTCAACACGCGTGGACTGACCAACCATTAAAGTATAACTTACACTGCCCGACTGGTCCTTATATGTCAGCAGGTTATCAATGATCTGCTTGGAGGAGTTGCCAAAAGTCTTTGACAGGCTCGATTTCCTGACACCCTGGGATCCGCCAACATTGAATGCTGGAGTATATCCCCTGCTGGTCCAGTTGCTTAAATCCTGGTTGTATGAAATTTTGAATGTCAGTTTATTCTTTACAGGATAAAATTCTGCATACCCGTTAAAAACGAGTTTATTGCCTTTTTCGTAATTATCAGAATAATAGGCCGCTGCAACAGGATTACCATATTGGTTACCAAATCCATAAGTTTGCGGTGAACCGAAAAGCACAGGGTAGGCTGCTGTATTTTCAGGATCGTAAACCGGGTAGACAGGCGGGTTGACATATGCCCCGAAGAATGCTCCCTCATTGGGATTGAACTTGTCGTACCGAGAAATAATAGTGTTCAGGCCTACCTTCAAATACTGATTTACATTCTGCTCCAGCCTTCCCCTTATATTGAACCTTTCAAAATTGTTTTTTGTGTCCATAATTCCTTCCTGGAACAGAATGCTTCCGCCGATCGAATAAGATGTCTTTTCTGACATCCCTGAGATGTCAATGCTGTGACCTGTCATCGGCGCTGTCCTGACCAGTTCCTGGTACCAGTCTGTCGATGCAGGGTAGTCAGAAGGATCTTTGGGGATATAGCCTGTTGATCCTGAGTAGGCTTCATTCAGAAGCTCAACATACTGGTCCCTGGTCGCCATCTTCATTATGTTAACCGGCAACTGCATCCCGAAATAGCCGTCATAACTTATAGTGGGTTCGCCTGTGGTGCCCCTTTTTGTGGTAATAAGTATTACCCCGTTTGCTGCTCTCACCCCATAGATAGCCGAGGCTGAGGCATCTTTCAGTACAGTAAGGTCTTCTATGTCACCTGCACCGAGAAAATCAATATTATCTACAAAAACTCCATCAACCACGTAAAGCGGTCTTGCATAATCACCGATTGATCCCACTCCTCTGATCTTTACCGAGGGGCCGCTTCCCGGCACTCCGCTGCTGATGATCTGTACTCCTGCCACCTTGCCCTGCATGGCCTGCATTGCATTTGAAGTCACCTGCCTTGACAGGTCTTCACCCTTTACTGTTACAATCGGCGCAGTCAGGTCCCTGGCACGTTGGGTCCCATACCCTATGACCACAACCTCATCCATCAGGGTGGTTTCAGTCGCAAGGAGAACATCGATCACTGTCCTGCTGCCGACAACAATCTCCTGCGTAACCATTCCAACCATTGAAAAAACAAGTGTATCAGTCGGCATAGCACTCAGTGTGTAAGTGCCGTCAGTGTCAGTCATTGTTCCCCTGAAGGTGTTTTTGATAAGAACAGATGCCCCGGGAAGTGGTATGTTCTGATCATCAACGACAGTTCCCCTGATCGACACCTGCGCCTGCAGAGTACCCAGGTAAAAGAGGAACAAAAACAGGATTGAGAGAATTTCTTTCATGATGGGCGGATATTTTAACCAAGTTATGAAGTAATAACCATGCATTCTGCAAACGAAAGCGTCGTTTGATTTTCTCAAGCACAAAATATTAAACCATCAACACCTATATATTACCACAACAACAAGGACTATATAATTGTTTATCAAAGATTTATAAATTGATTATGGCAATAGCCCCATTATACGCCGGAGTTACGTCCGGCACACCTTAATACAAAGGTGATTAATACTTGAATTTTAAGGATTACAAAATTCAAAGTAATATTTATATAATTCACACATAATAAGATATGCACAGACGGTCAGGATACCCGTCTGTGCATATCTGTTGGCTCGCTGTGGTGTTGCATGCAACACCTCAACGGCATGATCCTGAATGATCTCTATTTAATATCCGAGCGTGAACTCCTTCTCCGTAGCCGGTATACCTTCCTTCATCCACTGAGGCATCGGCTCTCCCTTTAGGTAATGATGGAAGAACTGCGCCATTCGTTTCTGAAAATCGATCCTGTTCGGCAGCTTCTGCGCCCAGTGTGGCTCGCCGTTGTAGTTGAGCAGCCAGGCGGGTTTGCCGAGTCGACGCATCGCCACGAAGAACTCGATGCCCTGGTACCATGGCACTGCCCCGTCCTGGTCATTGGCCATGATGAGTATCGGTGTCTCAATCTTGTCAACCGAGAAGAGAGGCGAGTTCTCCCAGTAGAGATGAGGCGCCTCCCATATTGTAGCCCCGATACGGCTCTGGGTATGCTCATACTGGAACGACCGGTTCATACCTGATTCCCAGCGTATGCCTCCGTAGGCACTGTACATGTTGACCACCGGTGCACCTGACTCTATTGCAGCAAACAGGGTGGTGCGGGTAGCCAGGTAGGCTACCTGGTAACCACCCCAGCTGTGACCCTGTGCACCAATGCGTTTCTCATCAACAAATCCCTCTTCAATGAGTGACATGATGCCCGGCATAACGCAGTTATAGGCGCTCTGACCGGGGTACCCCTCAATGTAATAGACATCAGGATTGAAAACAAGGTAGCCATTGCTGGTATAATAGTGATAGTCAATGGTTGACCTGCCCGGCTCAAGGTTCCTGTGCCTGTATAGCTCCGTGGAACTCTTCTCGTAAAAGTTCACAATCATGGGGTACTTCCGTGAAGGATCAAATCCTTCCGGTTTGTACAGAAGCCCTTCTATCTTCCTGCCGTCAAGGGAGGTCCAGCTGACCAGCTCTGCCGTTCCCCACAGGAAATCCTTCTGCTGCGGGTTGACATCGGTGACCCTCTTCTCATTCCTGAAAGAGAGGTCTGTTACCAGGTAGTCAGGAAAGAGGCCGAAGTTCTCCTTTGTATAAATCAGAGCATCGCTATTTTTAGCCTTCACCGGTGTGCCCAGGCCGTAATCACCTCCTGCAAGCCACTGAGGCTTCTCTTTCTTGCGGAGATCGATCGAATAGAAGCCCTGGCCCCTGGTCACCTCGTTGGTACCATGCAGATATTGCTTCTCTGAAGGATCAATGTAGTCATTCTCGGAATCGAAGTCCAGAAGCCTGTACCTGATTCTTTCGCTTCGTCCGTTACCGGTCAGATTCTGGGGAGACCGTGCAGCAGCAGGGTCAAGTGACCAGATATCATACCTGTCGGAGACCAGGAAGGCTTTATCATCCTTCAGCCATCCTGCCGGAGGGTATGACCCGGGAAGGTCCGGAACATCATTCTCTTCATCCCATACTCTGAGAGTGGCAGGAGTGGTCAGCCGCTTATCACTTCCTGCTTCAACATCCCATGCGTACCATGAGCTGTCAGCCTCCTGATACCAGAAAAGGTAACTACCTGCTGGCGAAAAACGGGTCCTTGCCCTGAGCTTCTCCTTGATCTTAACGGCATCACCGGTCATCAGATCGACGATCCATACATCATTTCCGGCGTTTCCCTCCCACATCGATTCGAGCTCATATGGCAGGGAAGAGAAAGCGGCAGCCTTCGGGCCGTCACCCTTGTCGGGCAACTGAATATCAGGCCTCTCCTCTGTCGCCAGCTGAACGGCCTTTTTCCTGTCAGCATGAAAAACGGCAGCATAACTCTTCTTGGTATCTCGCGACTTGCCGACCAGCTGCGCCGTCTTGAGCCTGCCTTCTGCCCAGTGCCATACATCCACTACTGCACGGTCCTCATCCAGTACCGTCGTGTCCTTGACCTTGTATGCAGGCGAAGTGCCGAAGAAGAGCCTCGGACTGTTCTCGGCGAAGGTAAGCCTGGCATTCTCATTGATGATCCATCCTTCGGGGATGCCCTGGGTTCCGCTGGTGGCAGCCACTAATGCCAACCCCTTGCCATCCCAGTAACATAATGAATATGTGTTCCCGGCCTTGTCCTTCTCATCAAATGAGACGATGAATGCGGCCCTCTCCCCTTTCTTGTCGAGGGAGAGCTGCTTATACTTCGCCTTGCCCGCGTAGAGAGTGCTTGTTGTACTCTTTTTCAGGTCAATGATGAAGACACCGGGTTCAATCTCCTTGTCGTCACCTGTGGTTGTATAGATAAGTTTCTCCGCCTCTTCGGCAAAGAGATACTCGGTCACGAACCTTACCGAATCGGTCTTGCCGGTACTGAGGTTACGGTACAACATTGTGTAGCCGTTATCGGCCGACTCGCTCTTTGGTTTCTTCCCGTTCTCTTTTCCTGACTCCTTGCCAGGCTCCCTGGTTCCTTCCTTGCCTGCCGCCGGGGTGCTTTCCCTGCCGGCTTCCTTTTTAGCCTCAGGCTTGCTTTCGGCACCACTCTCCTTTACCGTTTCCTTTACGGCCTCCTTCTTGCTCTCACCGCCATTGCCCGTGGTGTCTTTCGGTGATGCAGACTTCTCCTTGACCGGCTCGGTCTGCCATGCTATCCAGCCTGCCCATTTTGCCGGCACCTTGAACGATTTCAGCCTGTGGATCGTATCAGTCAGACCGGTGGCAACATTATAAATTCCTAGCTTGTCAAGGGGCATCTCCTCCTTCTTGGTCTTTTTGAGCTTCAATGCCCTGACTTCATCAACCGGAGGCTTGATGGTGAAGAACAGGAACCGTGAGTCAGTTGACATAGTTATGCCGGTGGCACAGTTGAATGTTGACTTCAGCGCCCCGTTACCGTCATATAGCGTTACCACCGGATCTCCCAGCGAAGGCTCGGCTTTGAATGCAATAAGCGAGCCGTCATCGGAGATCACCCTCTCTGATATCCTGTTCCATGTTACAAGGTCGTCAATGGTCAGTGCCTTTTTCCCCTGAGGTGTAGCCTGCAATGAAAGCAGCATGACCAGGTATAATGCAATACTTCTCTTCATATCATCATGATGTTGGTTTCAGAGCTTAAAAATAATACTTAATCGATACGGCAAAAGATGTTTTGCAGCGGATCATAAGGCTTAAGGCCTTTAAAAATGTTAATTTTCCATAAATTTGAATACCGCTTTTTGAAATCTATACTCTGATCAATGGAAATAAGAAAACGTACGCAGGCTCTCTTGCTGCTGGCTACAGTCTCTGTTGTCGCCGTGGCCCAGGGTACGGTCGTCACCGGCATAATCCAGGATAACCGGGATGTTCCGATCACAGGAGCCACAATATGCCAGGTGAATAGTTCAAACTGCGCAGCAGCTGACATGAACGGTATATTTCATCTCCTCCTGGAACAGGGAAAAGAGATGAACCTGCAGATAGAGTGCCTCGGCTTCAATCCCGTGGAGGTCGTTATTGACGAATCAACGGCCTACCCTCTGAAGATCACACTTGACCCGGTCTATATACCTGAAGACTTCTTCCCTGATAACAGTTACAATGAGTATGGCAACGGGGTCATCATGCGGTCATCACTGACCATGGATGCCATCTTCACTGATTTTGAACAGTTCACCCCTTCACTGGGCTCATACAACACTGACCTGATGAAATCTTTCGCTGTGATAGGGCCGGAGCTGGGAGCTTCATTTTCAAGGGTTTATTTCGGCCTTGGGATTGGAATGGGCTATAACTACAAGGATGAAACAGATACTCTCACCGTGGATCTTAAAAATACCTCTTACAAGCTTAATTTCGGCTATGACCTGGTGAGCTCCGGCAGAATACGGCTTACTCCCCTGCTCTCGGTGCGATGGCTTAGATACAGGTTGCTGAACTACCCTGGTGACCGTAAAATAACCCTCACCAGGTATCTTGAGGAGAGGGATTTCGAACTGAGGTTTAATCAGACTGTTGCAGTGGCAGGACTGAACATGGAATACATCATGTATTCAGGTGTACGCGGCAGCAGCGACTACTGGTCATTAGGGGTGGCAGGAGGATATGCGATGAAGCTGAACCGGACTCCCTGGGTCTATTCCAGAGGTAACCGGGTGATGACGGATAACATGATCGGCCTGAGCCCCCTGACCTTCAGTATAGCCATTTCATATTACAGCATTGTCAGATAACTGGCACCGATTAACGGTAATTATAACAATATCATACTATGAACTACAGAAAGCTTGGAAAGACCGGCTTTGAGGTCTCGGAGATATCCCTGGGCACATGGCAGGTGGGCGGCAAATGGGGTTCAAAATTCGATCATGACCTGGCGGAGTCAATAATCCGCAAGGCAATTGACAGTGGAGTGAACTTCATTGACACCGCGGATGTCTATTCTGACGGTGAGAGTGAAAGAGCAGTCGGGAAGGCCGTGCAACTCTCCGGCAAAGAGGTGCGTGTTGCCACCAAATGCGGCAGGCAGATAAACCCGCACGTTAATAAGGGATATACACCTGCCGCCCTCAGAGGCTATGTCGAAGACTCTCTCACAAGGATCGGAACGGATTGCCTTGACCTGATACAGCTTCACTGCCCTCCTGCTGAGGTTTATTACAGGCCCGAGATTTTCGGCGAGTTTGAAAAGATGAAGGAAGAGGGGAAGATACTCAACCTGGGAGTCAGCGTAGAGAAGGTTGAGGAGGCCATCAAGGCGCTTGAATTTGAAAACGTCACCACCATTCAGATCATATATAATATCTTCCGTCAGCGGCCCCATGAAAAGTTGTTCGGTATGGCCAGGGAAAAGAATGTGGGACTGATAATAAGGGTTCCGCTGGCCAGTGGCATGCTCTCCGGCAAGTTCACCTCCGAAACCCGGTTCGCACCCGGCGATCACCGTTTCTTTAACCGTAACGGGATGATGTTCGACAAGGGTGAGACCTTTGCCGGTGTGCCTTATGAGACCGGCCTGAAGGCAGTAACACGCCTGAAGGAGCTCTTCCCGGGAGGAATACCCCTGGCACATGTGGCACTGAGATGGATCCTCATGCGCGGGGAGGTCAGCTGCATCATCCCGGGTGCCTCGTCACCCGACCAGGTCAGAACGAACCTTGAAGCAATGGCGCTGCCACCTCTTACCGAGGAGCAGCTCAGCGCGATCGGCAAAATATATGAAGAGGATATTAAACCGCTGGTACACCAACTCTGGTGATGATGGCACAAAGTGATCAGAGGACTTTTTCCGCCATTCACCGGCCATATACCGCACTTGACCCTTCATCATTTGAAATCATGAAACCATAATTGATATATTTGTTCCAAAATTGCTCTTTGTGAGTGGGAGAAACGGGATTTATTAACACTTAAACTGCTTTTATTACCGGATGGCTGACAATGGAACGGCGCTTATCATCGGTGCCGGAATAGGGGGAATTGCCACGTCGATATTTCTGGCCCGGCGTGGTTTCAAGGTGGATGTATACGAGAAGAACATCTCTGCGGGTGGCCGGTGCGGCCATATAGTCCGCGACGGTCACCGTTTCGACGTTGGGGCAACTATAGTGCTGATGCCCGAGGTATACCGCGACGTCTTAAACTCTCTCGGGATGACCCTTGAGAACGACCTCCGGATGAAGCCGATGGATGAGATATACACCCTCTGGTTTGACGACGGCACAAGCCTTGCCTTTACCACTGACAAAAAACGGATGGAAGAGCAGCTCGAGAAGATCGAACCCGGAAGCTACGCCAGGGCTGAGAAATATGTGAAGACCGGCTTCAGGCTCTATGTCATGGCCTTCGAAAAACTCCTCGGACGTAATTTCACCAGGTTCTTCCAGTTTTTCAACCTGAGCAACGCGATGCTGCTGATAAAGCTTAAGACCTACCTGAGGCACTACAACTATACCGCAAGGTTCTTCAAATCGGAGCACTTGCGGATGGCTTACACCTTTCAGAATATCTACGTGGGCCAGAGTCCCTTCAGTGCCCCGGCACTCTTTTCAATGATTCCCGCGGCAGAACTGACAGAAGGGTCAATGTTCCCTGTCGGCGGCATGTACAGCATCGCTGAAAAACTGATGGCAAAAGCAGTTGACCTTGGTGTCGGGTTCCATTTTGCGAAACCGGTAAGGAAGATCACGACCGAAGGAGGCAAGGCCACCGGTGTTCTTTTCGCTGACGGTACTGGGGCAGCGGCTGACATCATTGTTGCCAATGCCGACCTGCCTTATGTATACCGTGAGCTTTTGCCGCCCGGACGCAAATCGCGCCGCATTGAACGTATGAAATACTCCTGCTCAGCGCTGGTACTGCACTGGGCGCTTGACAAACAGTATCCCCAACTCGGGCATCACAGTACATTCCTGGCAGACAGCTTCCGCGAGGGGCTGGATGAAATCTTCCGGGATAAGTCTATGGGTGACGACCCGTGCTTCTATATACACGCGCCGGTACGCACAGACCCTTCAGCAGCACCTGAGGGATGTGACACCCTGTCAGTGGCGGTGGGTGTAGGGCACCTTGACCCGAAACATCCGCAGGACTGGGAACTTTTGACTGAAAAGGCCAGAAGGGCTGTATTCCGTAAACTCAGAAAGATAGGCATTGATGATATTGAAGAGCATATAAAATTCGAAATCGTCACTACCCCGGGCAGCTGGGAAGAGGCACTGAATGTCAGCAGGGGATCAGTCTTCGGAAGCATAGGGCATAATATCCTCCAGATGGGATGGTTCAGGCCCCATAACAGGGACAGGCGTTACAGGAACCTCTATTTCACCGGGGGGAGCACACATCCCGGAAACGGTATACCAATGGTGCTTCTCTCGGCAAAACTGGTATCGGAAAGAATAATAAACGAACAGATAAGTGTTTCAGAGGGGAAGAGATGAAAACAGCGGACAAATTCATGGGAATTTTTGAGTCTATTGACTTTGAAAAGATAATTGACCATCCGAATATTCTTATTGCAGCCAGGTTCTGGGATAATGAAAGGTATTGTGCGGCCCGCACCTGCTACAGGTTCATGCGGGCCCTTGATGACCTCATTGATGATCACAAGGCAGCCAACAAGGGCATTGCCTTGGCCGACAGGGATAGATTCAAGGAAAATGTAAATGAGTGGATGGGCATGGTCCGGACAGGCATTGACACATCACCCTTCTGCAGCGACCTTAAGGATACTGTTGAGCGGTTCAGGATCCCGATTTGGTCCCTGGAGGCCTTTGCCGAATCGATGCTCTATGACGTTACCCACGACGGGTTCGCAACACTGGACGACTTCATAAGGTACTCCGGAGGGGCTTCAGTCTCACCGGCATCAATATTCGTACACCTGGCAGGACTGCAGGAGAGGGATGGCAGGTATTACGATCCGCCGTTCGACGTTCAGCGAACGTCTGAGCCATGTGCAATGTTCAGCTATTTCGTGCACATTATACGCGATTTCCGGAAAGACCAACTCAATAACCTGAGTTACTTTGCCGATGACATAATGGCAAAACATGGTCTCACCCGCAAGAGCATGCTTGAGATGGCACAGGGGGCTCCCCTGACCTCGGGATTCCGGGCAATGATGCGCGAGTACTGTGTCATCACAGATAAGTACCGCCTGAGCACGCTTAAAATTATGGAAGAGGTCTGCCCGAAGATGGAACCACGCTACCGGCTGAGCCTCGAGATCATCTTCGATCTGTACATGATGGTCTTCGAGCGCATTGATCCGGAACATGGCTCCTTCTCTGCTGCCGAACTGAACCCCACTCCTGCTGAAACGAGGGAACGTGTAAGGAAGGTCATTCTGAGGCAGTAGACCTCAGTCTTCAGTCTTCAGTTAATCAGTAATTTACTTGACTGTGGACTGCCGACTGTGGACTGCCGACTGAAGCTTATTGCCATACCGGCATTAATTATTATTTTGCAGGACAAAATCCTGCCCGGTGTTTAAAAAAATCCCGCATACATATGTCATAGTCTTCAGCATCGTAGTCCTGTGCGCGGTGCTGACATGGGTGATCCCCGGTGGAGCCTTTGACAGGGAGACCCTCAGCGTCAACGGCATCGACCGCAGCGTGGTGATCCCCGGTTCATTCCACTACACCGACAGGAACCCCCAGACCTGGCAGGTTTTCTCGGCCCTCTTTGACGGCTTCGTCGACAAGGCAGACATAATCGTATTCATACTCATCATCGGAGGTGCTTTCTGGATCATGAATGAAAGCAAAGCCATCGATGTGGCAATAGGATCGGTGCTTCGCTTTACAGGCAGGATGGGCAACAGGGGCCTGATTAAGAAGATAGGCGTAGATAACCTTATCTTCCTGCTGATAATGACGATGTTCAGCTTCTTCGGGGCTGTCTTCGGGATGAGCGAGGAGACCATCGCCTTCACCATTATTTTCGTGCCCCTGGCTGTCTCCATGGGCTATGACTCGATAGTGGGCGTTTCACTCTGCTTTGTGGCTGCCGCCCTCGGTTTTGCCGGTGCCTTCCTCAATCCGTTCACCATAGGCATCGCACAGGGACTGTCAGATCTCCCTCTATTTTCTGGACTTGAGTACAGGCTTTTCATGTGGGTGATTATCAGTGCTGTGGGATTTGCGTATATACTCCGTTATGCCCGCCGGATAAAAAAGGATCCGGCCCGCTCACCCGTCAGGGAAGATGACGACTATTGGCGTAAACTGCACTCAACAACACAGTTGAAAATTGATTACCATACCCCGGCCTCGGCATGGGTGACCTGGATATTGCTCATAGCGGTCATGGCCATCTTTTCCGTTTTCAGACCGATGACGGCACTCTCTTTTGGAGAAGGGGAGCTGAATCTTCCGGCATTACCCATCCTTACGGGGCTGTTCGTGGTGACCGGATGGCTCTCCCTCAGAAAATCGGTTCACTTCTTTGTCATAGTCCTGCTCCTCTTTACAATCTTGTTCCTTATCACGGGTGTGATGGGATACGGCTGGTACATCATGGAGATAGCCACCCTCTTTTTCGCTATGGGACTTGCAACAGGCATTGCCATGAGTTATGGTGCCAACAAGATCACAAAGCTCTTCCTTGACGGGGTTAAGGATATCCAGTCGGCAGCGCTGATAGTTGGGCTCGCAGGAGGCATAATCATCATCCTGCAAAACGGCAACATAATTGACACCCTTCTTTACAAGCTCTCAGAATCAATCTCGGGGACCGGCAGGATGGCCTCGGTGAGCATGATGTATGTTGTGCAGAACCTGATAAACCTGGTAATGCCTTCAGGGTCGGCCAAGGCAGCCCTGACCATGCCAATGATGTCACAGTTCTCCGACCTGATCGGAATCTCGCGTCAGGCCACGGTTGTTGCCTTCCAGCTGGGTGACGGATTCACCAACATGATAACACCAACCTCCGGAGTGCTGCTTGGGGTGCTCAGTGTTGCGAGGATCCCCTATGAAAAGTGGTTCAGGTGGGTGCTGCCGTTCATCCTGATCTTGCTTGTACTGGGCTTCCTGCTGTTGATACCCACGGTATTCATGGAGCTGAAAGGATTCTGAGGAGAATTAAGAATTAAGAGTTTAGGTAATAGTTCATTTCTTCATTGCTTTTGAAAGGATCCCCATCACACCGCGGATGAATGTGGCGGAGGTAAGCACCTTCACCACCGGATGCGTCGCTGTCCTTCGCCGAGATGTGGTTGTGCGGGTACCGCGTCCGGCAGTACCCCGTCCGTAATCCCTCTCCCTTGCCTTTCGCTCCTCAGCCTCGCTCCTCTTCATCTCGGCTGACTTGATCTTCCTCTCAAGCATCTCTGCGGCACTCTCCGGGTCAACAACCCTTGAGTACCTGGTCACCAGCTGTGATGACCTGTTAATCTCGTAAATCTCCCCGTCGGTGAGGATATCCATCCTGCTCATCGGGGCTCGCACCATCATGGCCGCCAGAGGCGTGGGAATACCCTTTTCATTCAGGGCTGTCACCAGCGCCTCTCCGGTTCCGAGTGAGGTAAGAGCGGTCTGTGTATCATACCAGGTTGATATGGGAAAGTTCTCCGCTGTGAGCTTGATATCCTTCCTGTCATTGGCAGTGAATGCCCTGAGGGCATGCTGCACCTTGAGACCCAGCTGCGCCAGAACTGACGAGGGCACATCCATCGGGTTCTGTGTGATGAAATATACTCCCACGCCCTTCGAGCGGATGAGCTTTACTATGGTTTCAATCTGCTCAAGAAGCGTCTTGCTCGCCTGGCTGAAGATGAGGTGTGCCTCATCTATGAAGATCACCAGCTCCGGTTTCGGCTGGTCACCCCTTTCAGGCATCGTGTTGTAGACCTCTGCAAGAAGTGAGAGCATGAAGGTTGAGAAGAGCTTGGGCTTATCCTGTATGTCAGTCAGGCGGATGATGTTTATATACCCGCTACCGTTACTGTCCCTGCGCATCAGGTCCATGACGTCAAACGACTCCTCGCCGAAGAAACGGTCTGCACCCTGCTGCTCAAGTTCTATAATCTTCCTCAGTATTACGCCGGTCGATGCCGGTGACATTGCCCCGTACTCGCTTTCAAGCTCAGCCTTTCCCTCACCCTGCAGGTACTGTATCACCTTCCTGATGTCTTTCAGATCAATCAGTCCGAGTTGATTGTCATCGCAATACTTGAAGATGATCGACATGATCCCGGCCTGAGTATCGTTCAGGTCAAGGATGCGTGAGAAGAGCACAGGACCGAACTCCGATACGGTTGCACGCAGCCTGACACCCTCCTGATCGGATATTGTAAGCAGCTCTACCGGAAAGCCCATGGTTGAATACGGAAGATTGATCTTTTCATGCCGGTCTTTAATGAACGCATTCTCCGTTCCCGGCCGGGCCACTCCGCTGAGATCCCCCTTGATGTCCATCACCAGTGACGGGATGCCTTTGAGCGAGAGTTGCTCGGAGATCACCTGCAGCGTCTTGGTCTTCCCCGTGCCGGTTGCCCCGGCAATAAGCCCGTGGCGGTTCAGTGTCTTCAGCGGTATCTTTATGTGTGCATCCGCCACCGGCTCACTATCAAGAATCGCTCCCCCGAGTATTATGAAATCACCCTTGCAGGTATAACCCGCGCTTATGTGGCTGAAAAAATCATCTTTCCTGCTCATATACTATTTTTTTATATATAAAAGCCGTTGGGACAGATACCCCAACGGCTTCCTAAATTAGTCTATTTTTTTGATTATTTCGAATCCAGCACCTCTTTTACCTTGGCGGCAAGTGCATCGCCACGAAGGTTGTGGCCGACGATCACTCCGTCACTGTCAAGCAGAAAGCTTGCCGGGATCGAATTGACCGCATAGAGTTTTGCGGGTGCGCAGTCCCAGTACTTGAGGTCAGAGACATGGGTCCACGTCAGCTGATCATCACTGATGGCCTTGACCCAGTCTTCCTTGCTGCGGTCAAGTGACACGCCGAAGACGTCGAATCCCTTTTTGTTATACTCCTTCCATATCTTAACAATGTTCGGGTTCTCCTGACGGCAAGGGGGGCACCATGCAGCCCAGAAATCGACCAGCAGAAGCTTCGTGCTGCCTCCCAGCTTTGAATAGAGTGACACGGGATTCCCATCAACGTCATTGAGAGTGAAATCGGGAGCCTTCTGTCCCACGGAAACAGACTTGAGCAGTACCACCCTTTCCTTCATATTGACTACAAGTTGAACCTTGTTGAGCGAAGTGTCGAGCTTGCCTATCAGGGCCTCCATCTCATCAGCCTCAAGCCCGTAAGAGAGTTCATTCAGAACTACCGGAGCCACAAAAGATGAGGGGTTGTTCATAATGAAATTCTTCTTGATCTCACTCTGCATGGCGTCAAGCGCCTCGAGCTCCTTCTCAATCTCAGATGCCAGCGCATCATTACCTGCCATACGGGCCTCACGGTAACGGTCATATATCTCTGACATCTCGCTGTTCGACTCGTCCAATGCGGCTTTATAGGTATCAAATTCGGCCTGTGTCTGTGAACCTGAAACAGATGCCAGATGAAGCGAATCAGCATGGCCGTGAATAGCTATTTCAGAGTTCTCCAGATAGAAGTTCAACCCGCCCCGCTTGCCTTTGATGGCAAGGTTCACCATCTGGGGATAATCAATGACACCGTTCATTTCAAATGCACCATTTTCAAGTGCAACGGAGTCAATCACTTCATAGCCTCCGGGTATACGTTTCTGCAGAAGCATCATGGCATCTTCAATGCCGTCAATGGTTCCTGCTATTCTGAATTTCGGCTCCCTGGCGCAGGATGCTGCTACGGCCAGAACTAAAAAAAGGATTAATGTTTTTTTCATCTGAGGAATTTAATTTATAGGTAAAAAATTCAATTTTTCGAAGGTTCAAAGATAGGAATATTTGGTTACCGGCAGTTGCTGCTGAAATATTTGTCGAGCATGATTGACGCCGGTTTATAAGAGGTTGTCTCTCCTTCGCGAAGGCGTGTCTCGAGCTCCGGCAGCAGGGCCAGTACCTGTGGATGATTATAGAATGAATACTTCAATGTGTCAATAATGGTTTCGTGCATTCGCGTGACGGCCTGTTCCCTCCTTCTCTCCCAGAACCATCCATTGCTCTTGGTGATACTCACATAATCGCGTATCGTCTCCCACACATCAGTGATTCCTGTTTTCTCAAGTGAGGAACAGGTCATTACCCGCGGGCTCCATTTTGATGGTGAGGGTGGAAACAGATGCAGGGCATTCTTGTATTGTACCCTGGCCATCTCCGCTTTCTTTACATTGCTTCCGTCAGCTTTTGTGATAACTATGGTGTCTGCCATCTCCATTATGCCTCGTTTTATCCCCTGCAGCTCATCACCGGCTCCGGCGAGCATCAGCACCAGGAAGAAATCGACCATGGAATGAGCAGCCGTTTCTGACTGCCCTACCCCTACCGTCTCCACGAGGATGGTATCAAAGCCTGCCGCTTCGCAGAGGATTATTGATTCCCGGGTCTTGCGCGCTACCCCTCCCAGTGTACCGGCGGAGGGTGAGGGACGGATAAAGGCATCGGAGTCAATACTCAATTGTTCCATCCGGGTCTTGTCGCCCATGATGCTGCCCCTGCTCTGCTGGCTGCTGGGGTCAATCGCCAGAACGGCAAGCCGCCGCCCGTAGTGACGTGTAAGCAAAGTGCCGAAGGTGTCAATGAAGGTGCTCTTGCCTGCGCCCGGCACCCCGGTGATGCCTACCCTGACAGACCTCGAACTGGCGGGGAGACAACGCTCCACAACAGCCTGCGCAAGGTCATAATGCTCCGGAAGGGAGCTCTCAATAAGAGTAATTGCCTGGCTCAGGATCGTGCGGTCGCCCCTGAGTATCCCATCCACATAATCGTCAGCAGTCAGTTTCTTCCGTCTGTTCTTTTTCAGACGGTTGAGCATGTCGGGATTAATACTCGGAGGCGGTGCAACACCCTTCTGTACCGAAAGAGCCCCGGCCGGTGGTTTTTCCCTGGTCATTATATTCGTGCCCCCGGAGATGATCCTTACTTCGACGCACCCTCTTCAACCAGCACCTCACCCTTGATCATCAGCATGACCTCCGAGTTCTTCGGGTCATTGGTATAAACAAATATGTTCTTGTAAATCTGACCTTTGTAGCCTCCTGAATTGAATTTTGCCTTTATCGAACTCCTGGCTCCAGGCTTGATTACATTCTCGGTGGGCATGAGTGCGGTGCAGCCGCAGCCTGACTTGACATGCCTGATCACCAGGTCACTCTTGCCCTCATTCGTGAAGACAAACTCAACGTCAGCCGAAGCATTTTGCTTAACTGTGCCGAAGTTAACCGTGTTGGACTCCAGCTTGAAGACCGGCGCACTGGCAAGCTCCTGACTCGAAAGCCCTGAGAAATCCTCAACCAGGTTGGCCGATACATAGAGATAAATGTTAGGCAAGGGCTGCCCGTTCACCTTGAGGCGTACCAGGTCATTCACATTGCCCCAGGCGCTGCTGTTGAGCTTCGCATCATAGGTGCCCTCTATCAGTCCTTTCTCACCGGGCTTGATGGTGGCAGGACTAACCTTCAGTGACAGGTGGGCAGGCAGACCTTCAAACTCAATGGTGGCAGGCTCTTTGGATGTGTTGACCACAGGCATAACCCTGATCTTTTTCTCGGTCTTCTTGGTTGTCGTGAAGGCCAGATGGTTAGATTCAAATCTCACGGGGCCTACAGCAAAGGTATAGAGCTCCTCAATAGTCTTCTCACGAGGAACTACCTGCCCCTCAATAATGAGAACCGTAACTGACGGTTTTGCATTCGAATATACGGATATGCTCTTGGCAAACTTACTGTTATAACCTCGGGGGTCAAAGACTGCTGTGACAAATCCCTTGCCTCCGGGAGGCACAGGTGATTTTGTATAGTCGGAGGCAGTGCATCCGCACCCGGGCTGTACCCTGGTTAATACAAGCACGGAATCACCGGTGTTGGTGAAACTGAAGACAGCCTCCTGCTTGCCTGCTGCTTCCTTAATGGTTCCGTAATCATGACGGGTGTTGGCAAAATTCAGCTTCGGCTGCGCTGCCAGTCCGGCAACCATAACTAAAAACATCAATACTGTTAAAATCCGTTTCATATTAGTCATTTTTTACTTCCTGTATGGCAGGATAAACCTTAAATTTTTCAAACAGTTAACAAAAATCAGGCCGGATAAACTGTAAATATTCCAAACAGCTAATAAAAATCAGGCCCGGTAAACGACAAAAGCTCCAATCAGATAACAATGATCGGGCCGAATATATTGCGTCATTTTAAACACCAAAATTAATAAAAATCGATAAGCCTCTGTTTTTTTAATGCTTTATCCATTAGTTTTGTCTCACGGATCCGCTCATTTGGAACAGATTTTGCTCGAACCAGTGAGAGCGTTCTGCTTTTGCTTATGAGAAGAAAAAAACTCTTCATACCGCTTTTAGCAATTCTCAGTTTATTGCCGGTAACGCCGGCATCAGGCCAGTTCTATAACGGCATGCAGATGACCTTTGGCAAGAACCGGATTCAACATAAGGATTTCTACTGGACCTATTTCAGGTTTGACGACATAGACTGCTACTATAATGAGTTCGGCCGCCAGGTAGCTGAGTACGCCTCAAAAGTGGCTCATGAAAAACTCAATGAGATAGAGGATTATTTTGATTATACGCTTGACAAACGCCTGATACTGATTGTTTACAACAAGCAGAACGACTTCCGGCAGAGCAACATAGGATTGATATCCACAGAGGATGACTACAATGTGGGGGGCTACAGCAAGGTCATCAAAAACAAGGTCATGCTCTGGTTCAACGGTGACAGGGAGGAGTTCAGCAAGCTCATAGCCTCAGCCATTGCCGAAGTGGTGGTCTATGAGATGCTTTACAATGGAGATATGCGTGACAGGGTAACCAGCAACTCCCGGATACAGATCCCTGACTGGTACATCAAGGGGCTTATCAATTATGTCGCCTTTGGGTGGGACAGCGAGACTGACAACCGGGTCAGGGACGGCTTTGAGAACGGCAGGTACAGGAACCTTGACAACCTGGAGTACGAAGAGGCAGTCTATGCAGGTCACTCGTTCTGGAAATACATAGGCGAAACCTACGGTGACGCCATAATACCGAACATCATATACCTCTCCAAAATTTACAAAAACATTGAAGATGGGTTCCTTTACGGGCTGGGAAAAAGCATCAAAGACACCTACCGGGACTGGAAGAGCTACTATGACAATTACTACGCTGTGAAGCCGGGAGAAGATTATGGCAAGCCCCGCGAGATAAGAAAGTCAAAAACCTTTGAACGTTTCACCCAGGTGAAAGTCAGTCCCGATGGCCGCTATGTGGCATGGGTATCTAATGATTGGGGAAAACGGAAAATATGGCTCTATGACACGTCTGAAGGAAAAGCCAGGAAGATATTTACGGTCGAGCCCAAATTTGAACAGACGGTTGACCACACCTATCCCGTCCTGACATGGCATCCCGGAGGGCAGATACTGACATTCGCCAATGAGGAGAAGGGAGGCGTCGAGCTCTATTTTTACAGGCTTGACCAGAAGAAGTTTGAACAACGCACAATGCCTTTCTTTGAAAAGGTCCTTTCACTTTCATACTCACCTGACGGAACGAGGCTGTTGGTATCTGCCGTGATTAACGGAATGACGGATATCTTCATACACACAATCATCAGCGGCACCAACGAGCGGATAACCTTTGACGCGGCTGATGATCTTAACCCTTCCTTCATCAGGGGGAAGGATGAGATCATGATATTTTCGTCGAACAGGCTGACCGACACGCTCAGCAACAGGGCTGACCCCCAGGAGCGTACCGGGCTGACCTTTAACCTTTTCACTTATGATCTGCGGGCACGTAACGGCCTGCTGACGCGGCTTGACGAAGGCACCCTGCATGACTACCTGAACCCGATTGGTGCAACGACTGCCTCAACCGGGTTTCTGGGCAACGGAAACGGTATCATGAACTTTTACAATGCCACTATTGACAGTGCTATCGCCTTTATTGACACCACCCTGCACTACAGCTACTTCATCAATTCCCGCCAGGCTACCGATTTCCCGAGGAACCTGGAAGCCTTTGACAGAAAAGGCGGACAGGATGCTGCCGTAATATATGACAAAGGGCGTTACAGGCTTCTGACCGGATCAACCGCGGAGGCACCTGCCGTCAGCAGCAATGATATCAAAACAACGGAATGGCGGGCCGAACAGACGACCATGCTGCAGGCGGCAGACAGCATCAACCAGCTCAGAGACTGGCTCCTGGCAGAACGCGCAAGGATGAATGACACACTTCAGAAACCGCTCTACGAATATTACGCCACCAATGAGCCGATCGACTTCCGTAATTATGTCTTTGAAAAGGAGAAGGAAAACTTCTATGAACTGCAGTGGCGGAAGGATTATATGGATATCGACCTCGATACCTCCCGCATGGAGATGCCTGATGCCCTGGTCTACAGGCCGGCATTCTATAACAATTACTCTGCAACCCAGATAGACTTCAACTTCCTGAACAATACCTACCAGGCATACAACGGGGGAGCTCCCTACTTCAACCCCGGACTGAACATGCTGTTCAAGATAGGGACTCTTGATCTCTTTGAGGATTATCGTATTACCGGAGGATTCAGATTCTCCGGCAACTTTGACAGCAACGAATACCTTGTCAGCCTCGAGGCACTGAGGGGCAAGTTTGACAAACAGGTCATTTTCCATAAACAGTCGTTCGACAGCTACAATGACTCCAGCTACTATAAGATAAATAGTTTTACCACTTACCTGTCGCTCAGGAAACCCCTGAGCGCCGTCCTCTCACTTAAAGGAACCCTAACCTACAGGTATGACAACTATATTATCCAGTCGACTGACCAGTCCACCCTGATGGCTCCGTCATTTGAACGGCACTGGGCCGGAGTCAAGGCTGAGGTGATCTATGACAACACCCGGAAGCGTACCATCAATATCTACAACGGGACCAGGTTCAAGTTCTTCGGAGAATACTTCCGGGAGGTGACTGAAAAGAAGAGTGACCTGTTCGTTCTCGGAGCCGACATAAGGCACTATCAGAAGATCCATCGTGACCTGATATGGGCCAACAGGTTTGCCGGAAGCACCTCGTTCGGCCCGTCGCGGCTGATATACTACCTTGGCGGCGTAGACAACTGGATGGGGTACCTCTTCAATAAAGTACCCATGTTCGACCAGACCGTACCGGTAAACCCGGCTGTGAATTACGGTTTTCAGGCACTGGCAACCAACATGAGAGGGTTTACACAGAACATACGCAACGGAAGCAACTTCGCACTCATCAACAGCGAATTGCGCTGGCCTGTCGTGAGATATTTTGCCGGCCATCCCCTTCGCTCCAACTTCCTGAACAGCTTACAGGTAGTGGGATTCTACGATATCGGTATGGCATGGTCAGGCTGGGACCCGTGGGGCAATGAAAACTACTGGCAGGACAAGATCTACCAGAACGGCCCGGTGCTGGTCACCCTCGATGCAATGCGCGAACCCCTGGTGATGGGCTTCGGAGCCGGTGCCAGGGCTCAGATCTTCGGCTACTTCGTGAGAGCTGACTACGCATGGGGAATTGATAACGGTTATCTCCTTCCCCCAATCTTCTACCTCTCCTTCAGCCTTGATTTCTGACAGTACAAAAGCATCACTATGGTATCAGAAAAAAGAGTGCTTCAGGAAGCTGAAGCCCTGCTTCCGGAGATAATCCAGATCAGGAGGCATATCCACCAGCATCCTGAACTCTCGTATGCAGAGCACGAAACGGCCGCATTCATCAGCCGGGTACTCACTGATGAAGGCATTGAACACCTCAGCGGTGTGGCCGGGACAGGGATCATTGGCATTATCAGGGGTGAAGCAGCAGGGAGAGGCCTTACGGCCGGACTGCGGGCTGACATGGACGCTCTTCCGGTAACAGAGTGCGAGGGTCCTGATTACCGCAGTCAGACCAACGGAGTAATGCACGCCTGCGGTCATGACGCACACGTGGCCATGCTGCTTGGTGCCTCCAGAATCATCAACGGCATGCGCAGTGAGTTTGCCGGATCGGTGTTGCTGGTCTTCCAGCCCGGCGAAGAAAAGGCCCCGGGAGGTGCAAAACTGATAACGGACTCAGGCATACTTGACAGGTACAGACCTGACCTGTTCATCGCCCAGCACGTCGCACCCGAACTGCCGTCAGGTACAGCAGGCCTCTGCGCAGGACCTGCAATGGCATCATCCGATGAATTCTATATCACGGTGAAAGGCAGGGGCGGCCACGCAGCCAGACCATCGGAATACACTGACCAGATACGGATAGCCTCCGAACTGGTGATCGCTCTCAAGGATACTATCACTGCCGCCGCCCTGAATAAAGCCCCCACCGTCATTGGCATCGGAAAGATTACAGGTCTCGGTGCCACAAACGTGATACCTGAAAAGGTGGAGATCGCGGGTACCTTCAGGACCTTCAGCAGGGAGTGGAGAGAGGAGGCAAAGAAGTTGATGCACTCCATAGCTGCTGACCTGGCTGCCAGGAATGCCGTCAGCATAGAGATCAGTTTTGTCGGTGGCTACCCCGTTATGATCAATAACCCTGAGCTTACCGCCAGGGCTGACGCACTGTGTAAATCACTCCTGGGAAATGACAGGGTGACCGGTATTCCGCAGAGAATGGGATCCGAAGATTTTGCATTCTTTGCAGAACGGTATCCCTCCCTGCTCTACCGCCTGGGGGTCACGCGAAAAGATGATGATATAAGGCATCTGCACACCTCAGTTTTCAATATTGACGAGACGGCTATGGCTGCCGGAACGGCTGCCCTGACATGGCTGGCACTAAATTTTTTAAGCCTTCCGCAAGGGTGAATTTTATTTTATATTTGGTAGGAACTTAAAAAAATAAAGGATAATTTTACGCCCGTAATCTTTAAAAACAAATCAATAATGGCTTACAAA
Source organism: uncultured Rikenella sp. (assembly GCA_964535795.1). Lineage (GTDB taxonomy): Bacteria > Bacteroidota > Bacteroidia > Bacteroidales > VadinHA17 > SR-FBR-E99. The sequence goes on from CAZHTG010000011.1 coordinate 35,485, forward strand.
ATTTCAGATGACTGCACAGCTTGCGGAACCTGTATAGATGAATGTCCGGTTGAGGCTATATCTGAGGGTGATATCTATAAGATTGACCCGGATATATGTACCGATTGTGGTGCCTGCGCCGACGTTTGCCCCGTAGAGGCAATTCATCCGGTATAACCCGCATTTACATTTACCAGATCCGGAAGCTGTCTGCAAGGGCAGCTTCTTTTTTTTTAGTCCGGACTGTACCTGGCACCGGTCATTATGGCCTGAAGGTCGGTCATACTCATAAGCTCCGCCAGAGTTATTTGGGGGTTGTTGTTCATGAATTTTTCTATGATCCGGAATCCTGTCCAGACCACTGCCCTGCCAGGAGACTCCTCGGTGAAGTAACTGGTAAACGGCGCCTCACCCGTGAATTTACGTATCAGGAACCCGTCAGTGGAAAAGAGAAGATCCCTGCTGACAAGATATTGCCAGATATCTCCTTCACTGTTCTCGCAGAACTTCATCTGCCGTCCGGTAAAACCATGCAGTATAGTATCAGGCACCGCAGGCATCATCCTCCTTGTAAAGTAAACCAGTTTGGCTTCATGAAGCATGGTATTGAGAAGTGTCTTGGTTCCGTATCCCGCAGAATTGTAATCCCACTCCGTTGATGCCCAGGCGTACATACAGTCGGAGGCAGTATAGGCCGGCGTCATCTTGCGCGCCTGGTAGCTGAAAATGCCCAGCGGGGGGTAGTATTCTGAGTCAGCACCAAGATAACGGTCGAGACTGATCATAAGCAGCGAGTCATTGATAATAATACTGTTATTGAAGACCGAAATGCAGGTAATAACCTCCGGAACAACCCTGCCGGGGAAGTAATACCTGTAGTGACTGAACGCACTCTCGAGCTCCTGCCTGAGCGGCCCGTTGTCCGGCCACACGCGCTTAACCTCGTCCCACAGTTCAAGATTGCGCAGGTCAGTGGCAAAAAGGATGAAGGCCGACTTCCATCTTTCGTCCGAGGGGTCACCCAGTCCAATGACGGTGCTGTATGTTGTCAGTGCATCTCCGTACTCCTGCTTCAGCAAGTCTGCCTTGCCGTCCATTTCGTTTGGCGGAGTCTCAAAAATATCCTTCCCAAGGTCACGTATTGACAGGTTACACTCAATGCCTTTGATATTTACCCTGTAGGGATCGCGGTGGCATGCAGTGAAAGCCAGAAGGAGACATAGTGACACTGTCAGCCTTAAGAATGTTGAACTATGGGTCATATATGAGGTAATATCATGTTGATCATACAAAATAAGGACATTTATTTATAATTTTGCCCGGCAAGCAATGAGAAGATGTAACCAACATGTCATCAGAACCAGAACAGGTATGAAAATAATATCACTGAGGGCGCTGGCTGTCATTTTGCTGGCAGCCTCTTCAATGCGAGGCATCGCACAGGAACTCGAATTTGCGATTCATGCCGATCCGGTAATTTCCTGGATGGGCTCTAACGAATCCGAATACGTTGGCGAAGGAGCCAGGGCGGGGTTTGATATCGGCCTCAACGTCCGCCACTTTTTTGATGATAACTACGCTGTATCATCAGGTATAAGCTTTATCTCCGCCGGCGGGAGACAGAGCCTGACAGAAGATCATACCATGGTGTTCAATAACTTCACCCAGTTTATACCGGAAGGAAACGAGATAAAGTACAACCTTCGTTACATAAACATACCGGCTGGACTGCGCCTTCAGACCAACCAGGTCGGATACCTTACGTACTTTACAGACCTCGGGTTCGACATCAGGCTGCTGCTTAAATCAACCGTTGACATCCCGGCCATGCAGATCAGCAATGAAAATGCAAAGACGGAAGTTTACGGTATGAACGCAGGCTGGCACCTCGGCGGAGGAATTGAGTATGAGCTTGGTATCGACCTTTCACTCATCGCGGGGCTCAGCTATGCCCAGGATTTCTTTGATGTAACCAAGGATCTTGAGGATGTCGGACAGCCGGAAGACAAATCGGGGTTGAGGATGATCAGAATCAGGCTGGGATTGAAGTTCTGAGGATCCGGACATGAAGGTTGCACTTGCACAACTGAATTATTTACCGGGTGATGTCTCAGGCAACAGCAGGAAGATTATAAGCGCAATTGACCATGCCCGCTTACAGGGCGCAGATCTCATCGTCTTTTCAGAGCTGGCTGTAACCGGATACCCACCGCTAGACCTGCTCCTCAGGAATGACATCATCACAGCCTCCATGGCGGCCGTGCTTGAAATAGCCTCACACTGTACCGGAATAGCAGCCATCGTTGGCGGCCCCTCGCCCAATACCGGCGTCTTCGGCAAAAGCCTCCACAACTCGGCGTTTTTCATGCAGGAGGGAAAGGTCCGCGCCGTGGTCAATAAAACCCTGTTGCCCACCTATGACATCTTCGATGAAGACAGGTATTTCCAGCCGGGGACAGTCTTCCAGACCATCGACCTGAACGGTGAAAGAATAGCTCTGACCATCTGCGAGGATATATGGGATGAACAACCCTTCGGCGACAGAGGGGTCTGGCGGCTCTACAGCATCACACCTCTTGATGAGATCATGAAGGAAAACCCTTCGCTCATTATCAACATTGCAGCCAACCCATTCTCGCACAACAGGATAAGGGTGAGAGACGATGTTTTTGTCAGGAACGCAAGAGAGTACGGAAAACCCCTTATCTCGGTCAATCAGACAGGCGGTTATACCGAACTCATATTTGACGGCTCATCAGTAGTGATTGATGCCGACGGAACCATACTTGAGAGGCTGGCATTCTGCGAGGAAGAGGTGAGAATAGTCGAGGTGCCGGTTGAGGGAAGTGACAGAAAGAAATATTCATGCCCCTCTCCTTATCCGGATGATATGACAGGCCATATCCACCGGGCCCTGGTCACAGGCATAAGGGACTTCTTTCAAAAGAGCGGATTGAAAAAGGCTGTAATTGGTCTCTCGGGGGGGATAGACTCAGCGGCGGTACTTGCCCTGGCTTCTGAAGCACTGGGACCGCAGAATACCCTCGCCCTCCTTATGCCTTCGGTTTATTCTTCAGAACACTCTCTGACCGACTCGCTGCAGATGGTCAAAAACCTGGGGATCCCCTTCCACATCATAAGTATTGAGGAGGCACGCAAGGTGCTTGAAAATACCGTTAAGCCATTCTTTGGTGACAAGGCCAATGACATTACGGAGGAAAATATCCAGTCGAGGCTGCGGGCGGTCATTCTCATGGCCTTCGCAAACAAACTCGGATATATGGTGCTGAACACCTCCAACAAGAGTGAAGCCTCGACAGGATACGGCACACTGTACGGAGACATGATCGGAGGTCTTTCCGTCCTTGGCGATCTGTACAAGACCGATGTCTACAGGCTGGCCAGGGAGATCAACGCCCGTAACGAAATCATCCCCGCAACAATAATCACCAAGCCACCATCGGCAGAACTTAAACCAGACCAGCTCGATACCGATTCCCTTCCTCCATATGAAAGACTTGACCCGGTACTGTTCAGGTATATCGACCTGGAGAGATCGGCAGAACAGATTATCGAAGAAGGATTTGACCCCGACCTTGTGGAAAATGTCATAAGGCTCATCCGTACCAGCGAGTTCAAAAGAAGACAGTCGCCCCCGATCCTCCGTGTCTCTTCCAAAGCCTTCGGCAGTGGCAGAAGAATCCCAATAATTGCAAAATACAGGTAACCCCTGCTCACATCCTCAACTACTTGTATTATAGTGTGTTAAAAAAAGTTAATTTTCTCCTTAAACGACTTTTTTAATATCTTTGTATATGTTGTTTAACATACGCGGAGATGTCCTATAATAATCCTTACCTTGAACAGTGTCTTGAAGGGCCATTTTCACTTTTCAGGGATTTGCCTGACAAGGAAAAGGAGTTATTGCTTCAGGATCATGTTTGTTCCTCACTGAAGAAGGGAGAAATGATCTTTCATGAGGGGGGCAGACCCGCCGGTCTTTATTGCCTGGCCAGTGGCAAGGTCAAGATTTTCAAACAGGGTATCGGAGGCCGTGAACAGATCGTCCGGATGGTGAGGCCCCAGGGACTTATAGGATTTACAGCCTTTTTTGCCGGCACAACCTACTCAGCCTCGGCAGTGGTGATTGAAGATTCGGGAATCTGCAGGTTTGACAGGGATGCCTTCATGAAGCTCCTCAGGCGAAATCCCGATCTTACCATGAAGCTGATGCGCATGATGGCGCTCGAGCTCTCCTTCTCGAACAAAAGAACCGTGTCACTCACTCAGAAGCATATCAGGGGCCGCCTGGCGGAGTCTCTCCTGGTCCTCCGTGATACCTACGGCGTCGAGAATGACGGGAAGACTATCAGGGCTTATGTCTCACGCGAGGACCTGGCCTGCTTTTCAAACATGACCACCTCCAACGCTATCAGGACTCTCTCAATGTTTGCCACGGAGTCAGTGATTGCACTCGACGGAAAAAAGATCTGCATTATCGATTCTTCCAGGCTTGAAAAGATCAGCCAGATGGGCTGATCATTCGTTGACATAAATCCTTTTTACTCTGGGAGGTATTGAGGTAAGTATCTCATACGGTATAGTGTTGCACAGTGCAGCAACCTCTTCGATTGGTATGTTAGCACCGAAGACCTCGGCCTCATCCCCTGCCCTGACATTCATCCCGGTGACATCCGCCATACACATGTCCATGCATATGCTCCCGGTGACAGGTACCTTTCGGCCTTTGATAAAAAGGCTGCCTCTTCCTTCACCCAATTCCCGGCGCATTCCGTCAGCATAACCCACGGGTATGACCGCAATCTCCCTCTCATGTTCCGATGCGCCCCGGCAGCCGTAGCCTACCGGTTCGCCTGCAGGCACAGCCCTGACCTGTGACACTGCCGTCACGAATCTCCCGGTGTGCTTCAGTGTCACGCCTTCATACCTGCCTATCCCATAAAGACCGATTCCTATTCTTACCATGTCAAACTGGTATTCAGGGAAGCGGCTTATTCCTGCGGAGTTCAGAAGGTGCAGTTTGAAACCATAACCGAGAACTCCCCTCAGCCTCTCCGCGGCTGCTATAAGAAGCGAGGCCTGGCGGTGAGAAAAGGCGTCATGCGTTGGATCATTGCCGGCCGCAAGATGTGAGAACAGTGATACAACCTTAACGTGCTGCTGTCCGGGAAGAAGCCTCAATAAATCATCAATATCACTTATACTAAACCCAAGTCTGTGCATCCCGGTATCCAGCTTCAGGTGAATCGGGTAATGCAACAGTCCGTATCTCCTGGCAACGGTTGTAAAAGACGTATAAGACTCCAGACTGTATATCTCCGGCTCCAGGTTATGCCTGATGACCAGTTCCATCACGCTCTCATCAGGGTTCATGACCATCACCGGGGAGGTTATGCCCTCCTCCCTGAGAGCCACTCCCTCATCGGCATATGCCACGGCAAACCAGCTGACCTGGTTGTATTCCAGCAGGGAGGCTATCTCGGCTGAGCCCGAGCCGTATGCCAATGCTTTAACCATGGCCATGATGCCTGTTCCGGGCCTGAGCAGATGTCTGAACTCATTGAGGTTATGAACCACGGCGTTCATGCTTATTTCCAGACGTGTCGGGTGCAGTTGCCTGACGAGAAGGCTGCTGATGCGTTCGAGGCCGAAGACACGGGCCCCTTTGATAAGAATGGTCTCGTCACGGAAAATGAGGCTGCGCATGGCATCAGTGAACCCCGAAGTGGAACTGAAAAAGAGTGACCCGGAAGGGAATGCGTCTCTATGCCGGGAGAGAGCCTCCCCTATCCCGATGAAGCGGTCAATGCCGGTGCTCTTCACGGCCATGGCCACCCCCTCGTACAGCCTCTGTTCATCTCCTCCGATCTGCCTGAAATCGGACAGGATGAGGGTAGTCCTTCCCCTTGAGTGATTCCTGAGGAAATCAAGGGCCATACCAAGAGAAGCGGGATCAGAATTATAGTAATCTTCAATAAGTGTGCTCCCGTTTATGCCCCTTTTTACCTCCATCCGCATTGCCACCGCAGGCAGTTCCGCCATACCTTTCAGAATCACTCCCTCCGGTATTTTCTCCGCAAGGCAGCAGGCTATTACTGACACTGAATTCTCTGCCGAGGCGCGGTCGGCAAACGGAATAAGAGCCTCCATTTTCCCGTTAGCCGTTGTACATCGCAGCAATTGCCCATTGTCCTTTATGCCGGTGGCCTCGACAGTCAGGCCGGCTGGTGATCCGGATAACGACCAAGTCAACATTGGCACTGAAGGGTATCTCAAAGCCATCTCATTTCTGATGAACTCTTCATCTGCACTGCAAATCACCAGAGACGCTTCTGAGGCCAGCCTGAGCTTCTCAGCAGCGATGGCCTCCCTGCCGGCAAAGTTCTCGCCGTGTGCGTCACCGATATTTGTAATTATGACTGTGTCAGGCATAATGATGCGGGCCAGCCTTTCCATCTCCCCCGGCCTGGATATCCCCGCCTCAATGACGGCAACTTCATACCTCTCGTCGATATTCATCAGTGATAGTGCCACGCCCACCTGGGAGTTATAGCTCTTCGGACTCCGGATGACGCTTTTTGTTGTGCTCATGACTCCGGCCAGCCACTCCTTGACAATTGTCTTACCTGTGCTTCCCGTCACGGCAATGACCTTGCCTTTAAAGTTCTCCCTGCGCCACTGTGCCATTCTGTGGAGAGCTTCCAGGGTGTCATTCACCCTGACGAACCCTGCGCCTTTCATGTCCATGCAGTTGTGTGGGACAGAATCGACGAGAAACAGCCTTACTCCACTTCCGTATAGTTGCTCGATGAACCTGTGGCCGTCATGGTTGGGGCCGCGCAGGGCGATGAAAAGAACGTCGGGGCCGGCACCCGAAGCTCTGCTGTCAATCATGATTCCGTTTACCTTAAGGGTGGCATCGCCTGAAAGCGCACCGCCCGTAATACGCGCCAGCTCCTGTGCGCTTAGTGTCACCTGTTTACTGATTTGATGAAGCATGTACGGCAGAGAGGCTCGTATATGTCCTTCTCTCCAAGCACAACAATCTTCTCTTCCTTGGTCTTCCGGTGGGAATAGTTGGCCAGGTTGCCGCACCTGACACAAATAGCATGTACCTTGGTCACATACTCCGCAACGGCCATCAGCGCCGGGACGGGGCCGAACGGCCTGCCGGAGAAGTCCATGTCGAGACCTGCGACAATTACACGGCTGCCTGCATCAGCAAGCCTGGTGCAGACATCTGCCAGGCTGCTGTCAAAGAATTGAGCCTCATCAATCCCGACAACCTCCACTCCGCTTGCGAGAAGAAGTATTGAAGCTGCATTTTCGACCGGAGTCGACATTATCGACTTCTCATCATGCGAGACAACCTTGTCTTCCGAATACCTGTTGTCAATCGCCGGCTTGAAAATCTCTACCTTCAGCCCGGCAAACATGGCTCTCCGCAGCCTTCTGATAAGCTCTTCAGTCTTGCCTGAGAACATGGAGCCCGCAATTACCTCAACAGAACCGCGCTTGCCGGCATTGTCAACCGAATTTTCAAGAAACTCCATACTTCAGATTATCAATTCTCCGTTCAATACTGAAGAGAGAATATTACAGAATGAAAAGATTATAATTAATTACTTTTGCAAAATAAAGAAAACGATCATTACAAAAAACAAAGGGAGATGGATTTCATTAAAGCAGTGAGCATAATAGGAAGGGATCTGGAGGAGGCGATGGCATTGCTGGACCAGCTCTATGCTGAAGGCGGATCAAATATTGCAGAGATAGAACTTGCCCGGCTGAGGGTACGCAGCGCAACAGAGCTGCTCAGGCTCCTTCCCGGTCTTAACGGGGCGAAGGCACCCTCGCCGGTTCAGGAGACCAGGAATGAGGAACCGGTGATACAGGCGGCCGGCCCGCAGACGACCGGAGAACCGGTGATGCAGGCTGCCGTGCCACAGGAGACTACTGAGCCGGTGATACTGACTGACGGGCCCCAGACGACCGCGGAACCGGTGATACAGACTGTAGGGCCTATGACAATGGAGGTTCCGGCGGCGAAGAGTGCCGGGGCACAAAAAACGCAGGATCTGCAGAAACCGATACTGGCTGACAGGTTCGCCAGCACAGGCACCCTCGGAGAAAAGATGCAGTCAGCCAAACAGGAGGGAGCCATCTCATCGGTTATGCACAGCAAGCCGATAGCCGATATCGGTGCTGCCATAGGCATGAACGACAAATTCTACTTCATACGTGAGCTCTTCAGCGGCGACACCATAGCATACCATGATACCATCATCAGGCTCAATGCCGCAGCATCACTGGGTGAGGCCATGAAGATACTCGATGAAAGCACCGTCATGGGTTCGGACCCCTCAGCACAGTCCTCTTTCGTAGACGTGGTACGCCGAAAGTTCAACATTCATGTCTAAGCTCTTCCTGGTGCCCACACCCATTGGCAACCTTGGTGACATCACCATGCGCGCCCTGGAGGTGCTGAAATCCGCGGATCTTATTCTTGCGGAGGACACCAGGACAACACGCTTCCTCCTCGATCATTACGGCATAAGTGCCCCCCTGCGGTCACATCATAAGTTCAATGAGCACCGCAGCCTTGAGGCGGTCTGCGACAGCATCGAAAGAGGCACGGTGACGGCCCTGGTATCCGATGCCGGCACCCCCGGTGTCTCTGACCCCGGATTCCTGCTCGTAAGACGGTGCATCGAAAGAGAGATACCCGTGGAGACACTGCCGGGAGCAACAGCATTCGTGCCTGCACTGGTAAGTTCGGGACTCCCATCCGAACGCTTCTGCTTCGAGGGTTTCCTCCCGCAGAAAAAAGGAAGACAGAAGAGACTCTCCCAGCTGGCTGACGAAGAACGGACAATGATCTTCTATGAATCGCCCTTCAGGGTGATTAAGACCCTGGAGCAGCTTGGAGCAGCGCTTGGCGGTGAACGCCGGGCTTCCGTCTCAAGGGAGCTGACAAAGAAATTCGAAGAGACAACACGCGGAACACTCTCTTCACTGGCGGAACACTTCAGGAACAAAGCCCCGAGAGGTGAATTCGTGATAGTGGTAGCCGGTTCTTCACTGAAAGAGCATTCCGAAGATAATTCCTGATAATGCGCGGCAGGAGACTGATTCTCATCATTGCTATTCTGCTGCCATGGCTTCAGTGCGGGGCGCAGGTGATCCGCGGAAAGATAACCGACGACAGCGGTATGCCAATGGCCGCGGCATCAATATATATTGCCGAACTGCGACAGGGAACCACGACGAACAACAATGGCTTTTATGAAATCGCCCTGCCGGAGGGGACATACACCATCAACTACCAGTTCCTAGGTTATACCCCTGTATCAAGGGTTTTTACAATCAGTACCGATGATATCACTGCCGATATCACCCTCACCGAGCAGCTCTTTGAGATCCCTGCGGTAAGAGTTTCAGCCTCAGGCAGGGATCCCGCATACTACTTAATGCGCAAAGCCATAGGAATGGCACCCTTCCACCTGAACCAGGTGAAAATGTACAGGGCGGAGGTTTACATCAAGGGCGGGGGCAGCGTTGACAAATTGCCCGCCATGATCCGGCGCCGAATGAAGATCGAAGGCAATGACGCCGAATTCGAGGAGGGAAAGTACTACTTTTCCGAATCATTGAATATAATAACATTCACCGCCCCGGATAAGTACGTTCACCGCGTTATCTCCTCCAACTCATCCATGCCGGTCAGCGAGGGGCAGGCATCGCCAATGGATTACCTCGAGGCAAGTTTCTACCAGCCTGTGCTGGCCGACATCGCAATATCACCCCTGGCGCCAAACGCATTCTCTCACTATAGCTTCACCTTCCTCGGATCATCGTCACAGGGCAATTATGTCATCGATAAAATAGGCGTCACACCACGGCGCAAGAGCCAGCAGCTCTTTACCGGCGTGATCTATATTGTTGAAGACCTGTGGGCTATTCACTCGCTTGACCTGACCAATGAGAACCTGGCAGGGAAAGTAAGGATCAGGCAGCTGTACACCCCAGTCGAGGAGGGCATATGGATGCCTGTAAGCCACGAGTTTGACATTGACATATCCGTTATGGGAGTCCGGGCCAGGGCAGCCTATACCAGTGCGGTGAAATACCTTGAGGTGCAACCTGACAGGTCCCTCCCGTTTCCTTCCGCTTACACAGCATTGACTGAAGCGAAAGAGCAGCCGGAGCCGCAAACCCCTGAACAGAGGGAGATGGAGGCTCTTCTTGCCAGGGATGATATCTCGGCCCGTGAAATGTCAAGGCTGGCACGGCTGAATGAGAAGAACGCCCGGCTCTCCGAAGAGAATCCCCCGCTGGAGATAACCGACAGAACAACATTCATTATCGAGGACGATGCCACGCAGAAGGACTCATCCTACTGGCATGATGCCAGGCCCATACCGCTTACTGAGGAGGAGAGGGAGAGCGTGTCGACGGTGTCAGCTTCCGGCACAACCCTGGCAAGACGTGACACCTCCACTATTTACATTACCCTGGGGGCCGGATCACAGGACGGGAAAAGGAGCCCTGCAGCAGCTTTCGTCAGGAACCTTGCCACCGGTAAACGATGGCAGCTCTCAAAGGAATCCTTCCTGGAGTTCAACGGTCTTGCTGACCTGAAAAGCTTCTCCTTCAACACCGTCGACGGATTCGTTGCAGGCACCGGGATGAGTCTTTCACTGAAGTCCGGGGAGGCCGGGAGATTCACCCTGGCACCCTCGGCGAAGATTGCCTTCAGCCGAAACCAGCTGATGTGGAATGTCACAGCCAATCTCCTTTATGATCCGATTCGTGCCGGAAACATCTTCCTGAGAACCGGCCGGCAGTCGGATGAATTCTCCACTTCAGGCGTGAACCCCGTGGTAAACACTGTCTCTTCGCTCTTTTTCAGGCAGAACCTCATGAAGCTTTATGACAGCTTCTACCTCATAGCAGGCCACAGGGGAGACCTCGCCAACGGCCTCAATCTGTCAGTGTCATACATGATGGAGTGGCGCCAGAACCTCAATAATTACTCATCATTTTCATTTTTCAGGCGTGACATCCCTTACTCCATTAACCTGCCTGAAAATCCGTACATTACCGGTGAGTTGGAAGGATATGATCTTTTATCGATTTCAGGTTACAGCCATTTTTCCTTTACAGCCGGCCTGACATGGACCCCCCGTCAGCGTTACAGAATCTCCGGCGGGACAAAGATCTATGCCGGATCGGATTTCCCCACTTTCATGCTGACCTGGAAACACGGGTACAATCACGGTGACACCTTTGCCGGCCACTTTGACATGCTTATTGCTGAGATCTTCCGGACTGACAGTTACGGTCCGCTAAATGAATTCCGCTGGCGCATCCGCGGCGGAGGATTCTTCAACAGCCATAACCTTAAGCTTCAGGATATGTACTGGTTCAATACCCAGTCGAGCCCTGTTCTTCTCAATAACTATGAGGACGCGTTTTATCTCAGGCCTTATTATTCCCTCTCGGCACCAGACCACTTTGCAGAGGGCCACATACGCTACACCTCCCCCACCCTTCTGCTGAAGAGGCTGCCCGGACTGAGCAGGACACTCGCCAGGGAGAACATAGGACTCTCGGCGCTGTGGACACCTGACCTGGGATTTTATTACGAGGCGGGATACGCCATGAGCGAGATCTTCCTTTTGGCAGAACTGGGCATATATGCCGGCTTCCGCAACACCTCATTCGAATCGGTGGGCCTCAGGCTTACTCTGAGGCTCAACTGACAGGCTAGAAAGAGGGCTTGCGCCCGTTGTCATCCGGTGAGAAATCACTGAAGTCTGATGATATGTCGTCATTCATCTTTGACCCGAGAGTATAAACCCCTCCTGCCGGCGTTACCGGGAATGATACTTCCGATCCGAACTCGTCAGGCTCAACGAAGGTAGCCCTGTCCTCCTTGAAATAGAGAAGGATCTCGTCGGTGGGGCCGTTACGGTTCTTGGCAAGAATAATGTCGGCATGACCCTTGGTCGACTGCCCGTCTTCAAACTGTGACACCCCCATCTTCTCAGGGCGGTGGATGAACACCACCATATCGGCATCCTGTTCAATGGCACCCGACTCACGAAGGTCTGAAAGCATCGGTTTCTTGTTGCCGCCGCGCGTCTCCACCGACCTGTTAAGCTGCGACAGCGCCAGCACCGGCACGGCAAGCTCCTTGGCTATGCTCTTCAGGGCCCTTGAGATCGAGCTAACCTCCTGCTCGCGACTGCCTGCATCAGGCGGTCCGGTCATAAGCTGCAGGTAGTCTACAATCACCAGGTCAAGCTTGCCCTGGGCCTTGAGTCTGCGGCATTTGGCCCTGAGCTCGAAGACGGATATTGCCGGGGTGTCATCAATATAGATGGGGGCCTCGGTGAGTGACTTGATGCGTGATTCGAGCAGCGACCACTCCTCGGGTGAGAGCTTGCCGTTCTTGATTTTCTCTCCGGGGATCTCTGTCTCCGAGACAATGAGCCTGTTTACCAGCTGTATGGCCGCCATCTCAAGCGAGAAGATGGCCACCTTCCTGCCATGCTCTATAGCCATATTGCGTGCCATGGTAAGGGCAAAGGCCGTCTTGCCCATAGAGGGCCTGGCAGCGATGATGACCAGCTCCGACTTCTGCCAGCCGGAGGTGAGCCGGTCAAGCTTGGTGAACCCTGACGGCACACCCACGAGGGCATCCTCCTTCTTGCCCAGCTCCTCCATCTCGGCCAGAGCCTGCCTGATGACCTCATGAATGGGGGCAACCTCATGCTTGATGTTGCCCTCGGCGATACGAAACAGCTCATCCTCACTCCTGTCAAGCAGCTCGGTCACATCAAGGGTGTCTTCATAGACAAGGTTCTGTATGAGCGTGGATGCACGTATCAGCTCACGCTGTATATACTTCTGCATGACTATGCGTGCATGATACTCTATGTTGGCGGCAGAGACGATCCTGGAGGTAAGCTCCGTAAGATAAACCGGTCCGCCGGCCTCCTCAAGATCATTGACACGTTTGAGCTCCTGTGTTACCGTCAGAAGATCAATGGGCTGGTCACGCTTGTTGAGCTCCGAAATCGCTGAAAATATCTTCTGGTGAGCAGCAGAATAAAACACATCCGGCCTCAGCATGTCTACCACCATCCTGGCAGCCTCTATCTCCAGCATCGCAGCGCCAAGAACCGCCTCCTCCATCTCAGGCGACTGCGGGGGTATCCTTCCTCCTTCAGGTATGACAACTACATTAGACTTCTTATCCTGCCTTCCTCTTGATGCAACTTGTGCCATTAAATATCTTATTGTTATTCAGTTAGATAAATTCAGAATACAGCTGTTACTGCCGTGATCAAATTTAACAATAACAACAGGCAAAGGAGTCGCAGGCAATCTTTTGTTTCAAACAGAAAATTGTTAAAAAGATGTTGAAAACGGATATAATCGTCAAATATGAGGTATTTTAAAAAGGTTCGTATATTTTTGATCTCTCAAGAAAGTATCCTGACATGGTAGTATTTCCAAGGGCAAAGATAAACATCGGGCTAAGGATCGTTGAAAAGCGGCCTGACGGCTACCATAATATCGAGACCTTCTTTTACCCCGTGGCTCTTGCCGACGCCCTGGAATTTGTTGTCAGGAAGGATAACCGCAGGCATGATACCCTCAGGGTCACCGGCTACATGAATGAGGTAGACCCGGAGGACAACCTGGTGATGAAGGCGGTGAGGCTCATGCGGCACTCTTTTGATTTCCCCGGCATACGTATCCATCTTCACAAGAGCATACCTGTGGGAGCGGGCCTCGGAGGAGGGTCTTCCGATGCGGCCTGGATGCTCCGTGCGCTGAACCGCTATTTTGAGTTCGGTCTCAACGCTGAGGAGCTGCGGTCATTTGCAGGCAGGCTGGGCAGCGACGCACCATTCTTCATTGACGGCAGCCCGTCATTTGCCGAGGGAGTGGGAAATATCCTGTCGGAGTTTCCGCTTGACCTCAGCGGCTACCACATTGCCATCCTCTGGCCAGACCTCAACATAAGTACCGCCGAGGCCTATGCAGGGTGTGTTCCCTGTCCCACCGGACTGTCGCTGAGACAGTTGCTCAACCTGCCCGTAAGCGAGTGGCGCGGCAGGGTGGTAAACGATTTTGAACTTAATATTTTCAGCAAGTATCCGCTGTTGGGAAGGATAAAGAATGTCCTTTATGAGGCTGGAGCCCTGTACGCGTCGATGTCAGGCAGCGGATCGGCTGTCTATGGCATCTTCCCTGAAGAGCCGGTGCTCCCACGCGAAATCTCCCGCTATCTTCTGAACACCGGAGACCTCATCTGACAGGGCTCTAAGTTCAGATTATCTCAACCAGGACAACTCCCTTTGCAACCCTGTCACCGGGTTTGACGCTGACTGACGCAACCCTTCCGGAAATATGGCTTTTCAGCCTGTTCTTCATCTTCATCGCATCGAGGATCAGAATGTCGTCGCCTTCGTTTACTGAGTCACCCTCGTGAACCAGCACTTCGACCACGGTGCCCGGAATGAAACTGGAGATCCTGCCCGGCACCGGCGGAGCATAAGGCTTACGTTCGGTATAGCGCCGACTCAGACGTGTCGTATACTCTGTCTGGTCAATCGTAATCTTCTCGTTATTTTTATTTTCCATGGTACTGTTTTCCGGCTATGATCAGAAGGGTGGTATGCCATGCTTCTTCCAGGGCATCTGCACATCCTTGGAATCAGATACCTCAAGTCCGTGAAGCAGCATCCTGCGGGTTTCGGATGGTTCAATGACAGCGTCGACATAACCGCGTGAGGCAGCCACATAAGGATTGGCAAACTTCTCCTTGTACTCCTCCACCTTCTGCCGGCGTACCTCGTCAGGGTTGACTGCAGTGGTTATCTCCTTGCGGAAAATGATGTTTGCGGCCCCTTCCGGTCCCATGACTGCGATCTCCGCCGTCGGCCAGGCAAACACGAAGTCGGCACGCAGGTGGCGCGAGCTCATTGCAATGTATCCTCCTCCGTAAGCCTTGCGCAGTATCACCGTCAGCTTGGGTACGGTTGCTTCACTGTAGGCGTACAGCACCTTGGCGCCATGGCGTATCACACCGGCATGCTCCTGGTCAATGCCGGGCAGGTAACCGGGCAGGTCGACGAAGGTGATGAGCGGAATGGAGAAGGCGTCACAGTAACGGATGAACCTGGCCGCCTTGTCAGAAGAGTCAACGTCAAGCACTCCGGCCATCACCAGGGGCTGGTTGGCTACAAAACCAACCGTCCTGCCACCCACGCGCCCGAAGCCGATGACCATGTTGGCGGCATACAGCTCCTGTATCTCGAAGAAATCAGAGTTGTCGGCCACGGCCCTTATGACCTCCCTGACATCGTAGGGCAGGGTCGGATCACCAGGGACTATCCTGTCAATATCATAGCTGCTGTCCGGTGGCAGGGTTTCAATGACCTTTGCCCGCACCTCGTTGTTCTTCGGTATGAAAGAGATCAGCCTCTTGATCTGGCTGAAGCACTCTTCCTCTGACAGGGCAAAGAAATGAGCATTGCCGGAGACCTCACAGTGCACACGCGCACCGCCAAGCGCCTCCATGGAGATTTCCTCACCCAGGACGGTCTTTATAACCTCAGGGCCGGTGATGAACATCTTGGAAATATTCTCAACCACAAAGACAAAGTCAGTCAGCGCAGGGGAATAGACCGCTCCGCCGGCGCACGGTCCGAGGATGACGGATATCTGCGGAATAACACCGCTTGAGATGGTGTTACGGAAGAAAATCTCGCCATAACCCGCCAGCGAATTAACTCCCTCCTGTATACGTGCACCTCCGGAGTCATTGATCCCTATCAGGGGTATCCTCATCTTCAGAGCATGATCCATTATCTTGGTTATCTTGCGCGAGTGCATCAACCCCAGCGAACCGCCGGCTACGGTAAAATCCTGCGCAAATATTGCAACCGGGTTGCCGTGAACCGTGCCGGTGCCTATAACCACCCCGTCACTGGGCAGGTGCTTCTTGTCCATGCCGAAATCGCGAGCGTCATGCTCAACGAACATATCGTACTCATTGAACGTCCCGTCATCGAGGATTGCCATGATACGCTCACGAGCCGTATTCTTGCCCATGGCCTTCTGTTTGCCGATAGCCTCCTCACCGCCGCCGAGAAGCATCTTCTCACGCTTCTCCTTCAGTTCCCTTATCTTTTTCTCCAGTGCCATAATTAAGCTTCTTATACCTGTAAAAACACATATTCAAAAAAGCAGCGCAATATAGACAAATTTTTATTTGTGCACATTATAGATGCGAGTGTGCTATTTTGGCGCATTCCAGTAAACACCCAGGGCAATGAATGAGTATATTATATTGGGGATCCACATTGCCAGGGCGGGATTCAGATCTCCCTTGAGTGAGAACTGAGAGGCGAACTGCATGAAAAGAATATAAGAGAAGGTGAGGGCCAGCCCCAGCCCGATCTGCATCCCTATACCTCCCTTTATCTTGCGCGATGAGAGTGAGACCCCGATGAGTGTGAGGATAAAAAAGGCAAACGGCGACGCATAACGCCTGTGCTTCTCATTCAGATAGAGTTTGATCTCATCAGAGCCCTGAGACTTCAGCACATCGATGTAATCATGCAGCTCGCCATAGGTCATTGTGTATACAAACTGCGGTGACCGGGTAAAATCGTCAGGCCCCACATTAAGGACGGTGTCAATACGCCGGCCCGAGGATATCCTCTCACCTATACTGTCCGTCTCCCTGATGTAGTACCACCATGCTCCCCACTTATTGGTGGTGCTGTCCCACCTGATCATGTTCGCGGTCATCTTTGACTCCAGCCTGCCCTGGTCGTCAAACTTTTCCATGCTGAAATTGCGTCCGCTCTGCGAGATCTTGTTATACTGCTCCATGTAGATATATACATTGGGATAGACCTGGCGGTGAACGGAAGAGACATTCATCTTTCTGAAGTCCGAACTGCGGTAGTACTTCTCCTCAAAATCAAGCCTGGCGATGTTTGAATGGGGCAGGACGTAGTTCTGAAGCATGAAGGCGGCAAGTGCGATGACTGCTGCTGAGATGAAATATGGCACCAGCAGCCTACCGAAACTCATCCCGCTGTTGAGCATGGCAATGATCTCGGTGTTGACGGCCATCCTTGAGGTGAAAAAGATCACCGAGATAAAAACGAACATCGGGGCAAAAAGCGTGGCAAAATAGGGAATGAAATTAAGGTAATAGTCGAAGATGATCGCTTTCAGCGGGGCCTGCTTCTGTATGAAGTCGTCAATCTTCTCGGAGAAGTCAAAGATCACCGCAATCCCCAGTATAAGGACAAGGGAGAAGACAAATGTACCAAGGAACTGTCTGATGATATACCAGTCCAGGATTCCGGGAACAAGTTTCTTCATGCTCTCTCTGAGATTCTTCGAACTGTTTCTTCCTTCCATGATCCGAATGTGCCGTCAAGTATCTTTTGTCTTGCCTCCCTCACCAGGCTGAGGTAAAACGAGAGGTTATGTATAGTGGCTATCTGTGCCCCGAGCATCTCTCCCGATATGACCAGGTGACGGAGGTAAGCTTTTGAGTAGGTGCGGCTGATCTCAGAGTCTGATCCGGCGTCGACCGGGGAGAAGTCTGAGGCCCAGCGCTTGTTCCTGATGTTTATTACACCCTCGCGTGTGAAGAGCATGCCGTTGCGGCCGTTGCGGCTGGGCATCACGCAGTCAAACATGTCAATACCTCGCGCAATGGCTTCCAGGATGTTGGCAGGAGTACCCACGCCCATGAGATAGCGTGGTTTATCGGCCGGCAGTATCTCATTCACCACCTCTATCATCTCATACATCACCTCAGCCGGTTCGCCCACGGAGAGTCCTCCGATTGCGTTCCCCGGCATCTCCTTTGCCGCAATCTTTTCTGCTGATATGCGCCGAAGATCTTTATATATGGCTCCCTGAACAATGGGAAACAGCATCTGGTCAGCCCCGTATAGTGGTTCGCCGGCATTCATCTGTTCAACACACCTGTCAAGCCACCGGTGAGTCAGTTCCATCGACTTAAGGGCATACCTGTGGTCACAGGGCCACGGAGCGCATTCATCAAACGCCATTATTATATCAGCTCCTATGATTCTCTGTATATCGATAACCTTCTCCGGCGTGAAGAGATGTTTTGAACCGTCGATATGCGATCTGAATATCGCACCCTCCTCCGTCAGTTTCCTGTTGGCGGCCAGCGAGAAGACCTGGTATCCGCCGCTGTCAGTAAGCAGTGCCCTGTCCCATGCCATGAAGCGGTGCAGGCCGCCAGCCTCCCTGATGATGTCAGTGCCGGGCCGGAGGTAGAGATGATAGGTGTTGGCAAGTATCACAGGAGCATTTATCTCCGACTTAAGGTCGCGGTGAAGTACACCCTTGACCGTGGCTCCGGTGCCGACAGGCATAAAGACAGGGGTTGGGATTTCGCCGTGGGCCGTGCGCAAAACGCCCGCCCTGGCAGATGTCGATCCGTCTCTCCTTTCTATGCTGAACATCATTCTCCCACTGGTGGTCACAAAAGTAAGCTTTCTCCGTCTGATTATGAACAGACGGTTATCAAATTGGGAAAAGGGCGTCATAATTGTTGAAAAGATTCTTGCAACCATTATCCAATTCTTTATAATATTGCTGCGGACAACGTTACTTTCATGATCGTCTCAACTGAACCGACGCATATAATACTGCTTTCGCTGCTGATAATCATGGCTTTCATACAGGGCTGGTACTGGCTCGGGTATTATCGCAGGGCAGTATTTGCAAAAGATGACAAAACCAGGCCCGCCGGGAACATGCCTCCCATCTCGGTGGTCATCTGTGCTCGTAATGAGGCAGAGAACCTGAGCAAATTCCTTCCTGCAGTCCTTGAACAGGACTACCCCTCCTACGAGGTTGTGGTGGTTAACGACTGTTCGGAAGACAATACGGATGATATTCTGGGGGAAATGATAAAGCAATACCCGCACCTCAGGGTATCGATGATACAAAAGGATCCGGGCTTCACCCACACCAAGAAGCTTGCCATGCTTATCGGCATCAAGGCCGCGAAGAATGAGCTGCTGGTCTTCACTGACGCCGACTGCCGTCCGGCATCACCCAACTGGCTGCGCGAGGTGGCTGCGGCAGCCGGACCGGACACTGACATTGTAATCGGCTACGGCGGGTACATCGCGGAGGAGGGCCTCCTCAACAGCTATATCCGCTATGAAACAATGTTCATCGGCATGCAGTACTTCGGTATGACACTGGCAGGTAAACCATATATGGGAGTGGGCCGCAACCTGTCATACAGGAAAAGCTTCTTCTTCGAAAAGGGAGGTTTCGGACCTCATAACCATATCATGTCAGGTGATGACGACCTGTTTGTCAACCGCAATGCCACTGGCAACAACTGCAGCCTGATGCTCTCACATGATTCCTTTACGCTGTCGGCACCACAGAAGAGCCTTGGAGCATGGATCAAACAGAAGAGAAGACACCTGTCGGCAGCCGCCTATTATAAGAAGAATGACAGGATAAGGCTCTTCTTCGAACCCTTCAGCAGGGTCTCATATTACGGGCTGCTAACAACGCTCCTGATCATGCTCGTATCATGGCCCGTGGTGCTTCTGATAGCAGTGTCACGACTGGTCATGAGGGTGGTCATAATCCGGAAGGCTTCCGCAACATTCAATGAACCCCGGTTGTGGTTTATCTCGCTCTTTTTTGATATCTTGGCACCGTTTGTAACGGCATTCCTTTACGTCACAACCATCAGAAGAGGCAAGGGCAGAGAGACATGGAAGTAGTAAGCGGCCTATCGGATAAAGCGCAGCATGACCTGAAGGTCATTGACCGTGCATTGAACGGCGACAGCAGGGCGTACACCGAGTTGCTCAACAGATACCGTGATTCAGTCTATTATGTCATGCTCAGAATGGTAAGCAATCCCTCTGACGCAGAGGACTTAACCATCGAAGCCTTCGGCAAGGCCTTCAACAGCCTTGCTAAGTATGTTCCCTCACACGCTTTCAGCACATGGCTCTTCCGCATCGCCACCAACAACTGCATTGACTTCATGAGGCGCAAGAGCCAGACACCCAGGCCATTCGACCACGATGAGGGTGAGGAGGACGAGATGGAGGCTACCGTCGCCTCTGACATGAGAGGTCCTGACGAACTTATGATAGACCGGGAGACCGCAGCCTCTCTCAACAGGATAGTAAAGACACTCAAGCCTCGCTACCGCAGGCTGATAGAACTGAGATACTTTGAAGACTATTCATATGAGGAGATAGCCAGCGAACTGAGCCTTCCCATCGGTACGGTCAAGGCAAGGCTCTTCCGGGCAAAAGTCCTTATACTGAACATGGTCCGCAGTAAAACCAGCGGTATTTGACCACAATAGCCGAAAAATACTTCCCGTCACTGACAGAGGAACAGCGCCGGCAGTTTTCGATGCTTCCATCACTGTACATGGAGTGGAACGAAAAAATAAATGTCATCTCCCGGAAGGATATTGAAAACTTTGAGGTAAATCATCTGCTTCACTCCCTGGCGATCGCACGCTTTATCACCTTCCTCCCCGGAACAACTGTGATAGATATCGGAACCGGAGGCGGACTGCCTGGCATACCACTGGCAATACTCTTCCCCGAAGTGCGGTTCACCCTGATCGATTCAATTGCCAAGAAAATAAGGGTCGTAAACGAAATAACCGCTGCCGCCGGCATTGGAAATGTACTGGCCCGCGCGGTCAGGTCGGAGAATACCACCGGCATGTATGATTTTATCATAGGCAGGGCGGTGACGGAGATGGAACAGTTCGTGAAACTGACCAGGCATCTCTCCTCCCCCCGCTCATTCAATAACATAAAGAACGGCTGGCTCTTCCTCAAGGGAGGCGACCTCGAAAGAGAGCTTAAGCCTTTCCGGCCTTCCGCCGCCGTTGTGCCGATAAGCAACTGGTTTGACGAACCTTACTTCGAGACTAAAAAAATCGTTTACCTTCCACGGTGAAATAAAAAAAATTCCTTCCGCTTTAATTATTTCAAAAAATGACTACCTTTGCAGTCTTTAAAACCGGAAAGTAAACAACAAAATTATAGGAACAGATGAAAAGGACATTTCAGCCATCAAGAAAGAAGAGGACCAATACTCACGGCTTCAGGGAGAGAATGTCAACACCCAACGGCAGGCGTGTTCTTGCCGCCCGCAGGGCCAAGGGCAGGAAGAAACTGACCGTTTCTGACGAGGTGGGTCATAAGGACTGAGAGGCTGACAGAGAATAAAAGACCGTCTTAATGAACAATTAAGGCGGTTTTTTATTTCTACTCTGTTAGGGTGATAGTAAATTTGCCAATATTTCGCGAAATGAAAGAACTGATCCTGAAAAATGCCGGACCGGAAATCAGGGAGATAGCAGAGGCACTCCTTGACGGCAGACGGATTACTCCGGATGAAGCACTGACACTCTACCGGAGGGCTGATCTCTCACTCATGGCCCTGCTGGCAACCGGAGCCAAGAGAGCAAAGAGCGGCGACGCAGTCTTCTTTAACCGCAACTTTCACATTGAACCCACAAACGTATGTGTCTATAACTGCCGCTTCTGCTCATATCACAAGCCTGAAGGTGACCCCGACAGCTGGGAGCTGTCGGAGAGCGAGATATTGGACATCGTCAGGCGTTTTGACGGGATTCCGGTCACCGAGGTGCACATTACCGGCGGAGTTCATCCGTCGCGTGACATACACTACTACGGGAACATCCTCGCCTCAATAAGGAGAGTGAGGCCTGACATAAGCATCAAAGCCTTCTCAGCCGTTGAGCTAGACTATATGATACGGAAGGCAGGGATGACATACAGTGAAGGTCTGAAGGTCCTGCGCGATTATGGACTTGACTCAATCCCCGGCGGTGGTGCTGAGATCTTCGATGAGTCGCTCAGGCGAAAGATCTGCAGGGAGAAGGCTGATGCCGATACCTACCTCGCCATACATGAGGCTGCCCATAACCTTGGCATATCATCAAACGCAACCATGCTCTACGGCCACGCCGAGAGCCCGGAACAGCGCATTGACCACCTCCGCAGGCTGAGAGAACTGCAAGACCGCACAGGAGGGTTCAATGCATTCATCCCGCTTAAGTTTAAGAGAGCCAACAACCGGATGAGCGAGCTTGGAGAGGTACCGGTAACCGAAGACATGCGCAATTACGCTCTCTCGCGCATCTTCCTTGATAACTTCAGTCATATCAAAGCCTACTGGCCTGCAACCGGCAGAAACGCGGCCCTGATGAGCCTTGCCTTCGGAGCCGATGACCTCGACGGCACCATCGATGACACCACCCGCATCTATTCCATGGCAGGAGCCGAGGACCTCAACCCGAGCCTCTCAACAACCGAGCTGGTGGCAATGATACGGTCAGCCGGCTTCAGACCGGTGGAACGTGATACACACTACCGCATAGTTAAGGAGTGGTAATACCCCGCACTCTCACAATATAATTTTATCTTTGACCCTGCGTTAATAATCTAATACTTCGTCACACGATGAGCGTCAAGGAATTTCTTAAAAGCCGGGTCTTCTGGAAGCAGCTGGCTCTGGCACTGGTCATCGGCGTTGCCATAATACTCTTTCTGATCATCTGGCTTAACATCTACACCCGCCACGGTCAGTCGAGACCCACACCCGAGATAAGAGGTCTGACCATAACCGAGGCACAGCATGTGGTCAATAAAAACCGGATGAAATTGCAGATAATTGACTCCGTCTACACCAGCTTCGTGCCGCGCGGCTGCGTGGCGGAACAGACTCCTCTACCGGGCCACCGCGTGAAGAAGGGACGCACCATCCAGGCTACAATAAACGCTTTCAACCCCGAGATGGTCGCCGTGCCTGACCTCGTGGGACTGCCTCGCCGCCAGGCCCTGTCAATCATCGAAACAGCAGGCCTGCAGATCGGACAGCTGAACTATGTGTCCGACCTGACCGTCGACTTCGTTCTCAGACAGACACTGCATGGCCGTGATGTCTCCCCGGGCGATTCAGTCCAGAAGGGAATGGTCATAGACCTGGTCCTCGGCAGAGGACTGAGCAGCCAGCGCACCGCCCTGCCACGACTCACAGGAATAACACTGGAGCAGGCAAGAAATGAGATACTCGGGGCATCACTCAACCTCGGAGCATATGTCTTTGATCCCACGGTATTAACTGCCGATGACTCGGTCAACGCCTTCGTCTACAAGCAGAACCCCGAGTATCACCCCAATGCCTCGGTGCAGCTCGGATCAGCGGTCTATATATGGCTTACAACCGACACCCTCAGGTTAATGCCTGACACAACCGAAGCTGACACCCTGAATCCTGAAGACACCACTATCACGGAGCGAACAGATATAGTACCCCTGTGATGAGGCGAACATGGCTCATATATATCTTGCTTACCGCGCTGACATCGATTCACATCTCCGCACAGGAGGTTATTACCGGTATTTCACATAACATTCAGCTGGCCGGCGCCACAACCAGGCCCCTGCTAAAGGGAGCTGCTGCAGAAGAGCCGGTACAGCTCCCATTCATTGATGACTTCTCTGCGGACAGCCTCTTCCCCTCAACTGACAGGTGGAGCGACATACAGGCATTCATCAACAACACCTTTTCGGTCAGACAGCCGTCACAGGGTGTGGCCACCCTTGACTGCCTCGATGAACGGGGCCTGCTTTACGACGGGGCATCACAGCTGGTCTTTGCCGCTGACCGCCTCACCTCACGAGCCATCAGCCTGGAATACCTGCCCTCTGACAGCATCTGGCTCAGCTTCATGTATGAGGCCGGCGGCATTGCTGACATGCCTGAGAGCGACGACAGCCTGACACTCAGCTTCTGGGCTCCCGGAGAAGAGAGATGGTACAGCATATGGCACGCCGCAGGCGGCCCGACGGACGGATTCCGGCACGTTATGATCCCCGTAAAGGATAGCAGGTTCATGGCGAACGGTTTCAGGTTCATGTTCATGAACCATGCCTCGCTGGCCGGAGCAGTTGTTGAACCCTCACAGGCAGGGAACGCCGACCAGTGGAATATTGACCATGTCTTCCTTGACAAAGGACGAAGATATGATGACACGGTACTGCATGATGTAGCCCTGACGCTTCCGCAGAGATCACTGCTGAAGGAATACGAGGCCATGCCCTGGCGACACTTCAGACAGGCATACCTCTCTGCCATGAGCCCCACGGCACCCATCAATTACCGTAATAATGACACCATCGTAAGAAATGTCACAAGACAGGTATCCATTAAAAACACGGTCACCGGTGCAGTGGTGCGCGACTTCAATGCCGGGGCATCCAACGTCAGCCCTCTGTCAGATGTGAAGTATGATGCACCGCTACTTTATACATATGACTCCGACGCCACCGACTCGGCTCTCTTCGAGGTCACCGTCTCACTCATCACGGATGACTTCGACCCGAAACAAAATGACACTTTAAGGTTCATGCAGCGCTTCACCGACTATTTTGCCATTGACGACGGCACAGCAGAGGCCGGGTATGGCATCAACGGTCAGGGCTCACGAAACGCCATGGCGGCACTGCGGTTCAGATCGTTCATCGCTGATTCGGTAACCGCCATCAGCATCTGTTTCAATGATGCCTTTAATAATCAGAACCAGCGGGGGTTTGAGATCATGGTCTGGGCTGATGACAACGGCCAGCCGGGAGTGCTTCTCGGCAGCACTGACGGTCCGGTGGCAGATCCGGGCACAAACCTGAACGGCTTCATAACATATTCATTTACAAAACCTGTCAGGGTGACAGATTACTTCTGGATAGGCTGGAGACAGGATGCAGAGGTCTTCATCAACGCAGGCCTCGACATGAATACCCATCCCGCAGGAAGACAGTACTACATGCTCAGCGGATACTGGCAGGCCAGCCTGGCGACAGGGACAATCATGATGCGCCCGGTGATGAAAGGAAGCGGCACGCCTACATCATCTGATGGAGGAACGCTTGTAAACGATCTCTTCCATCTCTTCCCCAACCCCTCATCGGGCGAGGTGACACTGGTGCCATCCGACGGAGCCCCTGACGATTTTATCATTGACGTTGTCTCATCATCAGGAGCAATGGTGATGTCACTTGACCGCACCGACCGGCCTGATCTTCGGAGGCTGTCACCGGGCAATTATATGCTGCTTATCAGGACCCGTGACGGGAGGCCAGTCTCCCTTCTGAGGGTAATAATATTTAAATAACGGAAACCGAAATGGCTGAAGAGGAACTGCCTGACCTGCAGGAGCAGGAGCTCTATGAGCACTATCGCTATGTAGTCGACCCTGGTCAGTCGATGCTCCGCATAGACAAGTATCTTGCGGCACGCATTGAGAATGTGTCACGCACACGCGTGCAGGCAGCAGCACAGGCCGGAAACATACTGGTGAATGAAACACCGGTAAAACCCAACTACCGGGTCAAGCCCCTGGATGTCATCCAGATACTTCTTCCAAACCCCCCGCGTGAGATAGAACTCATTCCGCAGGATATCCCGGTAAGCGTCATCTACGAAGACGATGACCTGATCGTCGTTGATAAGGCCGCCGGCATGGTAGTGCATCCTGCCTATGGCAATTATTCAGGCACGCTGATGAATGCGCTGATGTACCATTTCAGGGACCTTCCTCTCTTCCAGTCGGGCGAACTAAGGCCGGGGCTGGTGCACCGCATTGACAAGAACACCTCCGGGCTGCTTGTCGTCGCCAAGAACGAGTATGCCCACAACAGGCTCGCCAGGCAGTTCTTCAACCGCACCACTGGCCGGCGATACCTGGCACTGGTATGGGGCACACCTGACCCCGCTGAAGGCACTGTCACAGGCCATGTGGGACGCAACCTGCGAGACCGTAAGATAATGCAGGTCTTCCCCGACAGCAGCCAGGGGAAGCATGCGGTGACGCACTATAAGGTTGTGGAGCAGCTCGGTTATGTGTCGCTCCTGGAGTGCCGCCTGGAGACGGGGCGCACCCACCAGATAAGGGTGCATATGGCATGGTTCGGTCATCCGCTCTTCAATGACGAGGAGTATGGCGGCCACCGTATCCTTAAAGGCACAACCTTCACCAAATACCAGCAGTTCGTCCGCAACTGCTTCGAGCTCATCCCGCGCCAGGCACTTCATGCGCAGACCCTGGCCTTTGATCACCCGGTCACCGGTAAGCGGCTCTCGTTTGAATCTCCCCTTCCACCTGACATGGAAGCGGTTCTGGCTAAGTGGAGGGGTTATACTGCCGGGAGAGACTGATTAATAAGGCAGTAGGCAATAGGCAATAGTGGAGGAGATTAGTCGGCAATAATGGTCGATACGCCGTAGGCGTTAAAGTATTGTAGCCTGAGACCATAGATAATCTATTGCTCGTAGAGCATTAAGTATTGTAGACCCTCAGACGAAGCACAGCGACCACCTACCAGGAGCCTCCCGCTCCCCCGCCACCAAAGCCGCCACCGCCAAAGCCGCCGAACCCGCCGCCGCCTCTGCTGCCACCTCCGGAGAATCCGCCCCAGCTGCCGCCATGAGACCGCCCGCCACCCATCATGCTTAACAGGAGCCACAGTGGCAGGTTGCTTGAACCGCCCTTCTTCAGGTGCTTGTTGTTTGAGCTGCCGGCAGAGATAATCACAATAAAGACGATGATAAGGATAAATATGATTATACCCGGTACTGCGGCTGAGGAAGCATCTTTTGAATAGTCCTGGAATGAGTATTCACCGGCAGCCAGGGCCATGAGCACATCAGTCCCGGCATCAAGCCCGCTGTAATAATCGTTCTCACGAAACCTCGGAAGGATCTCCCTGTCAATGATATCGGCGCATGCAATATCAGGAATGGCCCCTTCAAGGCCGTAACCCGTGGCAATGAAGATCTGCCCGGAGGAACTCTCCGTCTTGGTTTTCACAAGTATGAGCACCCCGTTGTTGAAGTCGCCCTGCCCTACTCCCCAATCCTTCGCCACCCTGTATGCGAAATCCGACCGGTCATACCCTTGAAGATCATTTACAATAACCACGGCAATCTGGTTGGATGTTGTATCATCGAATGCAACCAGCTTGCTTTCAAGCGACTGCGCTTCAGAGGCAGAGAGGACGCCTGCATAGTCATTCACCAGGCGTGGCGGTTCAGGCCTGGTAAGGAGGGTCTGCGCTTCCAGGCTGAGTGTGAGGAGAAGGAACAAAAACAGGCATAAAACAGATCTCATCTTATTCATTTTCATACCCCCGGTTCATTAATGTCAAATGAGATGGTGTCAGTGAGCTCGTTTATGTCGTCCTTGGCATGAGGAAAGTGCTCCTTCAGCTGTTCACCGGCCATGATTATACCCTCGGTGAGGCCCTCAGCGAAGAGGTTCTCACTGAACCGCTGCTTCATATGATCGCGTATGTTGTCCCAGAACCCGAGGGGCACCACGGCATTGATCCCTGTATCTCCGATGATAGCAAACTTGCGTTCCTTCAGCGCAAGGTAGATGAGCACCCCGTTGCGGTCGGCAGTCCTGTGCATGCCCAGATTCCTGAACAGCCATGCAGCCTCATCGAGCACATCTCCTTTGCATGATGTCTCAATATGCACGCGGATCTCTCCCGAAGTGGCGTGCTCGGCCTCACCTATGGCCCTGGTAATAGCCTCCTGCTGTTCGCGGGTAAAAAATGTTGAAGCTTTCATCACAATGATCCTCAGAACTCAACCTGCGGCGCCACATCGGTACCTTCACGGGCTTCAAAATATGGCCTGTCGTTGAATTTTGTGATGGAGGCGATCATGTTGTTGGGGAACTTTTTGATGAAGGTGTTGTACTCCCTGGCAGCATCGTTGAAGTTGTTCCTGGCAACGGCAATACGGTTTTCAGTGCCTTCAAGCTCAACCTGCAGGTCACGGAAGTTCTGGGTGGCCTTTAGCTCGGGATACCGCTCCACAACAACCATCAGGCGGGCGAGGGCAGAGCTGACTTCGCCCTGGGCAGCCTGGAAATCCTGCATTTGTTCGGGAGTGATGTTCGAGGGGTCTATGGTCACCTGCGTGGCCTTTGCCCTTGCCTCAATGACCCTTGTCAGTGTCTCCTGCTCAAAGGCAGCAGCCCCCTTGACGGTATTTACAAAATTCGGAATGAGATCGGCTCTCCTCTGATACTGGGTCTCTACATTGCTCCACTCTGTGGCCACCTTTTCATTCATCGGGACGATCTTGTTGTAGATCCCTACACCCCATGAAATAAACAGTAAAAGGGCAACAAGTACAATCACGACTGTCACAATTCTGCTAACAGGTTTCTTTTCCATTTTCCGTTTGATAATTTTGATTCAGCGTCAAATTTAAATAAAAAACCGTCTCGGTGACACAGCAGTTAACTCCCAGCCCGTGGTTTGTCAGCAGGTTTTTTTTATTTGCATCTTCGCGCGAAATTAAATAGTGTAATTTTGGGGCAAAATTGCAGAGTAATGAGGACCATTGCCATTGTTGCAGGAGGAAATTCATCCGAATACCCGGTTTCAGTCCGCAGCGCCCGGGGCGTTGCCAGGGCACTGGAAGGGAAATATGAGACATACATAATCACAATCAAGGGTACCGATTGGTTCTGGGAGGATCCCAAAGGCCGTGTTTTCAGGGTAGACAAGAATGACTTCACCCTGGTGCTTGATGATCAGCGTATCAGGTTTGATGCAGCCTTTATCTCCATTCACGGCGATCCGGGAGAAAACGGTCCGCTGCAGGGCTATTTTGATATGACAGGGATACCCTATACAAGCTGCAATGCCTTCGTCTCTGCACTGACATTCAACAAGCAGGCCTGCAAGCTCTACCTGAACGAGTATGGAATACCCATGACGGGCGGACTGCTTATAAGGAAGGGACAGCAGTATGATGCTGTCAAGATATTAAGGCAGACGGGCCTCCCCTGCTTCGTGAAACCCAACGCCAGCGGATCAAGCTTCGGGGTTACCAAGGTCAAGGAAGCGGGCGAGTTCAACGAGGCCCTTGAAAAGGCTTTCGCCGAGGGGGATGAGGTGCTGGTGGAGTCTTTCATGAAAGGAACTGAAGTGGCCTGCGGAGTGGTTAAGACGAAACAGAGAAAGATTGTCATGCCCGTCACGGAGATAGTTCCCAAGAAGGAGTTCTTTGACTATGAGGCAAAATATACCGATGGTTTTTCTGAAGAGATAACGCCGGCGAGGTTGCCGGAGGAGGTGACTGCACGCATACAGGAGCTCTCGTCGGAGATCTATGACATCCTCAGCTGCCGGGGTATTGTCAGGGTCGATTTCATTGTCACCGAAGAGGGCCCCCAGTTCCTGGAGATAAACACCATCCCCGGCATGACGGAGGAAAGCATAATCCCCAGACAGGCAGCGGTGTCCGGCATCTCGCAGACTGACCTCTACTCAATGGTCATCGAGGATCTGTTCTGATACACTATAGCAGACAAAACTATATGCCCTACAGGCAAAAGATGGCATTGTAACACCTTGTTCTACAATACTTAATGGCCTACGGCCAATTCCTCACTACTGCCTATTGCCTATTGCCTACTGCCTGAATTCTCCTTCGCCTCCACCAGCCGGGTAATAAACGCCGTTACCTCGGGCTGTTTTGAGAAATTATATTGTGCACGCGTGGGACCCTTCCCCACCTTGAGGGAGACGGCATTGTCAGGCAACGCTCCGAAAAGCTCCTCATCGGTCTTGTCATCACCGATGGCAAGAATGAAATCATTCTTGCCCGATGCTGTCAGTTTCTTTGCTGCAGAACCCTTGTTATAGCCTGACATCTTCACCTCAACCACCTTATGCCCGTCAATGACTTGCAGCGGCATGTTAATTATTGACTCCTCAAGTTCATTTTTCAGCTCTATGGCCCTGAGGGCAGACAGATCCGGGTCAGCATTGCGGTAATGCCATGAGAGGGAAGCCCTCTTCTCCTCAACAAAGGAACCCTTGCATCTGGTGGTGAACCGGCTGAGAAGGGGAAGGATCCTCTCTTTCCATGAGTCATCCTGTTCAAGAGACGACTCCCACTCCCCGTCAGGGTACCGTATAAAGGCCCCGTGCTCCGCTACAAGAGTCAGGTTAAGGTTGGAAAACCACTTGTCAAGAAAATCCCTTCTGCGACCGCTTATGATTACAACATCAGTCTTCGCTGCCAGCCTCTCGGTAAGAGCTATCAACATCATGTCAGGTATGGCCATTTCGGGCAACTCCCTTATCGGCACAAGCGTGCCGTCGTAATCAAGGAAGAGTAACGGCGCTTCCGCCTTGCAGAATGACTCTATTATCCCGTTTTCTATTTCCCGATTGATAAGCCTGACCCTGAAACTCTGCCTGTCAGTCTTTACCTTGATTGTTGTCCTGAGGATGTCATCGGCCCATGAAAATACGTCATAATCGTGAAGCCGCTTTTTCATGGCTTCAATGCGGACTTTCTTTTCTTCACTCTTCATTGTGAGGGCCTGGTATATGGCGTCAGCCACCTGCGATATGTCGGACGGATTGACCAGTATCGATTCGCTCATTTCCGCAGCCGCTCCTGCCAGCTCGCTGAGAATTAGCATACCGTAATGCTGGTGCTGTGCTGCAACATATTCCTTGGCCACCAGGTTCATGCCGTCACGCAGAGGGGTCAGCAGTCCTACATCACTGTGCGAGTACAGAGCTATCAGCTCATTAAATCTCAACGACTTGTACTGATATATAACAGGGTTCCAGTCCAGGGTACCGTATTTGCCGTTTAGGCGGCCTACCGTGGCCTCAATCTCCTTCTTCATCTCCTGGTAACGGACAATGGTGTCACGTGACGGAACCATCACCATATTGAAAATCACCCTTCCCCTCATGTTACTGTAACGCTCCAGAAAAAGCTCAAAGGCCGCCAGCCTGTTGAGGAATCCCTTGGTGTAATCAAGCCTGTCAACTGAGAAGATAAGCAGGCGGTCACGCTTCTGTTTGCGTATCCTCGAAATAAACTTTTCCGTCTCCGGCAGCACGACGGCATCGTTGAATTTTTTATAATCAATGCTTATCGGAAAAGCATCAGCCCTCGAGTATATCTCTTCTGACATAACGGTATTTAGGGAAATGTCATAGCCCAGAGATCTCCTTACCGATTTCAGGAAGTGTTGTGCGTAGTCATGGGTATGAAAACCTATCAGATCAGCCCCCAGAAGTCCCTTTAGTATTGCGGCCTGGTAGCCGTCCGGCATAATCCGGAATACCTCATATGACGGGAAAGGTATATGCAAAAAGAAGGATATCGACGCCTCCGGAAACTCTTCCCTGACCATTCCCGGCAGCAGAAACAGCTGATAATCATGTATCCATATAAAATCACCCGGTCTGATTATCTTCTTCAGTTCCCTGAAAAAGAGCAGATTTGCCTTACGATAGTTTTCGAAATAACCCTGTCCGAAAATCGCCATGGAAGGGAAATAATGAAACAGAGGCCAGATAAGGTCATTGCAGAAACCGCTGTAGAACTTCTCATTGACACTGTCAGGTATCTTCACCGGCATAAGTTCGAAAGTCTCTTTCACCTCATCAAGTGAGTTCATCTTTTCGGCAGTGTGTTCACCTTTGCCTACCCAAACGGTCTTATCCATTACGGAGGCGCTTTCAGCGTTTCTCATCCTGTCGGTCAGTGAGAGCACTGCAGAGACCAGGCCTCCGCTGTTCTGAACAGCCGTGAGTTTGCCGTTTCGCTCTTTAAGAGTGAACGGGAGCCTGTAGGCAACGATTACTATTCTTTTAAATTCCGGTAGTCTGCTGTTTTCCATTTTAATTGTTTTACAGGAATACGGGCCTGTCGAGCCTGGCCGCAATCCGATATATAGCATTCATCAGTCCCACATGGCTGTATGTCTGGGGGAAGTTGCCCCACTGGCTGCCGTCAAGTCCGGCATCTTCACTGAAGAGCCCAAGATGGTTGGAGTATTCAAGCAGCTTTTCAATGGTTCTGGCTGCCTCATCTACCTTGCCGGTGCTTGCCAGGGCTTCGGCATACCAGAAGGCGCACACCAGGAAGGTTGTTTCAGGTTTACCGAAGTCATCATCATGAATATACCTGTAGAATAAACCCTCCTCTGTCTTCAGGTGGTCAGCCAGAGCAGCAAGATGCGCCTGCGCCCTGTCACCTGAAGGGTCAAGATAATTCATTGTCACAAGGTGGATGGTGGCAGCATCATAGTTATCATTGCCAATGGCCTGCATGTATGCCTTCAGATCAGGGCGGTAGCACAGCTCGATCTTTTCCGCTGACCTGGCTGCAAGCTTCCCGGCCTTGGCCTTGAGGTCATTGTCTGAGAAGTAGGCGGCGATCTTCTCCGCAGCCTTGCTGCCTGCCCAATGGAACAGATAGGTGTAGCAGTTCTCCTGCATCCTGTTCCGGAACTCCCAGATCCCTGCATCAGGCTTCTCCATCGTCTCCTCAATGCGGCTGAGGAGCCAGTAGATGACCTCCCTCGACTTCTTGTAAGAGAGGTAATTGAGCCTCCTGTCAATATAGAGCGGCAGGAGACTGGCAAGAACCTGTCCGTAGATGTCATACTGCTCCTGGTTGTATGCATCATTGCCAAGATGCACCGGCCTGTTCCCCATATAACCCTTGAGATCAAGCTCCTTCTCTTTCGGTACAGCCGTACCGGCGATGGAGTACATGGGTTTTATCTTCAGCTTCTCTGACAGAATGATATTCTGGATATAGAGAAAATATTTCTCCAGTTCGTCGAAGTGCCCGAGATTGTTAAAGGCGTTAAGGGTATAGTACGAATCTCTCATCCAGCAGTAGCGGTAGTCCCAGTTCCTGCCGGCTCCCGGCGCCTCCGGCAGGCTGGTTGTGCCTGAAGCAATAATGGCCCCTGTATCCTCAAACTGATGAAGCTTCAGCACCAGCGCTGACCTGATGATCTCATCCTGAAAGATATTGGGTATTGAGGTGTTTTTGATCCAGTGTCCCCAGTATTTGGAAGTCTTCTCAAGGAAATCGTCAGCCGTAGCCTCCAGCGGTGCCTCCAGCGGTACACCGTATGTAAAGGCCAGGTAACATGTGTCATTCAGTATAAACGGCTGATTATTTATGATATAGGTAAGCGGAATATTTGTTGTAAGCCTGACCTGCGTATCAAAATTAAGAAACCGGATATGATTGCTGCCAGCCACAATCTGAGGTCTGAAAGCCCCGTAACTCCCTACCGGTTCGCACTTCACGGTAATAAACGGATTGCCGTCAATGAGCTCTATCTTGCGGATGAGCATCAGTGGACGGTAATACCTGTCGTACTGATAGAATCTCGGGGCAAAATCGGTAACCCTGAACTTGCCGTCAGATGTTATGAATTCAGTTGTAAGGATATTGGTATTCTTCAGGTATGACTGGAAAGTATAAAAATCCTTCTCCGCCGGTTTGATGGAGAACTCACCACCTTTATCGTCATCGAGCAATGACCCGAACAGGAAACTGCTGTCGAACCTTGGCAGGCACATCCATTTTACCTCTGCTGTCTTGTTTATATAGGCAAGAAATGAACAATTGCCTATAACTCCCATGTCATACTTATGAATGGATTCCATAGTGTTCAATGTTAATTCAGGCTGCCTGTTTAAGATAGCGGCAGCTCACCGTACTGGTTCCCCTGAAGGGGGAGGCTACAAGATACTAAATTATTCTGACTTGAAGCAGATCTACAATACTATATGGCCTA
>CAZHTG010000012.1:0-68633 GCA_964535795.1 uncultured Rikenella sp.
CGCAGATAGTGGATGGCCGCGTTCGTTATGCCCGGGGCACGCAGGAGAATCATGAGGCTCTTACCAGGGCCGGCGTGATAGGGATGAACTTTCCCCGCAAATATGACGGACTGAACTTCCCGATGGTGCCTTATGTCATGGCTGCCGAACTGGTGTCGAGAGCTGATGCGGGGTTTGCAAATATATGGGGGTTGCAGGACTGTGGCGAGACTATCCTGGAGTTTGCTGCAGAGGAGATAAGGGAGGAGTTCCTGCCCCGCTTCAATAAGGGGGCTACGGCAGCAATGGATCTCACCGAGCCTGACGCCGGATCAGACCTTCAGGCGGTGCAGCTCAAGGCTCACTATGATGAGGATAAAGGAGTATGGCTGCTCAACGGAGTGAAACGGTTTATCACCAACGGTGATGCAGAGATATCACTTATCCTGGCACGCTCGGAAGAGGGAACAACAGACGGGAGGGGTCTCTCTCTCTTTGTATATGACAAGTCAGCGGGAGCCGTGAAAGTAAGGCGCATTGAGAACAAAATGGGAATCAAGGGCTCACCCACCTGCGAGCTGGTGTTCCGCAACGCACCTGCAAAACTGATTGGCGAACGACGTATGGGACTTATCAAGTATGTCATGTCGTTGATGAACGGAGCCCGGCTGGGAGTAGGCGCACAATCGGTGGGTATAGCACAGGCGGCCTATGAGGAAGCAGTAAGGTACGCCTCGCAGAGAAAACAGTTTGGAAAGACCATTGATCAGTTCCCTGCAGTATACGAGATGCTGACGGTTATGCGGGTCAGGCTTGAGGCCATGAGATCACTGCTCTATGAAACAGCAAGATTCGTGGATATTTATAAGTCGTGGTCATTCATTGCCGGTGAACGTACACTGAGTAAGGAAGAGCGGGAGGATATGAAAAACAACACCCGGCTGGCAGATATTTTTACCCCTATGGTGAAGCTCATAAGCAGCGAGTGGTGCAACAACATTGCATATGACGCACTCCAGATCCACGGAGGTGCCGGATTCATAAAGGATTTTCCGGTGGAACGCCTCTACCGTGACGCCCGTATCACCACCATCTATGAGGGCACATCACAACTCCAGGTGGTGGCTGCCATCAGGGGAGTGACAACAGGCGGGTACCTCACACAAATACGTGAGTATGAAAAAAAAGATGTCCGACCCGAGGTGGAACACCTGCGAAAGAGGCTGATAAGCCTGACCGCCGATTTTGAAAAGAGAGTGACAGAGATTGTCTCTGCGGGCAATAACGAACTGACTGATTTTCATGCGCGACGGCTGGTGGAAATGGCTGCCAATATTATCATGGGATACCTGTTGCTCCATGACGCACAGCGTGATGCGGAATACGCATCTTCTGCCGAACTGTTCATATCACTTGCAGTATCTGAAAACAGTATGAGATCAGGCTATATCGCCGGGTTTGAGGAGAAGAAGCTGGGCCTTTTCAAGGTAAACTGACACCCTTGCTGACCTTTCGGGACGGCATTTCTCGGGGCACAATATTTAGCAGCCAGGCGAATGATAAATGTCAATTGGTCTATTGACAAGAAACATCTATATATCAATTAAATATGTCATCGTTAAAAAGGATGGCTAGCCTTATTGCAATATATTTGTGATTAAAATAACAATATGAGAAAGATGGATCGTAGAAAAAGTATAATAAGGGTATTACTCCCATCTCTGTTAATTGCCACTATGTTTATCACGACATCATGTGAGCAGTATTCCTGGGCAAAGGAGGAGGTGCCTGAGGATCTTGTTGTCAGCTTCTCGCAGAATATTTATCCATTCTGCCAGGGTTGTCACGGGTCATGGACCGTCGGCAGGGCATTCGATGAACTGTCTGAAAATATTGATACTGTGACACCAGCCTCAAGCCGTGTATTGTCTATACACTCATCGATCACCTCATTCGGAGCACAGATGATACAGATTGACACAGTTTTGATTTCAGCTCCTGATATGATAAAGCTTTGGGCATCACAGGGTGCCCCAAATAACTAACCCAAAGAACCTTTAAACCAAAATAATCATGAGAAAAATAGTATCATCAGTTATTCTCGCCCTGTTATTCGTGCCGTTATTCAGCCAGGAGAGCGAAAATTACCCGATAAGAGTTTTTGAAACAAGCATACTGATTGACAACCAGACTGTCGCAACTCCTTTCAAGGGAATGCTCGAGTTTGAGATACACCACAGGTTCGGGACGGTAAACAATGGCATTGACGACCTTTTTGGCCTGTGGGCACCGGCGAATATCAGGCTGGGACTCAATTATGCCATCACTGACAGGCTGATGATTGCTGCGGGTACGGCCAAGAACTACAAAGCTCAGGACATTGCAGTAAAGTATGCTCTCCTGCAGCAAACAAGCTCGGGGTCGGTTCCGGTCTCTCTGTCATTTTACGGAAACATGGGGTTGAACCTTCTTAATCAGAATACTTTTGGTCCGGCACACGACTGGAGGGAGATTCACCGGCTGTCATATTTCACCCAGGTATTGGTAGCCCGCCAGTTCGGAGGTAAATTTTCACTACAGCTTGCCCCTACTTTTATCTGGCTCAATGCTGTTGAGACAGGTTACAAAAATGCCCATTACGGAATTTCGGCCGGTGCCAGGTATAATTTTACCGGCTCCCACAGTATCATTGCTGAGTATGATCAGCTTTTCAACAAGCAGGAAAACGAAGAGTTTAATGCTGAGCCACAGCTGGCTTTAGGATGGGAGATTGGAACTGCAACACATGCATTTCAGCTCTTTGTAGCCAACTATAAGGATATCCTTGGGCAGTATAATTTCGTTTACAACCAGAACAGTATAGGTGACGGGAATTTCCTGATTGGTCTGAATGTCACTGTAAGGTTTTAAACATATATGGGAAACAGGTTTTTCAGACATCTGATTCTTTGCCTTTTTCTGCCTGTTGCACTGACTTCTTCCTCTGCCGCAATGCAGCAGGAAGAAGAAACAGCTGTTGAAGAGAAGCAGAAGGGATTGGAATTCAGTCTTTACGCTGAGGATAATGAGCAGAATTGCCTGAGGTGTCACGGCAAACTGGCATTCACTATCACAGACACGGTCAGCGGCTTGTCAAGGAAGGAGCTGATGGCGGAATACCATTTTATCAGTCCGGATGCTTTCTATAACTCAGTCCACTGGAGTTTCAGCTGCCTCGACTGTCACAGTGAAGGATTCAGGAGTTTTCCTCATTCCATCGAGACACGTTTTGAGACAGGCTGGAGTTGCCTTGACTGTCACGGATATGATCCGACTTATGCCCAGTATAAGTTTGAAGAAATAGACGCCGAATACCAGAAAAGCATTCACTATACCGCTACTGATGGTGCTTTTACCTGCTGGCAGTGCCATGATGCACACTATTACAATCCACTTGCCCGCGAGACAGGAAGCGGACGTGAGAATATTTTAAAATCCAATGAGATGTGCCTTCACTGTCATGGTAACCCTGATATGATGGGCCTCGTGACTGAAAAGGAACTTACCATGGTACTGCCCAGACATGAGTGGCTTCCGGATACCGACAGACATCTTGCTGCTGTAAGGTGCATCGACTGTCATACCCGAATGACTGACAGTGTACTGGTGGCTCATGAGGTGATGTCTGCCGACAGTGCAGTGAACACCTGCGCCGACTGCCACAGTCAGAACTCAATCCTGATGGGGACACTGTACAAGTATGCATCCAGGGAGAGCAGGGACCAGAAGGGCTTTGTAAACGGGGTTATTTTCAACAATGACTCTTACGTAATTGGCGCAAACAGAAGTAAATTCATCTCACTTTCGGGTATGATCGTCATTGGACTGGTGCTTCTCATCGCAGGGGTGCATACTGTTATCAGAATTATCATCAAGCCAGTAAAGAGATATTATGAGTAATAATTTCTATCACTATCCGGTTTGGGTAAGATTATGGCACGTCATAAATGCCGTCTTATGCCTGTTTCTTATCGTGACAGGATTCAGCATGCTATATTCGGATCCTGAAAATGCCCTTGTGGTGAAGTTCCAGAGAGCCGTAGCAATACATAACTTATGCGGCGTGCTTCTCACGTTAAGTTATACGATTTT
Source organism: uncultured Rikenella sp. (assembly GCA_964535795.1). Lineage (GTDB taxonomy): Bacteria > Bacteroidota > Bacteroidia > Bacteroidales > VadinHA17 > SR-FBR-E99. The sequence goes on from CAZHTG010000012.1 coordinate 4,111, forward strand.
TCTTTTTGGCAACCTTTTTACTGCTAACGGCCAAAACTATCTTGTAAAACTTAAGGGTCTTGGCAAAAAGCTCTGGAAACAGGGATACTTTTATGCATTCGGTTATTTCAAGGGCGAAAAGGCTCCTTTCCCGGTCGGCAGCGAACGCAAATTCAATCCTCTGCAGCAGGTGTCATATATTGGTGTGATGTATTTTGTACTGCCAATGCTTTTCATCACCGGCTGGGCCCTGATGTTCCCGGAATTCATCCTGAAAAAATTCCTCGGACTCAGCGGCATCTTTCTTACGGACCAGTTCCATGTAGTCCTTGGATTTCTGGTTATAGTGTTTCTGTTTATACATATCTATGTAAGTACGATGGGCAAGTCTCCCGTCAGCAACTTCAGAAGCATTATCACCGGCTGGCAGGAGAGCCACTGATGAGGCTTGTTAAACTGGTTATGAGATAGGTTTTACGGAGAGTCCGTATGAGAACTGATTTTAAAAGATGCACATGGAAATGAAAGCTAAGGATTCTTCATCGCGCAGGAAGTTTATCAGGAAATTCGGACTGAGCCTTGGGTCAGTTGCGGTTGCCGGTACTGTTGCGGTTGCAAGGGAATCTTCTGATACTGAATCCGGTGAAAAGGTAAGGCTTCTGACAACTGACGGCACCCTTGTGGAGGTTGACAGGTCTTCCATAAAAGTGGCAAAGGCGCAGACCAGGGAGCAGATCAGAAAATCTTACAAGGGGATCCCTGACAGGAAGTTCGTAATGGTTATAGACCTGGCAAAATGCAAAAACGCCCGTAAATGCGTTGACGCCTGCCAGGAGGGCCACATGCTTCCCAAGGACCACGAATGGATAAAGATACAGCTGCTGCAGGACTCCGAACTGGCAAGCAAATACTGGTTCCCGAAACCATGCTACCACTGCGACAGTCCTTTGTGCGTAAGTGTCTGCCCGGTCGGGGCTACCTATAAGCGCGAAGACGGAATCGTCCTGGTCGATAACAAGAGATGCATCGGATGCAAGTTTTGCATGACGGCATGTCCGTATTCAGCACGTGTTTTTAACTGGAAGGACCCCGAGGTTGATGTGCCGGCAGACCATGTGTACGACCCTGAGCTGAATGTACCGCCGGTGGAAGGCACTGTCGGGAAATGCATTTTCTGTGCTGACAGGCTGAGAAAGAATGAGCTTCCAAGATGCGTCAAAGCCTGCCCCATGGGAGTGATTTATTTCGGCGATGTGAGTGAAGATGCGGTGACAAATGGCGTTGAGACCCTTAGGTTCTCCTCGCTGATGGTTGAAAAACACGGCTACAGGCATATGGAAGAGCTCGGAACAATGCCAACTGTCTATTACCTCCCTCCGGTAGACCGCATGTACCCTGTCGAAATTGGGTTTGAGGATCTTGACGAATCTATTTCTGACCGCTACAGTACGAAGGATTTGAAAAAATCAGGAAAGACTAAGAAATGAACCGGACCAACAGAGAGGTGCTTCTCAGCGACCTGACCCCTGAGATAAGTAAGACAAGCAGAACCTGGTATATCGTCTTCGGAATCATGCTCCTGGTTTTTATAATCGGGATTTACGGATTGGTTCTGCAGATAGACAAGGGACACATTGTGACCGGCATGCGGGATAATGTTGTCTGGGGTGTATACATTGTGAATTTCATCTTTTTCATGGGGCTCAGTTATGCTGGCGCTCTTGTTTCAGGAACCCTTCATCTGTTCAAGACACCATGGAGAGCACCCGTGATAAGGCTTGCTGAGCTGATAACGGTAATCTCCCTCGCCATAGGGCCATTCTTTATCTTCTTCTGTGTGGGACGGCTCGAGAGGATACCATATATCCTCCTATTCCCGCGTATCCAGTCACCAATAGTCTGGGACGTTATTGCCATACTCACGGATGTGTTTGGCGCTGCCATCTTCCTATATGTCTCATTTATTGAGGACTTTGCCATACTGCGTGACGCGAAAAATCTGCAGATTGCACCGTGGAAAAAGAAGATGTACAGAATTTTGTCACTGGGATACCAGGGCACCCCAAAACAGAAGCGTATCCTCACTTTCTCAAGGAATGTCATGGCGGCAATGATTATTGCAATAGCAATAATTGTTTATTCCGTACTTGCATGGATCTTTGGCGTCACTCTTCAGCCCGGGTGGCATAGTACAATCTTCGGGCCCTACTTCGTCATAGCGGCTGTCTTTTCAGGCGTCGGCCTCCTTATAATTCTCATGGCCATCTTCAGGAAGATTTACAACCTTGAGAAATATATCACCCTGAAGCATTTCGTCAATCTCGGAATAGTACTTTTTGTAATTGCCGCATTTTTCGGTTATTTCACATTCAGTGACTACCTGACAAAATGGTATGGGTCGGTTAAGATGGATAAGATATTGATTGATAAATTGTTTACTGAGTTTAAAACTTATTTCATTTTTGCAAACTACATCGGAATTCTCACTCCTATCATTATCATAGCAATTCCCAGGTTGCGCACGATAAACAATATAACAATAGCATCCGTAGTTGCCCTCCTGGCACTCTGGGTAAACCGGTACATAATTATTGTTCCCACACTGGAGACTCCATTCATTCCTATTCAGGATACAAGACATGACTGGCTGTTCTACTCCCCGACCTGGGTGGAGTGGTCACTGACTGCTGCCGGTATTGCGGTATTCGGAATGCTGTTCATGATCATTTCGAAGCTGGCGCCGATAGTATCAATTTCCGAACTGGAAGAGGCTGCTGAAAAGAAAAATACGGAAATCTGAAATCTGCAGGTATCATGAGCAAAGCATCAATAAAATCTGTCGCCCTTGTAATGCTGGTCCTGTTATCTGTTTGCAGCCACCTTTCAGCCTTAACAGTCCAGGACTCAAAGATCAATCCCTACATGCTGTTTACCTACCTGAAGGACACCGACTCACGGCAAATTCTGCAGGTAAAGATGACCAATATCACTCAGACCGGTGAGGTGCCGCTGCCGGGGCTTAATATACGCTTCTACAACAATGAAACCCTTATCGGGGAGGCAACCACGGATACTGAGGGCAACGCCAGTTGTACCATCAGCAATTCCCTTCCGCTTTTCACAAATGAAGACGGTTCATGGCCCTTCAGTGCCATTTTTGAGGGAGACAGTCTTACCGAGGAGACTTACAGTGAGCTGAGCATAAATGATGTTGATATTGAAATGCAGGTCAGTGAGGAAGAGGGGGAGAGAATAGTAACGCTTCATGCAACCACTCTCAACGGCGATGAACGTGTAGCGGTTACAGGAGAGGAGATAGGCGTGTATGTTCCCAGAATGTTCAGCCTGCTGCCGGTAAGCATTGGCATGCTGGATGAAAACGGGACCTTCAGGATGAAATTTCCGGATGACATACCGGGAGACAGCCTTGGCAACCTGACCGTCATCGGGAGGTTCAACGACCATTATTTGTTTGGCAATGTGGAAAGAAGAGAGGAGGTGAGGTGGGGCACTGAAGCGGAAATAGCTGCTCCTGTCTACAGGAGTTTGTGGTCAACCCTCGCACCCAAGTGGATGGTTGTCACCCTCGCCATTATGCTTCTGGGGGTATGGGGCCATTATACCTATGTAATTATCAACCTTTTCAGAATAAGGAAAGAGGGTCTTAAAAACCGGAAATAAAGTATGCTACTTTGTTTGGCATGAAAAATGATATATTAATTGAAATCTAAAAAGAAAGATTATGAAGTTTAAAGTTTTATTTGTTGGTACTGCTCTTTTTGCATTTTCTTTCACCCAGGTGATGAATGCACAACAGGCAAAGGGAGAGCCATGGACTATTCCTGCCGAGTATAAGAAGATGGCTAATCCCGTTGCTAAGGATGACGCTTCTGTAAAGGCCGGCCAGATGGCTTATGCAAAGAACTGTGCCTCATGTCACGGGAAAACCGGGCTGGGCGACGGACCCAAAGGCCGGATGACAAAAACATTCCCTGGCGACTTTTCAGGTGCTGCATTTCAGGGATATACTGATGGTGAAATATTCTACCAGACCAAGTTCGGAAGAGGCGAGATGCCGGCTTACGATAAGAAAATTCCTGATAATGAGATCTGGAATATGATCAATTACATGAGGACGTTGAAGAAATAAGCGCCACTCAAAAAAAAAGAGGGTGTCTCACGGGGCACCCTCTTTTTTTTACAGAGTATCTTTAACCGAGGCTCTAGGGAACCTGGTATCCGAGCGCTGTCATGGTGGCTATAGAGGTAGACAGCAGGGTCTTGATGTATTCCGGATTGTGAATACCAAGGCTTCTGTCCTCCTTGACGGTATTATAGTTGATATAAGCCAGAACGGCATTGGCTTTGAAAGTGCCTGTCTTTGCCAGCTCGGTGCTGGGATTGTAAATTCCGGCTGCGATAAGTTGTGCTTCAAGATCCTCAAGCATCTCTGCAACTTCATTCTGAAGCTCCGTTATCTCGTTATTGAATGCAGTATAGGGGCTGCTGCCTATATCATGGCATGTAGTACAACCTGTTAACAGTCTTGTCTCTGTGCCGTGGGAATCATATTTTAATGACATATTATGCCCTCCTGCCTGGTAGCCGTAAGGTTTTGACATATGGCAGGTAACACATCCGGCTGCAGTTGAGTGTCCATTTGCAGGGTGCTCAGTACCGGGAAGTTCAAACGGAGTCTTGCCAAGTATCAGGTTGGCATTGGGTCCGTGATGCGGTCCGATTCGTGAGCTGGAGATTGTAAAGTCAGGTCCGTTAACCACCGGTGCCGGGGAAACGTTGCGTGACTGATGACAGAAGACGCACTGGTTACTTGAGCCTTTATCCCATACAACATCAGCGCCGGCATATTTAGCATCAAGTGTCTGTGCCCCGGGCTTGGTAAGCGTCCAGTCGTCATCAGAAAAAGTCTTGTGAATATTGTGGCATGTGTAGCAGGTGATCTGGCTGGGGTGCTCTGGCAATGAAATATCCGCAACGGACCCTTCAGCCACTGCCTCTAGGAATCCCTGGCTGGTATGACACTGTGCGCAACCGGTACGGTTGGCATATGGGGCATTTCCTCCGATGGCATGGGTAGATGTACTCCACTGGGCAGAGAAAATGGGTACCTGGGCATTGCTGTTATGGCATTCCGCACAGGCCAGCGTGGTTCCCGGATCACCCTTATCACCCTTGTCCCCCTTGCCGCCATCAGCACCCGCAGGGCCCATAGGACCTTCACATGACGCCATTCCCAGAACGGCTGAAACAAGCAGTGTTACAATTTTAAGACTATTTTTCATATGGTTAGGCATTAATTAGTTTTCTGTGTTGAAAGGTAACAAGACGCTCAATCTTCCACCCTCCTTTTTCATTGATATTTCAATCACATGAGGTTGATAAGTAAGAGCCCTGAAGTTGATAAAAATCAAAAAATAATATGATATATGTTATAAATATGCGAAGTCATTCTCCACGAACGATACATTTGGCCAAAATATGCAACATTATGTATAGTGAAAATCACATATCAAGTTGCGAGGCCTGCATCAGGTGCTGGTCGAATTTCCTGAATCTTTCCAAAGAGGAGCTCGAGCTGGTTAACCGACACAGGTATGAAGCCAGTTTTAAACCGTCGGAGATAATAATAAAACAGGGGTCACCTTCATCCAATGCTATTTTTCTTATTACCGGCATTGCGAAAGTCTACATGGAGGGCTATTCAGGCAAAAACCTCATAATAAACCTGGCTGAGCATTCAACCCTGCTGGCGGGTCCCGGGGTTCATGTCAATTCCCGTTACTGCTACTCCGTTGCCGCAATAACCCATGTCCAGGCATGCTTCATAAGCTTTGACGTGATCCGCCAGATTATTTCCGGAAATCCCGGGTTCGCCATGGGATTTATTGAAGATCTGAGCGCCAAGGCATTCCATATGCATAACAAGGTTCTGAACCTTACTCAGAAAAAGATGCACGGAAGGCTTGCAGAGGCGCTACTTTATTTTGCCGACAATGTATTTCATTCAGATGATTATGAGATGATTCTTTCGCGGCAGGAGCTGGGTGAGATGACAAATATGGCAAAGGAAAGTGTTGTCAGGATAATGAGTGAGCTGGAGAATGAAAAGATCATCCAGGCTACTCCCCGCAATGTAAAGATTCTTAATCGTGAAAAATTGCTCGTAATATCCGAAAAGGGATAGTTTTGCAAACAAATCTGTTTCCATGAAAATTTTAAAGTTCCTGTTTACACCTGCCGTGATGGGTGTTCTCTTTATTGTACTGGCTATTGCCATGGCCGCAGCCACCTTCATTGAAAACGACTTCGGTCCTGACAGTGCCAGGTCAATGGTATACAACACCCGCTGGTTCGAACTGCTCTTTCTGCTGCTTACCATAAACCTCGCCGGCCAGATAGTGACCCGCAAGCTCTACCGCCGCGACAAGCTTACCGTGATGCTCTTTCATACAGCTTTCATTGTGATGATCGCCGGCGCTGCCATTACAAGATATTCCGGCTACGATGGCATGATGCATATCAGGGAGGGAGAGACCACTTCGCTGACGTGGTCCTCGGGCAACAGCCTTACATTTGAACTGACTGACAGTGAAGGGAAGGTCCTTGCAAGCCACTCCGGGGCTGTCAACCTTAACGGGGGCCGTAAAAGTCATTATAAAAAGAAACTGGCGGCAGGGGGCGAAGAGGTGATGCTCTCATTTGACCGGTATATACCGGGTGCTGTCAGGCAGGTGGAGGAATCACCTGAAGGTGTCCCCATGGCTGCGTTCCTTGCAACACCTGACATGGTGAGCAGTGAAGTCATAGTGCTGTCGCAGGGAGAGACTGACATGATAGGAGAGATGACCATAGGCTTCGGTACCGGGGCAGATATAAGAGTCTCCACCGGCAATGAAGGATGGTTCCTGATATCGCGGCTTGAGGTCAGGGCTACAAGTATGCAGGACATGCAGGCTGTTGTTTATCCCCCTGATACTCTCATCGTTCTTGCCAGGGGTATCGTCTACACTGTTGGCGGTTACAGAATAATGCCGCAGACGCTCACGATGAGCGGAGTGATGGTGCCGGCCACTGACAGCGGAAAGCAGGGTACAGGCGGGGCAGTTGAATGCACCCTGACCGGACCGGACGGCGAGAGGAAGATCTATCTCTGGGATAATGAGAGTGAGGTTAGATCGGAATGGAGGGGCAACGCGGGAGCCCTTACCGCTAAGGTAAGCTTCGGCAAAAGAGTCCTGAACCTGCCCTTCAGCCTGAAGCTCGATGAGTTTATTATTGAACGTTACCCGGGCTCAAACAGTCCGTCAGGATTTAAAAGCAGGGTTACCCTGAACGACCCTGACCATAAGAGAGAGTTTCAGTATGACATTTACATGAACCATATACTTAAGTACAGGGGTTTCCGGTTCTACCAGTCATCATATGACAATGACGAACAGGGAACAATACTTTCAGTGAATCATGACCCGGCAGGAATGTATACTACATATGCCGGATATGGGCTTCTTTTCCTCTTTATAATCCTGTCAATTGTCAACCGGAGATCTTCATTCAGGTCCATCAGGCCCGGGCACTGGAATTCGAGGTTCCGCAAGCCGTTAACCGCGGCGGTGCTGTTTGGCCTGATCTCACTGACACCTTTAAAGGCCCAGCACCTGGTCATTGAGAAGGATGCGGCTGACCGTTTCGGGGAGCTGCTTGCCCAGGATCAGAAGGGCCGAACGAAGCCTCTCTATACTCTAAGCAGTGACATCCTTCGCAAGATAGCGCGTGAGAACAGTTTTGACGGACTTTCGCCAATGCAGGTTTTCCTTGGTTGTTCTCTCGATTTTTACCACTGGCAGAATGTGCCTCTCATTAAGGTATCCAATGATGAGGTGCGTCAGCTTCTGAACCTGAAGGGTGAGAGGGCTGCATTCTCCGACATTGTCTCATTCGGTGACGGTGGAGGGTATAAGCTCTCAGAGCATGTTGAGAAGGCTTACGCCAAAGCTGAGAGTGAGCGCACAAGGTTTGATAAGGAGGTGATCAAGGTTGATGAGCGCGTAAATATCTGCTATATGATGTCGAGAGGCGACTTCATGCGCTTATTCCCTCTTAGAGATGGTACAGACCACTGGGGCATGGCAGCCGATGCCGTCAGGCATGACGTCAGTATGGAAGACTCTTTGTTTGTCCTGAGTGCCGTTCCGATGTGGGTACAGGCGGTAACAACCGTTGGTAGGACAGAGGTGAACCCGGATGATTTTCTTTCGGCACTGAAGCAGTACCAGCGCATTCATGCAGGCTATGACCTGCCGCCGGAGACAAAGGTTCAGGCAGAGCTCTTCTATTATAAGGCGAAGATATTTGAGAAACTGTTTCCCTGGTACGCCTCGGTGGGGCTGGTGATGATTTTTACCATTATTACCGTAATTATTCGGGGAAGGGGGAAAGCGGGTCTGCTGCTGAAGGTGCTTACCGGACTCGTTGCGGCAGGCTTCCTGTTCCACACCCTCGGTCTTGGCATCAGGTGGTATATCTCGGGCCACTCACCCATGAGCAACGGCTATGAATCGATGCTCTTCATCTCGTGGGTCACGGTGCTTGCAGGCTTCATCTTCAGCCGTAAATCACTTCTTACACTGGCAGCCACGTCGGTCCTTGCAGGACTGACCCTGATGGTGGCTCATCTCAGTTTCATGGATCCGGAGATTACCAATCTTGTACCCGTGCTTAGGTCATACTGGCTCACACTGCACGTGTCGGTGATCACCGGCAGTTACGGGTTCCTGGGCCTGGGAGCGATACTGGGGCTGATAGTACTGGTAATGATGCTTTTTGTCAATAGCCGGAACAGTGAGAGGATCGGTTCCGTGATAGATGAACTTACGGCCATCAACTACAGGGCGTTAACCCTGGGGCTCTATTTCCTTACAATCGGAACATTCCTGGGTGCCATCTGGGCAAACGAATCATGGGGCCGCTACTGGGGATGGGATCCGAAGGAGACATGGTCACTGATCACCATCATTATTTACACACTGGTGACACATTCAAGGCTGATTCCCGGGATGAAGGATGTCTATCTGTTCAATCTGCTGTCGCTCTTTGCCTTCTCTTCGGTTCTGATGACCTATTTCGGTGTGAATTATTACCTGTCCGGATTGCATTCCTACGCGGGCGGAGATCCCGTACCGGTGCCGGTCTTCGTCTATGTGGCGGTTGTTCTGCTGTTTTTACTGGCAGTCGGATCGTGGTATAGATACAGGGATATAAAGATGAATTAACAGGGGGGTATAAGTACCCCCCCCGGTGCCGTCCGCCAGCTGGCGGACAGGACAATCTCCATTGTGCCGGGAAGTGTTTTTGGCATTGGTATAAAAACGCAGAGACTCCCGATTTGGGAGTCTCCACGTTACGATTCGATATCCGCGGATAATTATCTCTTAATGTTTTCGCGGTTTTTCTTCACCGGCATCGTGTACATAATACCCTTTGTGGAGGCCGAGAACTCATGATGTGTGTCATACTCGTCACCGTCATAGAAAACGGTATAATCAACTATCATTGTATTGGCGCAACCGTCATATTTGCCGCTCCCCTCTACCCATCCGACGTAGCCGTCACCGAACTCGAAGTCCTGTTTAGGCACTGTAATTGCCTCAAGGAAATTGCCTGAGAAGGTGTAATAAATAACTGCTCCCGGGGCTGCCCAGTCCCAGAAATTGTCATTCACAATGGTATTGGCCAGTGTCGGGTGCTTGGTGAAGGTCACCGGGTATACTCCGTATCCTGCCTCATCGCAGTCAAATGCGCCTATGAAGTTATTTATGTCAAGAGAGCAAAACGATTTCACTGCAATTTCAACAACCTTGTCAGGTGATTTGACACCGCCTGACGTGGTTTCGCTCACCGTGAGAACGGCTTTGCCTGATGCAGGCATCGTGGCAAACTCGATTGTAGCTTTCCTGGTGTCAGCACTGACCGATTTCAGTGTTGCCCCCGTTATACTCCAGCTCCATGTCGATCCCGAACGGCTGTAGTTAGGGGTGAAGTCCCGGGTCTCGGTCTGGTAGACAGAGGTGGGTCCGCTTACCCCCAGAACCAGGGGTACAACGTCCTGTGCCGTGTATGCGTTCTGGTTCTCTTCGATGTATGTCTCGCCGCAAGCGGGGAAGAGCATCACTGCAACCAGAAGGAAAGCAAGACGTGATATAATATTCTTTTTCATAATCTTTCGTTTTTTGTTACCGTTAATATTCAACTGCTAAAACCATCCGCCGTTAGAATAATCTTCACCTGCAACGCCTTTGCCGGGGCCGAAAGTGTAGTTCTCCATCTGGTTTACCTCAAGCTGCTGGCCGGGTATCGGGAAATGAAGTGGTGTTCCGGCCTGCAGTTTGTTAGCTTTCCTCATGGTGAAGAATTCAAGGCCTGGTGTTGAGGTGTGCAGCTCAATATTCCTTTCATGGAAAATTGCGGCTTTTATTTCTCCAGCTGTTGCCCCAACAGGAGCAAGACCGCCACGTGTGACCCTGGTACCTGCGTTGATTATTGCGGCAGCACCGGCCAGGTTAGGCTGATGAAGCAGTGCCTCTGCCTTGAGCATGTCATTCTCTACCTTGCGGAAGGTGGGCTGAGGTGTTGTCCATGTTGACAGATAGTCGTCATATCTTGCATACCTGTAGCATGAGAAATGATAGTAACCACGCTCGACCCTGAAGGGGCATGTCTCAAGGAATTCGAAATCAGTGAATATCCTGTCATCAATGCCGGCTAAGTGAGCAGTTGTAGGTTCAGGAATGACATCCCAGGTACCGGCATCGGTCCAGCGTGAGGGGAAACGTGAGTCCATCATGTTGATCAGTCTCATGTCAGTCTGTCCCCATCCACCGTAAACAGTGTAGGTTTGATAAAGGTTATACCATGTGATATCATCCATTACGGGGGCAAAATCATAGGTCAGTCCCTTATTGGCATATGCTCCTACCTTTGCCCAGTCGACAGCATTATCCTGAGCCTCATTCCTTGGTGAGTAGGACAACAGTGCAGCTGCCACGGTGTTAGCCAGTTCAGCCAGCTTGACATTGGTAATTGTTATTCCCGGGGCCCATGTGTTAGGGAGGGTAAAGGTATTGGATGCGCATAAAGCAATGCACTTATCAAGGCACATTACTGCAGTATCAATAACCTGATTCCACGGGTAAACCTCCAGGGTCTGTGTCAGGTCAGTGTTCTCGGTAGTGATGAACGCCTTGTCATAAAAGAGGCCGATATATCCGAGATTTAAGCCCTGCATCAGGTGCGCGACAGCAGCCACCATGGGTGTATCATCGGTGCCTTCTGTCTCTATCACCATGTCGCCGACAACAACCTTTCCCAGCACTTCATTGGCTGAGGCCAGGCCAGCATATAGACCTTTATAAGGATTCTCAGTCATCGCTGCATTACTGTATGCGGCTGTATTGTCCCATGCAATGCGAGGTTCGTAGCTGAAATCACGCATGCCAAAGTTACCCCATGAGCAGGTGCCTGCATCAGCGCCTACCCAGGTCATTATAGCAAGACCGTCGGCTTGATTGATGTTCATGTACCATGTGTTGATAAGCGATCCGGCCACACCTTTAACATCAGAAGGGTTGGAGAAAGCTGTCTCAAAGTCAGGGTCGTTGAGATTTTCAACCTCCAGGCTTTCACATGAGGTGAAAAGGAACGCCGTAACGATTGAAAATAAGAGAAAGTATCTTAGTGTTTTCATAATCACTTTGGTTTAGTCGTTAGAATTTCAGTTCAAGTGAAGCAGAGTAGGCCCTGAAGTTGGGATAGCCCATGAAGTCGTACGCGAAATATTGTGTTCCGTCTGTGGTACCGACTTCGGGATCATAGCCTGTATAGGTTGACAGGGTATAAAGGTTCTTGCCTATGATGGAGAGTTTGACTCCTTTAAGATAGCCCTTCGCGAAGCTTCTGAGCGCTGTTGCGGGAACACTGTAGGATACTGAAAGTTCTCTCAGCTTCAGGTAGCTTCCGTCCTCTACCCAGAATGCGTTCTGGTCATTGACCATATAAAAGGCCTTGTAGTACTCGATTGTCTTCTTAAGGTGATCTGGTTTTCCGTACTGGTCCATCATACCGTGCCTGTCGTCACGTGTCAGCCACTGTGCCGACTTGTTATAGACATCACCGCCGTTCTTCCAGTCGATAAGGGCATAGATTCCGAAGCCCTTGAAGGTCAGTGTATTTGTCATCGACATCTTGAACTTCGCGTTTGAATCACCAATCTTGCCAAACCAGTAATCGCCGTTCTCATCACGTTTTCTAACGGGGATTTCGAAAATGGTTCCTTCAGTTCCTGCTGGGATAACGTATCCGTCGCTGTTAACCACATAATTGGTTATAAGGTCACTTGCCCCAAGCTGTTGCTGCATTTCATCAAGAGTCTTGACAAAGGCAGCGCCATACATTGCACCGAATACCTCGCCTTCACGGATATAGAACGCTTTGTAAGCTTCCTGTCCCTGCGGGCCCGTCTGATACGGAGGTACGTCAAGCTGGGTTATCATGGTACGTACCCTGTCAAAGATGAAGCCCATGTTCCAGTTGACTGATTTGGATCTTACAACCTGGGCATTGAGAGATGACTCCCATACTTTTGAGTTCAGTGAACCGGCGTTCTGCACCTGGCTTGGCCAGCCGCCATACTGCACTGCGAGGGGCACTGCAAGCAGCTGATCGCTGGTGTTGGTCTCGGAACGTACCAGCTCAAAACTGAACCTGTTGAGGAAATCAATATTAAGACCAACCTCAAGTTCTTTTGAGAGAGAAGGTTTCAGCAGCCTGTTACCAAGCTGGCTCTTGTTGACCTGGCCTCCGGAGATTGACATCACCTCATACTGGTCGGCGAAACCCGGCCTCTGTCCTGCTGTCCCGTAGGCAGCTCTTAACTTAAACTCCTGGATGCCCGGGATCTTGATATCCTCGGAAATCCTGTATGCGCCTGACACCCTGAAATAGGGACTCCACCTGGCATCGGCACCAAAGAGCGACGAGCCGTCATAACGGAACATGCCGTCAAAAATGTACTTGTCCTTGTAATCCAAATAAAGTATGGCAAAGTAATTCTTTGCAAGTACCCTGGATTGGTAGCTGGTAGAAGAGATATTCCCTGAGACTGCGTCAAACGAAGGAATGCCACCAAGCCCGAAGTCTGAACCATTGGCTGAGTTACTTGCGAACTCGTTCTTTTCAAACAGGTAGCTCAGTTTAGCCCTGGTATTGAATTCACCGAACTTCTTGTTGAAATTGAGCGTAAACTGGGTATTCTGAGAGTTGCGGTACGAGTCATAAATATAGATTGAACCGAGAGAATATACCGGCACACTTCCTGCCCGTGTAAATGAATCATATGGATTATAAGTCGTGCTGGTTTGTTCCTGCTTTTCAAAGGCATATCTGGCCTCGAAGTTCAGGAAGTCGGTCAGGTTATACTTTGCCTGATAAACGCCCATGAACCTTCCTCGCCTGTCAAGGTCTTCCGGTTTCCAGAGCTGATACAGGGGGTTCTCCTGCTCCATGTTCCAGGTGCTGGGCAGGTAATTGTAGGGCTGCCCGTCCCAGTTCGGATAGTAATAGTCAACATCGGGTTCCGTGAGCAACACATCGAAGAACATACCTCCGTTGTAAGCGTTGGCACCGCCAGGATCCTGTGATGTTACCTTAATATAGGTATTGCTGGCTGAAATTGAGAGCTTAGGGGTCAGTTTATGGTCAACATTCAGCCTGAAGGAATTTCTCTTGTACCCTTCGGTCTCAACAAGTACACCTGACTGCACGTTGTTCTCAAAAGAGGCAAGGAAGTTGGTCTTGCCAAGGTTCGAAGCCACACCTACATAATTGGTGTAGTTGGAGTTCTCGGCGAATATGTCGTCTTCATGGTCATAAAGCACGGCATAGTCATTATCCATATAATGATCATCCTCGAGGCGGCGTGATCCAGTAACTCCTTGTTCTGTGCCCTGATAATCAGCCGGATAGGTGACGCCGGCATATCTCGTGTAAGGATAGCTTGCCTGGTCATCGGCAAGGACATAGGCATGGTGTTCAGACAGCCAGTATCTTTTTGCCAGCTGGTTTATACCGTATTCATTCCTTATGGTGACTTCTGTTTTGCCTTCTGACAGCAGGTTACCGCGCCTGGTGGTCACAGCGATGACGCCGTTACCTGCGCGTGAGCCGTAGAGAGCTGCTGCAGAGGCACCCTTGACAACTTCGATAGACTCGATGTCATCAACGTTTATGTCTGCAAAGGTACCCTCCATGATGGCTCCGTCAACGACTATCAGCGGATCCTGTGAACCTGAAATCTGGGTGGCGCCACGGACAAGGATGGTGGATTGTGATCCCGGCTGGCCGTTGGCGTTTATGACCGTAAGACCCGACACCTTTCCCTGCAGTGCTGATGATGCTGATGTGGCAACAACCTCTTTGAGTTTCTCCGAGTCAATCCTTTCAACAGATACAGACATTTTCTTCTTTGGCGTTCCTGCTGCAACACCGGTGACGATTATCTCGTCAAGGTTCAGCAGGTCCTGCTCCATCACAATGTCAACCCTGTTCAGTCCGGTGACAATCACCTCCTGGGTCTTCATCCCGATGAAAGAGAAAACAAGGTTTCTGGCGTTCTGGGGTACGTTGAGGGAGAAATTACCAGTAGCATCGGTGAAAGTCCCGAGCGTGGTACCCGGAACAGCGACTGATACGCCCGGTATCGGTCCCTCCCCCTCGACTGCGGAGGTAACTGTGCCTGTAACAGTTCTTGTCTGTGCCATTAGTGCTGCGACACCAGTACACAGAAACAATACTAACAACAGAATTAGTTTCTTCATACGATCAAGTTTTAGGTTAGAAAAGTATATGCGAAGGTAAGGATAATTTTTTTTTAATTGATAGATAAAACCTGATTTTTACCTTTTGAATTTCAGATGTGGCCCTACTGTGATGAGATGCGCAGGGTTATGCATCTAAAATCGGGTGCATTTCTGAGCTGTCTTTTTGCATGTAAGTTTGATTGTTAGTTTAGGTTTATAAGTATTGTCAAACACCGGGTTACCACCCTCGCGGTGCTTGGGTGGAGGATCGGAGGAGGGTGGATGACCGGGTTGCCGTTTTCGCTTTGCTCAGACGGCGAGCCGGAACAGGGTATCCTCTTATCTGAAAAGGCTGCGATGCCTGGTGGCATCTAACGGCCTTTTTTTTTAAATTTCATTACTGAGCAAGCTCAGTCCTTCCATTAAAAAACAAAGCCGCCCCGGCCTGAAGGCAGGGGCAGCCTTTTCTGATAAGGGTGGAAGACCGGGTTCGAACCGGCGACCTCCAGATCCACAATCTGGCGCTCTAACCGACTGAGCTACAACCACCGTTTTACGGAGTGCAAAGAAACAGCAAAAATCGCATTCTGCAAATATTTATTTCTATTTTGTTTTCATACCCCTCAAATCGTATCTTAGCCGGGTTGAAACGATTGGTGCAATTATTGTTGCCCCTGAACGTTCAGATCAATATACCGGGATAGTTTGACAAGACTCAAATTCATAGACAATATATCGGGATTGCAGGCCGTACAGCTGCTCAGGTTCGTCACCTTCCTCATCATAAGCATAGTCTTTACCAAAAGCCACCTGTCAAGGGCACAGATAGGAAACTGGGAGCTGTTCCTCTTCATCGCCAGCCTGCTCAGCTTCTTCTGGGTGACAGGCATCATCCAGTCGCTGCTCACCCTTTATAACCGCAACCGGACCTTCAGGGAGGACGGTGAGACCGAAGGCCGCAAATCACCCGAGATTTTCAACGCCTTCCTCCTGATATCCTTCTTCAGCGTCCTGGTCTTCGCCATGGGAATACCGGTTAAAGTCATCCTCTCGGCCTCCTCCTCCGACCCGGAGATACCCTATGCCAGCCTGCTGCTCCTTTACATCCTGGTGAGCAACCCTGTGACACTGATTGAATACATTTACCTCCTCAACAAAAGACCACACCGCGTCCTTCAGTACGGCATGTACACCTATGGCGCCCAGTTGCTGTTCGTGCTGGCCCCGGTGCTGGCAGGCTTTGATGAGAAGAGCGCCATCTGGGGTCTCTTCGCAATCACAGGGGTGAGATGGGTATGGCTGATAATACTGCTTCGGCGCTATACATTGCTAAAGGTATCTTATGATTTCATAAGGGAACACCTGAAGGTGGGAATGCCACTGATACTTACCTTCCTGATCAGCGGGTCGGCCCAGTACATAGACGGCATTATCGTCTCAGCCCACTATGCTGACCCCGGTGTCTTTGCCATGTACCGCTACGGGGCAAAGGAGTTTCCGCTTGTACTGCTGCTGGCCAACGGCCTCAGCAACGCACTCCTGCCGCGCTTCAGCACCAGGGAGGGGATGCGCGAGGCGCTCGTCACTCTGCGCCATAGATCCGGCAGGCTGATCAGATACCTGTTCCCGCTATCAATTGCCACTATGTTTGTGGCAAGATGGGTCTACCCCAGGCTCTTCACGCCGGAATTCGCACGCAGCGCTGACGTATTCATGATCTACCTGCTGCTTATCATACCCCGGCTGGTCTTCCCGCAGACCATCGTGATCGGACGGCGCAAGACCAATGTAACCCTCATAACGGCAGCGGTTGAGATAGCAGTGAATATCCCGCTCAGCCTGATGCTGATAAAACCGTACGGGGTGGTCGGCGTTGCCCTGGCAACCTTCATTGTATATTTCTTTGAAAAGGTGTTCCTCATTTGGTACGTGTGGAAAAAAATGAAGATAAGACCGGCAGAATATATCCCTGTCGCCAGCTGGCTCCTGTGGTCAGCACTGCTGATCGTGTTGTTCATCCTTATCGATCACCGAATAATAGACATCCATTGATGAACTGTGCCGGAAGCGCTGCCGGATGAACGGAACTGTCACTGATGTCAAAAAGAGTTATATTTGGAGCATCGAAATTGCCATCAGATATGCCTTACGATAAAAACAGCCACGAGGATTATTTCAGTGAATTCCGCAGGAATATTGTGGGTATTGACCAGGAGTACGCAACGCCTTACGGAATACAGAAGATAATCTACTGCGACTGGATAGCCAGCGGAAGGATGTACGGACCCATTGAAGCGAAAATGGCCGGCACTTTCGGCCCTTTTGTCGGAAATACCCACACCGAGACCTCGGAGACCGGATCGATGATGACATGGGCCTATCACCATGCCCAGGAGAAAATAAAGAGGCATGTAAACGCAGGACCTGGCGATGTACTTATTGCCGCCGGAGCCGGCATGACGGCCGTGATTAACAAGTTCCAGAGGATCCTCGGACTGAAGGGATGCAGCTATCCGAGAACAGCCCGCTGCCTCAGCGATACCGAGCGTCCGGTTGTATTTATCACCCATCTGGAGCACCATTCAAACCAGACCTCATGGTACGAGACCCTTGCCGATGTGGTGATGATAGAACCCGGCAAGGACCTGACGGTTGACCCTGACAACCTGCAGAAGGCCCTGGACAAATACAGCGACCGCAGGTTCAAGATAGGATCCTTCTCTGCCTGCTCCAATGTCACGGGGGTTTTCACTCCTTACCACCAACTGGCACGCATAATGCATGAGAACGGGGGACTCTGCTTCATTGACTTTGCAGCTTCAGCCCCTTATGTTGATATCGACATGCACCCCGCTGAAAGCATTGAGAAGCTTGATGCCATCTTCTTCTCTCCGCATAAGTTCCTGGGCGGACCCGGATCGTCAGGCATAATGGTCTTCGACAAATCGCTCTACAAGACAACCGTACCGGACCAGCCCGGTGGCGGGACCGTAGACTGGACCAACCCATGGGGTGAATACAAGTATGTTGACAGCATCGAATCGAGGGAAGATGGCGGCACGCCGGGATTCCTCCAGGTGATAAGGGCAGCCCTGGCCATCGAGCTGAAGGAGATGATGGGCACGGATAAAATCCGGGCCAGGGATCAAGAGCTCGTGGAGAGGACCTTTCAAAGCCTGACTGGAATTGACGGTCTGCATATACTTGCACCTGATTTAAGAAAGAGGCTCGGCGCAGTCTCATTCTATATTGACGGCCTGCATTACAACCTGGTGGTCAAGCTGCTCAGTGACAGATACGGGATACAGGTTCGTGGCGGATGCGCCTGCGCCGGAACATACGGCCACTTCCTCCTCGATGTGACCTATGACCACAGCCATCGCATCACTGAGATGATCAACAACGGAGACCTTTCAGAGAAACCCGGATGGGTGAGGCTCTCTCTTCATCCCACAATGACAGACGGAGAGCTCGAAACGGTGATCAGGGCCCTCGGCGAGATAAGGGAAAACGGTGCAGCATGGAGCGCTGACTATAACTATAACAGGAGAACCAACGAGTTTACGCATAAGAATGACTCCGGCACAGGCATGGAGAAAGTACGGTCATGGTTTAATCTTCAGAGCTGACAGAGATGAAAGTAACGGAAGTAAAAACGGAGGCACAGAGGAAGGAATTCATCAACTTCCCCAAAAAACTCTACAGGGAAGACCCATACTGGGTATCTCCTCTCGACAGCGAGGCCGAATCTGTCTTTGACCCTGACAGAAACGCCGCTTTCAGTCATGGGGTGGCTACACGCTGGATCCTTTCCGGCGACGACGGCAAGACTATAGGCAGAGTGGCTGCCTTCATTGACGAAGTACGTTCCCAGGCAAACAGGCAACCCACCGGTGGCTTCGGCTTCTTCGAGGTCATAGAATCGCGCGAAGCAGCCTTCATACTCTTTGATACAGCCAGGGAGTGGCTCACAGCAAGAGGCATGAAGGCAATGGACGGACCGATCAACTTCGGAGATAATGACAACTACTGGGGACTACTGGTGGAAGGATTCATGCAGCCGGGCTTCGGGATGCCCTACAACAAGGAATATTACCGGAAATATTTTGAGGAGTACGGGTTCAGGACATACTTTGAACAGTACAGCTATCACAGGGACGTGGCATCAGTGGAGGTCTTCCCGGAGCGGTTCATGAAGATAGCGGAATGGATCTCGAAGAGGCCCGGGTATACTTACCGCCACTTTGATTACAGCAAACGGGATAAGTTCGTCGACGATATGGTTGAGATATACAACGCCACCTGGGCGGTCTTCAAGGAGGACTTCACCCCGCTTGACCCGGCAAGAGTGCGGAATACGATGAAGCAGGCAAAGGCATTCATGGACCCCGAGCTCGTATGGTTCGCCTATCATAATGAAAGACCCGTGGCCTTCTATGTGCTCTTACCTGACCTGAACCAGATAATAAAACACTTCAACGGCCGCCTGACACCGTGGAACATGATCAGGTTCGTATGGTACAAAATGACCCACAGGATGACACGCGCCAGGGCTCTGGTGGCCGGCGTGCACCCGTCATACCAGAACAGCGGAATAGAATCGGCTATATTCCTCGAGATCTTCCGCGTATTAAGGAGGAAAAAGTATTATAAGGAGCTCGAACTGTCATGGGTGGGCGACTTCAATCCCAAGATGATTTCAATATATGAGGCCATTGGGGCACAGAAGGCAAAGACCCACCTGACCATGAGGTACATGATTGACAACACTATCGCATTCAAAATGTACAAGGACGAAATGGAAGAAAACAGGGCCGAACGCCAGGCAAAACTGAAGAGTTGAATTTTTTTTATCTCTGCTTTTGTATTTTTCTTAATGTTCATTATCTTTGCACTCCCTTGGAAAAGGGATTTTGCGAACAGTAACAAACTATATCAGAAGATGAAAGAAGGTATACACCCGAAGAATTACAGGATGGTTGTATTTCAGGATATGTCAAACGGTACTGCATTTATAACCCGTTCAACAGCCGCCTCACGTGATACCATCAAATGGGAGGACGGAAATGAATATCCGCTCATCAAGCTTGAGATATCCAACACGTCTCATCCTTTCTATACAGGCAAGATGAAGCTTGTTGACACTGCAGGAAGGGTAGACAAGTATATGAACCGTTACAAGAGTCACCTTGACAAGAAGTCGAAGTAGGTGACCTTCATAAACAGGGGAGCTGCCTTGAACAGGGCGGCTTTTTTTTTGTTATCGGGTCATGGATCTCCCTCGCAGCAAGGAGGAAGGGTGTAAGATATAATTAACTAAATTTGCACAGTTTATACCAGGTATGGAGAAAAAGGTTTTCAGGAAGTGGGATAGTGTCGGTTTTCAGGAGCTGATTGATGAGGGGAGAGAGATAATACCAATTCTTTCTGACGGTGATGATCAGGAGCTTGAGGAGGTGGAGATACCCGGCAGTGTGCCCCTGCTGCCACTGCGCAATACCGTGCTTTTCCCCGGAGTGGTGATACCCATAGCTGTCGGACGATCCAAGTCTGTTCAGCTGGTGCGCGAGGCCTACCGCGGTGACAAGCTTGTTGCTGCTGTGGCGCAGCTTGATGCCGAGATTGAGGATCCGCAGTTGCGCGACCTGAATGTTGTGGGTACCCTGGGCCAGGTGGTCAAGCTGCTGGAGATGCCTGACGGCACCACCACAGCCATCATCCAGGGACGCAGGCGCGTTTCAATCATGAACGTCCTGCAGACCGTTCCATACATGACGGCACATGTAAAGGCCATACCTGAAGCAAGAGGCGGTGAGGACGAAAAGGATTTCGATGTAATAATAGGTTCACTCAAGGACCTGTCGGTTAAGATCGTCAAACTCAACCCGAACATCAATCCCGAAGCTTCCTTCGCGGTTAAGAACATCGAAAACAGCACCTACCTCATAAACTACATCTGTGCCAATACCGAGATCAACGTAAACGACAAGCAGAAGCTGCTTGAGGCAACTACCCTCAGGGAACGCGGGATGAGGCTGCTGGAACACCTGGTGCGTGAGATCCAGCTCCTTGAGCTGAAGAATGAACTGCAGTCGAAGGTCAAATATGAAATAGACCAGCAACAGCGGGAGTTCCTTCTCCACCAGCAGATGAAGACCATCCAGAATGAGCTGGGAGGCAACCCTGTAGAGAAGGAGGTTGAGGAGTTCCGCCAGAGGGGTACGAAGAAACTTTGGGGCGAGGACGTTGCAAAGGTATTCAACCGTGAGCTCGACAAGCTCGCGAGGCTTAACCCTGCGGCTGCCGAATACTCGGTCCAGGTGAACTACATACAGACTCTCCTGGAGCTGCCATGGAATGAGTACACCAGTGATAATCTCGACCTCACCAACGCCCAGCGTGTGCTCGATGAGGATCACTACGGTCTCGAGGAGGTGAAGGAGCGGATACTTGAACATCTCGCGGTGCTGAAGCTCAAGGGTGACCTTAAGTCGCCCATACTGTGCCTCTACGGTCCTCCCGGCGTGGGCAAGACCTCTCTCGGCAAATCCGTCGCCCGCGCCCTCGACCGCAAGTATGCACGCATGTCGCTCGGCGGGCTCCATGACGAGGCGGAGATAAGAGGCCACCGCAAGACTTACATAGGAGCCATGCCGGGGAGGGTGGTGCAGAGTATACGCAGGGCCGGATCATCGAACCCGGTATTTATCCTTGACGAGATTGACAAGGTGGGCCAGGATTTCAGGGGGGATCCCTCCTCAGCCCTGCTCGAGGTACTTGACCCGGAGCAGAACACTCATTTTTACGATAACTTCCTTGAACTGGAGTTCGACCTCTCAAAGGTACTCTTCATTGCAACCGCCAACACCCTGGCAACGGTCAGCCCTGCCCTCCGTGACAGGATGGAGTTGATAGAGATATCAGGATACCTGGTTGAGGAGAAGAGGGAGATAGCCATAAGGCACCTCATCCCCAAACAGCTTGAGGCTCACGGCGTCACTGAAGAACAGTTCCTTCTCCCCGGAGAGGTGATAGAGGATGTCATCCAGAAATACACGCGCGAATCGGGAGTCCGGGAGCTTGACAAGAGGATCGCCAAGCTGGTCAGGTTCAGGGCCAGGGAGATAGCCTTTAACAACACCCCTGAGGCTGAACTGACAAAGGGAAAAGTGGCAGAAATACTCGGATCGCCAAAGTATCTCAAAGATATCTATGACGGCAATGACCAGGCCGGTGTCGTTACCGGTCTTGCCTGGACAGCCACGGGGGGTGAGATCCTCTTCGTTGAGACCAGCCTCAGCAGGGGGAAGGGCAACCTGACGCTGACAGGAAACCTGGGTGATGTCATGAAGGAGTCCGCAGTGATCGCCCTGGAATACCTGAAGGCTCATGCTTCGCTGCTCGGGCTTCCCGAGACATTCTCCGAAAAATGGAATATTCATATTCATGTTCCCGAAGGGGCAATCCCCAAGGACGGTCCTTCGGCAGGCATCACCATGGCCGTCTCTGTCGCCTCCGCCTTCACCCAGAGAAAGGTCAGAAAGTATGTGGCCATGACGGGTGAGATAACCCTGCGGGGCAAAGTTCTTCCCGTAGGCGGCATAAAGGAGAAGATACTGGCGGCAAAAAGAGCCGGTATAAAGGAGATTGTGCTCTCGGAGCAGAACCGCAAGGATGTTGAGGAGATAAATGAGAAGTATGTCCGCGGGCTGAAATTCAGGTATGTTGACACCATCATGAATGTGATTGATCATGTGCTGCTGCAGCAGAAGGTGACCAACGCAAGGATAATTGAATTTGAATAACAGATATACCTTCCGTCATGAACAAAATCGCCGTTTTTCCCGGTTCATTCGATCCGTTTACCGTAGGTCATGAAGCACTTGTGAAAAGAGCCCTGCCGCTGTTTGACAAGGTGATTATTGCCGTCGGTGAGAACGCAGAGAAGAAGAACCTGTTCAGCATAGAGATGAGGACCAGGATGATCTCAAAGGTCTTTGAGGGGGAGAGCCGGGTGGAGATCACCAGGTTCAACGGGCTGACAGTAGAGTTCTGCCGCAGCCATCATGCCCGCTACATCATAAGAGGACTGCGCACGGCTGCTGATTTCGAATACGAGAGGGCCATGGGGCACATGAACTGGAAGATGGCTCCCGAGATCGATACCATCTTCCTGCTTACCAGTACCGAGCATACACCTGTAAACTCAACCATAGTGCGTGAGATAATCAGGTACGGAGGAGATGCCTCGATGTTCGTCCCCTCATCAATTGACATAAACGATTACCTCGGTAAGTGATTGTTTTACCCTGACAGGGCAGTCCTGCTTCCTGACGTAAGATGATTACTTCACCCTCAGTGTGTAATGGAGCAGGTCAAGCAGCGACTGGAAGGTGTTTGACTTGATTCGCGCTATCTCTGCGGGGGCAAGCCACTCGGCGTGAGTGATACCCTCCTCTGCCTGCGGCTCTGTTATCATTTCGCCGTCGTAGCTCATGCGGAACCACCAGGTCTTTTTCATGTGCGGTTTGTTGTCATAAAGATAGGTATGGTAGCTCGGAGGCAGTGTACCTTCGATCCTGTGGCCCCTGATGTTGCACTCCTCCGTCACCTCCCTGAGAGCGCATTCCTCCGGTGTCTCGCCCTCTTCAAGGTGTCCCTTCGGAAGATCCCACCGGCCGTAACGCATGATAAAGAGGTATTTGTCTGAGGGATGTTTTATCAGTCCGCCAGCTGCCTCAATTACCGTAAACCATGACGAGAATACCTTCCAGAGATTGTTGATATCCGATGAATAAATATTCAGCGAGGGTATGTCAATATTGACGGCAAACTGTGATATTTGAGCGAACAGCTCCTCCTCCACATTGTATTTATGGAAAAGAGCGTATTTTTGAACCCTGTCGGGCTCGGAGGAAAGTGTTATAACCCTGTTGTCAAAATATATTTTATACCTCAGCATATGGACGATACAGCTAAGAAAACTGCAGAATACCTGCTGCAAATTAAAGCAATTAAATTACAACCCGCAAAACCTTTTACATGGGCTTCAGGCTGGAGATCGCCCATCTACTGTGACAATCGCATGACCCTCTCTTTCCCGGAGGTCCGCGGTTACATCAGGGATGCCTTTGCCGACAGAGTCAGGAAGCTATATCCTGATGTCGGGCTTATAGCCGGAGTCGCCACCGGTGCCATAGCCCACGGAGCCCTGGTGGCTGACCGCCTGGGGCTGCCTTTTATTTATGTCAGGACAGGAGCAAAGGATCACGGGCTCGGAAACCAGATAGAGGGTCACTTCGAAAAGGGGCAAAGAGTCGTGGTGATCGAGGACCTTATCTCTACCGGCGGAAGCAGCCTGGGAGCGGTGAGGGTGCTCCGCGAGGCGGGATGCGAGGTGCTGGGGATGATCGCCATTTTCACCTACGGCTTTGGCAAAGCCACAGAGGCATTTGCCAACGAGGGATGCAGGCTTGATACTCTCAGTAACTATAGTGTGCTGGTAGATTTAGCAGCAACATCGGGGTATATAACTGAAGGAGATGTGGATACACTGAAGGAGTGGCGCAGGGAACCCTCGGTGTGGGGGCAGGGAGAGAAGTGAAAGTCCTTAAAGTCGAAAGTCAACCGGATAAAATGATAAGATGAGCCCAATTACAACATATACCAGCAGGAAGGGTGAGGTGCCCTGCGGCGACGCCGATATATATGCCTTCCTCACAGACATGCGCAACCTGCAGACAGTTGCCCCGGACGGATTGCTGACCGACTGGCAGGCCACGGAAGATCATTGCAGCTTTAAAATTGAGAAGGCAGGCAGGATATCGGTCTCGCTTTCGGAGGCACTGCCTCATTCAATGATAACTTATGACGCGGAGACATTCCTGACAGGAAAAATGTCAATAAAGGTGTCAATCGAATACATAACCGGTATGAGATCGGCGTTTCACCTCACCGCCGGAGTAAAAATGAATCCTATAATGAAGATGTTAGTGGGTGATTCTGCCGGCAGGTACCTTGACAGCCTGATAGATGCAATTGAGTCTTACGGGGGATATGACAAGGTCAGGGGATGTAATCAATCTCCTTGAATGCATACATCTCCCTCTTCCCCTCTTTCCTTATCACTGCCAGCATCCCGTCTGGCATGACACGTTCGATCATACCTTCAAATTCACCGCCGTCATCGGTGTACCTGTGCCATTCACCAGACCTGTAAAGCACTTCATGATAATCTTTTGCCAGGGCTATCGTTTCACCCTTTATGATCATGCGGTACCTGCTGTCAAGAAGGCTTGTAAGCATTCCGGTCACGGCCTGAAGGTCGTGGCCTGTGCCTGTTACAGATGCCAGTGATACGGGATTAGGGGCTCCGCTCCTGAAGACTGTCTGGTTGACGTTAAGCCCGATTCCCGCTACGGTGCTGCCAAGCATGTCACCCATGATGGTGTTCTCAATCAGAATTCCTGCTATTTTGTCATCCCTGACATAAATATCATTGGGCCATTTTATCCTTGCTTCCGTGGTGTGGAGAGCCACCAGGTCATGCACGGCAAGAGAGACCATCTGCGAAATAACAAACTGCTCCGCAGGCTTTATCATGACCGGGTACAGTATAACGCTCATCAGCAGGTTGCTGCCCGGTTCGCTCTCCCAGCTGTTACCGGACTGTCCTCTTCCGCTCTCCTGGAATGATGCCGTAATCACGGTTCCCTCCGGAGGCTTTGACTCACGCAGCAGGGCAGCAGCCACCGTGTTTGTTGATGACACTTTTTCATAGCGCCTGACAGATGATCCTATAATCATGATGAACAGATGTTTGCGATGTTCATTGTATTGAAAACCGGCGCTTTTGTCCGGGCAGCCCGAATTGGCACCCTTATTGTAAAAAGAGTAAGCGCCGGACAAAAATACGGATAAATGTTCGTAATTTTGCGGCAGTTAACAGGAACTGTTTATTACTGAAAAGATTATTGATGAGAAAAGCCGGAAAAGAGGCCACCCGGATGACGGAGAGCATTATTAAGGGTTTGTTTGAGAAAAAGGGAGAGAGGGTGGCCCTGATCGATCTGAGGAATATCGAAAGCAGGGTATGTGACTGGTTCATTATAAGTCACGCCGCATCAACAAGACAGGTTGATTCACTGGCCTGGTCGGTAGAGGATGTGGTGAGAAAGGAGACTGGCAGGAAACCCTATCATATTGAAGGAAGAGAAAACTGCATGTGGATCCTGCTCGATTACGGTGATATTCTCGTCCATATTTTTCAGCAGCCTTACAGGGAGTTTTACGACCTGGAGTCGTTATGGGCTGATGGCAGTGTAACGTTCCCCGTGGATCAGACAGAAAAGAAAGGTTAATGAGATATGGCAGAGAGTAATGAGACTCCGAAGTCAGGCAAGAACGATAAGAAGCCAAAATCGTGGTTCAGCTCAAGCTGGCCGATCGCAATTCTTCTTCTGACATTTATTGTGTTTCAGCTTCTCTTTTCAGGCAAGTACACACAGAAAGCCGATCAGAGAGAGATTGAAGAGATGGTTATGAATCACGATATCGAGAAGGTTATCGTGATAAACGAGGAACAGGCTGAGATATATATAAAACCGGATTCCCTCAAGAGCGGTCGTTATCCCGATTTCGCCGAACAGCGGGGCTTCGGTCTGCAGCCTCCCAAGCCTCATTTCTACCATACTTTCGGGACGGTAGAGCTGTTCCAGGAGTTCTTTACCGCCGCACAGGACAAGGCAGGGTATGCAGAAGAAGATAGAATTTACCTGGAATACCAGAAGCGTAAAGACTACCTCTCCACCTTTCTGGGTGTCATACTCCCGTTCCTGATCATAGCCCTGCTATGGATCTACTTCATGCGAAGGATGGCCGGAGGTGGCGGAGCGGGAGGTGCCGGCAACATATTCAGCGTCGGCAAGTCCAAAGCCCAGATATTTGACAAGGACACCCATATCAAGACCAACTTCAGTGATGTGGCAGGCCTTGAAGAGGCGAAGACCGAGGTGATGGAGATAGTTGATTTCCTGAAAAATCCAAAGAAATACACCTCTCTCGGGGGCAAGATACCAAAGGGAGCTCTGCTTGTCGGCCCTCCCGGCACCGGCAAGACTCTTCTTGCGAAGGCTGTCGCTGGGGAGGCCAATGTACCGTTCTTCTCCATCTCCGGATCAGACTTCGTTGAAATGTTTGTAGGTGTAGGAGCATCGCGTGTGCGTGATCTCTTCAAGCAGGCCAAGGAGAAGGCACCATGCATTGTATTCATTGATGAGATCGATGCCGTAGGGCGTGCCCGTGGCCGCAACCCCAACTTCGGCGCCAATGACGAGCGTGAAAACACGCTAAACCAGCTCCTCACCGAGATGGACGGCTTCGGCACCAACAGCGGGGTGATCATCCTGGCTGCCACCAACAGGGCCGACATACTGGACAAGGCCCTGCTCAGGGCCGGGCGTTTTGACCGGCAGATACACGTTGAGCTTCCTGACATTAAGGAGCGCGAGGCCATCTTCAGGGTACACCTGCGCCCCCTCAAGCTGGAAGAAGGTTTTGACATTGCCTTCCTGGCAAAGCAGACACCGGGCTTTTCCGGGGCTGACATCGCAAATGTATGCAATGAGGCTGCACTGATTGCCGCCAGGGGAAATAAGACTGTAGTGGAAAAGCAGGATTTCCTCGATGCCATTGACAGGATCATTGGCGGGCTGGAGAAGAAGAACAAGATAATCTCCATGGAGGAGAAGAGAACGATTGCCTATCATGAGGCAGGCCATGCCACTGTCAGCTGGCTACTGGAACATGCAAGTCCGCTTCTCAAAGTGACCATCATTCCCAGGGGCAAAGCACTAGGGGCAGCATGGTACCTGCCTGAGGAGAGATCAATATCGACCCGCGAGCATATCTTCGACGAACTGGCCTATGCCCTGGGGGGCAGGGCAGCAGAAGAACTGGTCATTGGGAAAATTTCCACCGGCGCCCTGAGCGACCTCGAGAAGGTGACCAAGCAGGCCTATGCCATGGTGGCTTACTTCGGCATGTCGGATGCGGTGGGTAACATGAGCTTCTACGACTCTTCCGGCCAGAATGAGTACGGGTTCACAAAACCCTACAGTGAAAAGACAGCCGAGCTCATTGACAGTGAGGCAAAGAAGATAGTTGAGGTATCGTACAGGAAGGCCAAAGAAGTTATCTCTGCAAATATCGACGGTCTTAGACAACTTGCAGAACAGCTGCTTGAGAAGGAGGTGATCTTCAGCGAGGACCTCGAACGTATATTCGGCAAGCGCAAGGGAGACCATACGAGAGACCTGTCTGACGAGAACCCAGTTGCTGAAATACCGGAAGCTCCGGCATCACCGGTTGATCATGGAGAATGAGTGGGTTGTCATAGCCGGCTTTACCGATGATGTCAGAAGCCAGATAGCCGTTGAACGCCTCCTTACCAGCGGCATAGATGCGGTGGCGGTAGACAAGCGTGACAGTATCTACAGGATTGGTGAGATAGAGGTTTTCGTGCATCGTGACAGCGTGCTCATTGCAAAGGAAATAATCAAAGATCTGTGAGGTGACCAATCTTGTCAGGCGCACCGTTACAGGTGCTTTCATAGTGATATTCGTCCTCGGTGGCCTCTGGCTTCACCCTGTCACCTTTTTCATCGTCGGGGCCGTGATGATCGGAGGGACACAGCACGAGTACTATATGATGGTAAGGGGCA
This sequence comes from uncultured Rikenella sp., assembly GCA_964535795.1. Lineage (GTDB taxonomy): Bacteria > Bacteroidota > Bacteroidia > Bacteroidales > VadinHA17 > SR-FBR-E99. Next base: position 32,681 of record CAZHTG010000012.1, read on the forward strand.
CCGGGGTCAGGCCTCAGCTTGTTACAGGAATCATCAGCGGTTTCATCCTCTATTTCACCTCAACCATGATCGCGATCGGGTGGATTCCCGCAAAGGGTTTCCTGGTACTCATACCCGTGATATCGATCGTGATGTTTATAGAGCTCTTCAGGAATGTGGAGAGGCCATTTGATTCCCTTGCGCATACTTTCTTCTCAATACTATATACAGCAGTGCCTTTCTCATTGTTTCCCTTCTCGGCTTTTAACCAGACGGGCCTCGAGCCGCTGCTGCAAATGGAGGGCATCCGGTTTTCTCCGGGAATACTTATAGGTTTCTTTCTCCTGCTGTGGACCAATGACACGGGGGCCTATCTCGTCGGGTCACTGATCGGGAAACACCGTCTCTTTGAACGCATCTCTCCAAAGAAGTCGTGGGAGGGTTTCTTCGGAGGCATGATTCTGACCCTTCTCGTTGCACGCCTCTTCTCCGGATGGCTCGGTGTTGCAGATACCACCGGATGGATGATCATCGCATTCATTATCTCCGTGGCCGGCACCCTGGGCGACCTGCTGGAGTCGATGCTTAAGAGGAGCCTTGGTCTGAAGGACTCCGGGACGGTAATGCCGGGCCACGGAGGCTTTCTCGACAGGTTTGACAGTGTGGTGGTTGCATTTCCTCTTGTTTATCTTTATCTGGCATTAGCAGTACAGACATGACTATCAGGAAGTTTAAAATACATAGGGAAGGATACAGGATAATCATAGGAATATTTGTCCTTCTTACTGCCATAAATGTCTCGGCATGGCTCATCTGGCAGGGACCTACTGTGCTGCATTTTACGGCTATGGCCGTATCACTCCTGCTCTTTGCCTTTATCGTGATGTTTTTCCGTACACCCGCAAGGGTTGTGGAGCCGGATCCCCTCCTTATTTATGCCCCGGCAGACGGAAAAATAGTTGTGATTGAGGAGACATTTGAAAAGGAGTATTTCAATGACAACAGGCTTCAGATATCGATCTTCATGTCACCCTTCAACATGCACAGCAACCGGTACCCTATCTCCGGAACAATCGCCTATACCCACTACCAGCCGGGGAAAAAATATCATGCCCGCAGTCCGAAATCATCAGCGCTGAACGAAAGGAGCTCGGTGGTTGTTACTTCGGATAACGGCACAGGTATCCTCATAAGACAGGTAGCCGGAGCGGTGGCCCGCCGTATAGTCACTTACTCGAAAAAGGGAGAGAAGGTGCATCAGGGTGATGAGCTTGGCTTCATCAAGTTCGGATCACGTGTAGACATTTTCCTTCCGACCGACACCGAGGTGAACGTAGAGATGTTCGAGCAGGTAAGGGCAAGCAGGACAATTCTTGCGAGAGTAATTTAAGTTAAAGGTTATGAAAGAAGACAATAAAATAATTGATCTGACCCCGGATGTGAAGTGGATAGGGGTTCTTGATCCTGACATCAGGACATTTGATATCGTGATGCATACGGAGCACGGAACAACCTATAATTCTTATTTCATCAATGCCACCAAAAAGACCATTGTTGAGACGGCCAAGGAGAAGTTCAGCGACACTTATCTCAAAAAGCTGATGAGGGTCACTGATCCGGCTGATATTGCCTATATCGTGCTTGATCACACCGAGCCGGATCACTCAGGTGCCATGAGGCAGCTGCTTGACCTTGCACCATCTGCGGTAGTCGTGGGCAGCGGTAACGCCATCAGGTACCTCTCCGACATAGTCAACAGGCCTTTTAAATCGTTGGTGGTAAAAGATGGTGACATGCTTGACCTGGGGAACAGGACCCTGAAGTTCATCGCCGCTCCCAACCTTCACTGGCCTGACAGTATATACACCTACCTTGTTGAGGATAAGATACTCTTCACCTGTGATTCCTTCGGTGCCCACTACTGCAGTGAGGAGATGTTTGATGATCTTACGGGCGACTACAGTGAAGATTTCAGGTACTATTTTGATGTGATCCTCAAGCCTTACAGTAAGTTCATGATCAGGGCCATCGAAAAGATCAGGCCCCTTGACATCTCAATGATTGCAACCGGTCACGGACCGATTCTGAGGAAGGGATGGAAGAAGATCGTTGATGATACACATGAGCTGGCATCATCCTATCTGAAGCTCACCGGGGGGTCTGGTGAGAAACGACTTCTGATAACCTATGTATCTGCCTACGGTTATACGAAGGAGATGGCTGAACTGATCGCCAGGGGAGCCTCGGAGGTTGAGAATGTGGTTATTGAAGTGATGGATATTGAAACTGCCGGTATCGGGGAGATCGACTCCAGGCTGACAATTTCTGACGGCATTATCGTGGGATCTCCAACGATCAATCAGAACACCCTGCTTCCTGTCTACAAGATGATGGCGATGGTCAGTCCGTTGCGCGACAAAGGCAAGCTGGCAGGCTCATTCGGCTCATACGGATGGAGCGGTGAAGCTCCGGGTCTCATTGCCGAGATGATGAGGAACCTCAGGCTGCGCTTCTTTGAAGAACCGGCTGCCTATAAGTTCCTGCCCGAGAGCGATAAGGAAAAACCACTCATTGAATACGGAGGGCGGTTTGCACGTGAGCTTACCGCTCAAAAGGCAGAATAACAGAAAAGACAGGCCTCACGGACCTGTCTTTTCTGTTCATGCCAAATCGTTCTGCGAGAGTGACCCCGTTATTACGAGATGGTGATCGAGCGGATCTTCTCCTTTTTCTTGTCTTCACTGAGCTTCGGGATCTCAACATTCAGGATGCCATCCTTGTAGGCAGCACCTATTTTTTCGCCGTTGACATCCTCAGGCAGATAGAAGCTTCTGCAGAATGAGCTGTATGTGAACTCCCTGCGCCTGTATCCTTCAAGATCCTCCTGCTTCTCCTCCTTCTGCTCTGCCGAGATGGTCAGAACATCATCCTTAACCTCAAGACGCAGATCCTTCTTATCCATGCCCGGAACGGCAAGCTCAAGATAAAATGCTTTCTCATCCTCCCTGATATTCACGGCAGGAAGACTCGTGGAGTTCCTGGTGAAGGTGGGGAAAAAATCCTCATTTAAGAAATCCGATAACGTGACCGGTTTGTAATTCCTTCTGGTGATCATTGGTAACATAGCGACCTCCTTTTTTATAGTTGTTTGACATTTAATTATTTTCACAAGCTATATTTCAATCCTTGTGCCACCTATGCAGCGATGCCATAATGGCAGTAATAATTATGTCTAACATGACATAATGACATCTTAAATAAGTCGGTTGTTTAACCGGGAATTCTTTTTAATTTTGAGATGATGAGTTTTGGATTTTTCCTGCAGAGGCAGCATTTTAGTACCTGAAAACCAGGCCTGATGAATACGACACTTCGTAATATACTGATTCTTATAGGAATGGCATTGCTGGTATACCTTTTCTGGTATTTCCGGAGCATATTTGCCTATATTCTGGTAGCAGGTGTCATATCGCTGATTGGGCGGCCAGTGGTTGATCTGCTCAACAGTATCAGGATCTGGAAGATCAGATTTCCCAGGGCATTGAGTTCTCTTCTCGCACTGCTTCTTCTCTACGGTCTTCTGGCTCTCTTCTTCGTGATCTTCATACCTCTGATCACCAGGCAGATTGATGCCCTTTCAGGCGTTGATGCAAGTTCAGTTGTCCAGGGATTGCGTGACCAGCTTGACAGGATTGACCTGGTTCTCAGGAAGATATACAAGGAAATGCCGGCGGATAAGACTTTATATGACATAATAGTTACAACGGTTGGCAATATTCTGAATCCGGCATCAATCAGTGATTTTGCAGGTAATATTGTTACTGTCATCAGCAAGTTTGTGGTCGCAATAGTGGCAATCACATTCCTCTCATTCTTTTTTCTCAAGGATGAAGGGCTCTTTAAGGAGACTCTTATGGTAATGGTCCCTGACCAGTACGAGACAAGGATCAGGAACGTCCTTCACTCCATAAAGCAGCTTCTCATAAGGTATTTTATCGGTATCATCCTTCAGAGTACCATTGTGCTCATAAATATCACCATTGGCATGACCATCGTCGGGTTCCCGTTCCAGCAAGCCCTGGTGATGGGTCTTCTTGTCGGGATCTTCAACGTGATACCCTACCTCGGCCCGTGGCTTGGCGGCTCGGTGGCTGTGCTCATGGGTGTGGCTACCGCCGTGACAGCCGGTGGCTATCCTGTCATATGGCTGCTGATAGTTTATATGGTCATTGTCATTGCCTGCACCCAGGCAATTGACAATAACCTTATCCAGCCCATGATCTATTCGCGCAGCGTCAATGCCCACCCAATCGAGATCTTCCTCGTGATCATGGCAGTGGGGAGCTTCGCGGGCATAGGCGGGATGATAGTGGCGGTGCCTGCCTATACTGCCCTGAGGGTCTTTGCCCGCGAATTCTTCAACAACTTCGGACCGGTGCGTAAACTAACCTCGGGCCTCGGGAAAGAGGGAAAGGAAGAGGAGAAGAATTGACATGGCAAGGATAGAATCTGCCATTGGTAAAGCTGCAAGGTTCTATTATGACGGATTCCGCACCATGTCATGGTGGGGCAACAGGGTGTGGATCATCATCCTCGTCAAGCTGTTCATAATGTTTCTCATCCTCAAGCTCTTTTTCTTCCCTGATTTTTTGAAAACCAATTTTAAGTCTGACGATGAACGGAGCCGGTATGTTCTTGAACAATTAACAGGAAATAACTGACAATATGATTGAAAATATTGATTTATCACTGGTTAACTGGTCGCGGGGGCAATTTGCCCTTACAGCCATTTACCACTGGTTGTTCGTGCCTCTTACCCTTGGCCTCTCATTCATCCTGGCGTTCATGGAGACAATTTATGTTCGCACCGGTGATGAGGTCTGGAAGAAGATCACAAAGTTCTGGATGACCCTTTTCGGCATCAACTTCGCCATCGGGGTGGCCACCGGAATAATACTGGAGTTCGAGTTCGGCACAAACTGGTCTAACTACTCGTGGTTCGTAGGGGATATCTTCGGTGCCCCGCTGGCCATTGAAGGCATCCTGGCTTTTTTTCTCGAGTCGACTTTTGTGGCGGTGATGTTCTTCGGATGGAACAAGGTGAGCAAAAAGTTTCACCTTGCCTCCACCTGGCTGGTGGCTGTCGGAGCCAACCTGTCGGCCCTCTGGATCCTTGTGGCCAACGCATGGATGGAAAACCCCGTTGGCATGGTCTTCAATCCGGATACAGCCCGCAACGAGATGAGCAGTTTCAGGGATGTGGTGCTCAATCCTGTTGCCATTGACAAATTCACCCACACTGTCACTTCCGGCTTTGTTCTGGCCTCCGTCTTCGTGGTGGGAATAAGCTCATGGTTCCTGATCAGGCGCAGGGAAGAGCTTCTTGCAAAAAGGAGTATCCTCATAGCCGGAATCTTCGGCCTCGTCTCAGCTCTGGCAGTGGCCATGACAGGAGACAGCTCGGCTCGCATTATTGCTAAGGTGCAGCCCGTCAAGTTCGCTGCCATGGAGGCGCTCTATGATGGCAAAAGTGATGCCGGCCTTACTGTCATCGGTGCCCTGACCGACAGCGGAGAGAGGATGGGAGAAAAGACTGTCCATGACATAAAGATGAAGATAGAGATACCTAAACTGCTCTCCTTCATGACTACAGGAAAGGCTGACGGTTATGTGCCGGGTCTCAGGGATCTCATCAACGGGAACCCGGAAAGGGGCATTCTCTCCGTCAATGAGATGATGGACCGGGGAGCATATGCCCGGCAGGTACTTACCGACTTTAAGATGGCAAAGGAGATCGGAGACACGGAGACCATGCAGACGCTGGCCGCCATGTTCAGCGACAGCGACTTCACTGAAAACTATTTCAGGTATTTCGGCTACAGTTATTTTACTCACCCCTGGCAGGCAATACCTTCGGTGCCGGTCACCTTCTACAGTTTCCGGATCATGGTGGGACTGGGCTTCTTCTTTATCCTTCTCTTCATCCTGGCCATCTCCTTTCATCGCAGGCAGACACTGGAGCGGAACCGATGGTTCCTCTGGATGGCTCTCTTCTCGATCCCGCTGGCATACCTTGCGAGCGAGCTGGGATGGGTTGTGACGGAGATGGGACGCCAGCCGTGGATCATTCAGAACCTCATGCCCGTCCATGTTGCAGTATCAAACATCAGTAGCGGTGCGGTGCAGACCACCTTCTGGCTATTCGCCATCCTCTTTACCGCCCTGCTCATAGCAGAGGTGTCCATTATGGTAAAACAGATTAAAATCGGTCCAAAACATCAGGAGGAGCAACCATGACAATGATTATATCGCACGCATTCCTGCAGAATTACTGGTGGCTGATAATTTCACTTCTCGCCGGTCTGCTTGTATTCCTGATGTTTGTTCAGGGAGGACAGTCATTCGTCTTTTCGCTGCCGCGCAATGACATGCAGCGCAAGATGCTTGTCAATGCCCTGGGACGCAAATGGGAGTTCACCTTCACAACCCTAGTCACCTTCGGAGGCGCCTTTTTCGCATCGTTCCCCCTCTTTTACGCAACCAGCTTCGGCGGGGCATACTGGGTCTGGATGGCTATACTCTTCAGTTTCATCATCCAGGCTGTCGCTTACGAGTACCGTTCCAAACCTTCAAACGTGTTCGGCACCAGCCTCTTTGACACCTTCCTCTTTATCAATGGCAGCCTCGGGCCGTTTCTCATAGGCGTGGCTGTCGCCACCTTCTTTACGGGGTCAGACTTTACGCTTGACCTCTTCAACAGCGTCACGTGGGGGTCAGGGTGGCACGGGCTTGAGGCACTGATCAACCCGGTCAACCTCCTGCTCGGGTTAGCCGTGCTCTTCCTTGCCAGGGTGCTGGGCCTGATGTATCTAGAGAATACCATAGACGATGCCGGCCTTGCGAAATCTGTTAAAAGAGCTCTTTTAAGGAATGCCATTCCTTTCCTGGTCTTTTTCCTGGCCTTTGTGGCCCTCATCCTTCTCGGGAAAGGCTACAGGGCTGACGGTGTTACAGGTGAGGTGTCACTGGTTAAGTATCATTATCTTCATAACCTTGTTGGCAGCCCGATGACACTCATCCTGTTTCTGGCAGGGGTGGTGCTGGTGCTTCTGTCGCTATGGCTTGGCATTGTCAAAGGCTCCCGCAGTGCGATATGGTACGCCGGTTTCGGGACTGTCCCCGTGGTGATGGCACTCTTCTTCCTGGCCGGGTACGGTGAGACAGCCTTCTATCCGTCATCGGCGGACCTGCAGAGCTCCCTGACGCTGGCCAAAGCATCATCGAGCCACTTCACGCTCCGGACAATGATGTATGTCTCGTTTATCATTCCTTTTGTCGTGGCTTACATCTGGTACGCATGGAGGTCGATAAACAGAAGGAACATAACGGCCGAAGAGATGTCGGGCGATGACCATATGTATTAACCTGCAATAAAGCATGGCATGAGCCGGCTAGGTAATGATGGATATTGAGCAGACGGTATCGTGGGGTTTTGGCGACGGTCCTATGATAATAGCCGGGCCGTGCAGTGCCGAGAGCGAGGAGCAGCTTCTTGCCACGGCCACCGCCCTGAAGGCCACGGGTATGGTTAAGCTCTTCAGAGCCGGGCTCTGGAAACCGCGGTCAAGACCCTCTTCCTTCGGAGGAGAGGGGCTCAGGGCCCTCTCCTGGCTGCAGAGAGTGAAGGAGGAGACAGGCTTGCCGGTGGCGGTTGAGGTTGCCTCACCACTGCACGCGGAGGCATGCCTGAAGGCAGGTATTGATGTCGTCTGGCTTGGCGCCCGGACTGTCTCAAATCCCTTCAGTGTAGATGAGATAGTGGCTGCACTCAGAGGCACGTCACAGCCCGTGATGGTGAAAAACCCACTCAGTCCTGACGTTGACCTGTGGATGGGAGCCATTGAGAGGGTATACAGCACAGGAATAAGAAAGATTGCAGCAATACACCGGGGTTTTACCCCGTATGAAAAAAGCCGCTATCGCAATATACCCAAGTGGGAGCTGGCCATAGAACTGCGCAGCCGCATACCGTCGCTGCCGGTAATATGTGATCCGAGCCATATGTCGGGCAAGGCGGGCTTTGTTCCCGAGATCGCCCAGAAAGCACTTGACATGAACATGGCAGGGCTGATGGTGGAGGTGCATCCTGACCCGCCTAACGCCTTGAGCGACCGGGAGCAACAGCTTGACCCTCCAAATTTTAAAACCATGATGGAGAGCCTGGTATTCCGTCGGAGCACCTCTGACGATTCCGGATTCCGCGACAGGCTTGAGGAGATGAGAAACCAGATAGACTCCATTGACCATCAGCTCATCGAGCTGCTCGCTTCACGCATGAGGATATCAGCCAGGATGGGAGAGTTCAAGTGCCGGAATGGCGTTACGATATTCCAGCTCGAAAGGTGGCTTGAGGTTCTCCGGACACGTACACAGCACGGGTTAACCGAAGGGCTTGACGGGGAATTCGTCGGAACAATAATCCGGATGATACACGAGGAGTCGATACGCTGCCAGGACAGGGCCACGGAGCAGCTACGACGGAAGGGGGGGTGCCCCCCTGCTTCTCAGCAGGTTAAAAAGGAGTGATATTACAATGTAGGCTCCCATAATCATCGGCAGCGAGGCAAGTCTGAAGATAATGAACAGAAGTACAGCAGCCCCTGCAAAGAGCCAGCGCTCCTCATTACCCTTCCATCCCAGGCTGGAGAACTTGAGCGAAAACATCCTGGTGTTTATCAGCATCATAACAGCAAGAAAAACTGAAAGCAGACCTGTCAGTAGCGGAGAGCCGGTAATTGTGTCAAAGATCCTGTGACCGGTATATTCCGAGGCTATGACAAGCGACACAACGGTGAAGGCACTGCCCGGCGTGGCCAGACCCCTGAAAGAGGTCGACTGGGTGGTGTCATTATTGAATTTGGCAAGTCTCAGGGCGGAGGCTGCAGGTATAAGGGAGGCAATGGCAAAGGCCGGGGCAAACTCCAGCCCGGCCGAGGTGAGAAGGTTAATGACAATGGCACCGGGAGCAATCCCGAAGGTCACCACATCAGCAAGACTGTCGAGGTCTTTTCCTATGTCTGACCAGGCTTTCAGCAAACGTGCCGCAAATCCGTCTGAAAAATCGAGGATCATTCCGGCCATAATGCAGAATGCCGCATAATCATTATAACCTTTTATTGCATAGATGGTTGCTGCGAAACCTGATACAAGGTTGAGAAGTGTAAGAGTGTTTGGAATGTGTCGGATCATGCTCTTTATGACGGTGGTGCTAAATTACAATATTCCCTGCAACTATTATTTGTTTATTTTTGCATCTGACAATGAGAGATCTCACCAATATTAAAATCGCGGTTGACTTTGACGGCACGATCGTTGAACACCAGTACCCTTCTATAGGCAAGGAGGTGCTCTTTGCATTCATCACCCTGAAAGAGCTGCAGAAGAGGGGTGCCCTGCTCATCCTCTGGACATTCCGTACAGGAAGGGAACTGCAGGAGGCGGTGGATTACTGCAGGCAGAACGGCATTGAGTTCTACGCGGTGAACAAGAACTACCCTGAAGAGCAGTGGACAGATGAGACCCCCCGCAAAGTAAACGTTGACATTTTCATTGATGACAAGAACGTGGGAGGCTTTCCGGGCTGGGGTGAGGTGCTGAATATGATTGATCCATGGTCAGAGAGGGAGGAGCAGGCGATGCGTGCAATAAAGACCAGGCGTTTCAGCCTGTTCGGCAAGAAATAATCTACTTACTATGAGGAAGCATACCATTCATATACTTATTTTCCTGCTGGTGCTAGTTGCAGTGATATCATGCTCAGGATCAGCAGGCACCGGAAAGAAGGAGGCAACGGTCAAGCCCGGTACCGGGGCTGAGACTGACTCCCGGCCTGCAAAGAGGCTTATAGAGGTGCTGGCCCCTGCTGACAACTCGACGATGATATGCACTGACCGGATAGTGTTTTCCATTGCCCAGGCAGCAGGCCAGACGAAAGTTGATTCAGTACAGCTCTGGATCGGAGGCACTCTTGCGCAGACACTTCGCACTCTGCCTGCCACGGCGGAGCTTGAGACGGCAGGCAGACCCGGGAGATTATCACTGCGCGCCGTGGCTTACTCTTCAACGGCAAGACCCCAGACAGTGGCACTTTTCGTAACGCTCCTTTCAGACATAACCCCGGTGACATACCGTTACCGTGTTGTGAAGAGCTACCCACATGACCGGCGGGCTTATACCCAGGGACTGGTATATGACAGCGGATTCTTCTATGAGGGTACCGGGCAACCGGGCGAATCGTCACTCAGAAAGGTGGAGATCGAAACAGGTAAGGTACTCACCCAGGTCAATCTCGATGGCTCACTCTTCGGTGAGGGTGTGGCGCTGCTTGGTGAGCGAATCTACCAGCTTACTTGGACGACAAAGGTGGGCTTTGTATATGAGAAGGAGACCATGAAACAGATTAACAGGATCTATTATCAGACCCAGGGATGGGGCCTCACCACCATGGGCGACAGTCTTGTTATGAGTGACGGGACAAATGTAATCTGGTTCCTGGACCCCGACTTCAATGTCCTCTCCTCGGTTGAGGTATGGGACAATAAGGGAATGGTGGACAACCTGAATGAACTTGAGATGATAGACGGGGAGCTCTGGGCGAACATCTGGCAGACAGACAGGATAGCGCGCATAGATCCTCTGTCAGGCAAGGTACTCGGATATGTTGAACTGAATAACCTCCTGCCCCGGGAGGCGCGTTCGCAGGAGACCGATGTGCTTAACGGCATCGCCTGGGATGCCGGCAACAGGCGCCTGTTCGTCACAGGCAAGTACTGGCCGTTTGTCTTCGAAATCACCACCTCGCCGGTCAGCCGCAACTGATCGCTTTTCCCGGCTCAGTACTGTTGAAAACGTGTTAATAAACCCGGAGAAAATGTTTACAATAACATACTTGGCCGGCTTTCCGGCGTATCCATTAATTGTAAATTTGAAGCTCATTAAATTAAGGTAAAAGGGATCATATGTCAAGGACAATAGCACTGGCCAATCAGAAGGGAGGAGTAGGGAAGACGACTACGGCAATTAATCTGGCCGCAAGCCTGGCCGCGCTTGAAAAGAAGGTATTGATTGTTGATGCAGACCCGCAGTCGAATGCCACATCGGGTGTGGGCATTGACAGCAAGCAGGTGAAGGTCACCGTTTACGACTGTCTCATCGACGGGGTCAATCCGCGTGAGGCGATTATGGCCTGCGGCATTGACAATCTCTCAGTCATCCCTTCCAATATTGATCTTGTAGGAGCTGAGATTGAGATGCTGGAGAGGCCTGAGAGGGAGAAGACACTTAAAAAGGTTCTGGCTCCGATCTCTTCCGATTACGACTATATTCTTATTGACTGTTCGCCGTCGCTTGGACTGCTTACAGTCAACGCCCTCACTGCAGCCGACTCTGTGATAATTCCGGTACAGTGTGAGTACTTCGCGCTTGAAGGGCTTGGCAAACTGCTCAACACCATCAAGATCATTCAGACCAACCTGAACCCTGCCCTGGCGATAGAGGGTTTTCTCCTGACGATGTATGATTCGCGTCTCCGTCTGGCAAACCAGGTGGTTGATGAGGTCACCCGTCACTTCCAGCAGATGGTCTTCAATACGATTATTCAGCGCAATGTCAAGCTGTCAGAGGCACCCAGTTACGGGCAGCCTGCCATACTCTACGATGCCGAATCAAGAGGTACGGTGAACTATCTCAACCTGGCCCGTGAGCTGCTCGAGAGGGTGGAGGCCAGGCAGAAGAATTAACAATCCGCTTATCCGCATTATGAACACAGCCAAAAAGAGCCCGCTGGGCAGAGGCCTTGGCGCCCTGATTGAAGGTGTTGAGAAAGAGGTGCTTGAGAAGAAGGTGGAGGCCAACCTCCAGATCGATATCAACTCCATTGACGGCAATCCCTTTCAGCCGCGAACACGCTTTGACAGCCAGTCGCTGGAAGAGCTTGCATCGTCCATAAGGCAGGTGGGGATAGTAGTACCCCTCACCGTCAGGGAGACAGGTGAAGGCCGTTATCAGCTTATCGCCGGTGAGCGCAGGCTGCGTGCCGCACGGATGGCCGGCCTGACACACGTCCCGGCATATATCCGCACTGCTGATGACACCGCGATGCTGGAAATGGCCCTCGTGGAGAATATCCAGAGGGAGGATCTTGATGCCATTGAAGTGGCAATCACCTACCAGCGCCTCATTGAAGAGTGCAGCCTGACACAGGAGCAGCTTAGCGACAGGGTGGGCAAGCAACGCTCCACGGTGGCCAACTACATGCGCCTCCTCAGACTGCCCGCGGAGATACAGCTGGGCATACGCAACAGGAATCTCTCAATGGGACACGCCCGTACGCTGGTAAATATTGAAGACCCCGCCAAACAGATCAACGTCTTTTATCACATAATAGAGGAAGACCTCTCTGTCAGGGCTACAGAGGAGCTGGTAAGGCACCTCCAGAGTGCGTCATCAAAAGACCCGGTGAAGGAGGAAAAGAAAAAGAGACTTACCACCGAGTACGAGGAGCTGGCCCGGCAGCTCAGCAGCCTCTTCCAGTCAGAGGTACAGTTTCGCATCAATGAGAAGGGCAGGGGTAAAATCGTCATCCCGTTCGGTGACAGCGATGAGATGGAGCGCATAATCGGATTGCTCGATAAACTTAACAGGTAATTAGTTATATTTGCCGGCAAACGCAAAAGGTTTACCCTTTGGAGTTGTCCGCCAAAATAGCATTCATCCTTCTTTTTTCATCTGTCATGACCTGCGGGGCACAGACTCAGGATACTATTCGTGTCCGCAGAGAGAAGGTCAGAAAATATACCATTGAACCTGTCAGATCTACCATGTTCGCGGCCGCCCTGCCCGGCCTCGGCCAGATATACAACCGCAAATACTGGAAGGTACCCATTGTCTATGCCGGTTTCGGAGCACTGGGCTATGTCGTCACCTTCAACACGCAAAACTACAATTCCTTCATTAACGCCTACCAGGATTTCACCGACATCATCCCTGAGACAGACAGCTATCTCGATCTGCTGGTCAACCAGGACCCCGCAACCTATGATCCCGTGCTCCATCCTGAGACCTACACCGCCTCAAACGAGGCATGGGTAAAGACTTCGCTGCTTAACGGCGTCGATTATTACCGCAAGTACCGTGACCTCTCCTACATTGGCATAGCGGCATGGTACCTGTTCACTATCATTGACGCCCACGTTGATGCAAGCCTGTTTGATTACGATATCAGTGATGACCTGAGGGCTTATCTGCTTCCTGTCAGCGCAACCTATGCAAGATTATCACCGGGAATTACGTTTTCCATTGTAAAGACATTCTAAAAATGACGAATATGACTCTGAAAACTATAATCATTACCCTTACACTTTCACTTGTTACTCTTTCGGCAACAGCTGTCAATGATACCATTATTATAATAAATGACGATTCCACAGAACGCATTGAACGCGACCTGGACGGCCTGCTGAATGAATGGTTCATCCAGATGTCAGCTGCCGGTACGGAGATCACCGCGACTGACTCAATCATAGCAGAGTTCAGCGACTCTGTATACAAGGATCGTCTCGGGAGGATCAATTCAGTCATCCTCCTCCCGTACAACAATATCATCAGGAGCCATATCCATGTGTACACCAACCGGAAGGTTGACAGGTTCCAGGTCATGCTGGGTCTTCAGGACTACTATTTCCCCATGATAGAAGATATATTTGATTACTACGGGCTGCCGGTGGAGCTTAAATATATGGCGGTCATTGAATCCGCACTGAATCCAAATGCAGTGAGCCGGGTCGGAGCTACCGGATTATGGCAGTTCATGTACAGCACTGGGCGTATGTACGGGCTCACGATCAACTCGGTTGTGGATGAACGCCGCGATCCCGTCAAGGCCACTCACGCCGCTGCCAGGTACCTGAAAGACCTGTATGGCATTTACAACGACTGGATACTGGTCATTGCCGCATATAACTGCGGCCCGGGCAATGTCAACAAGGCGATCCGCCGTTCCGGCAACCGCAAGGATTACTGGGAGATTTATTACCGCCTTCCCCGCGAGACACGAGGCTATATCCCGCAGTATGTTGCTGCCACATATGCCATGAACTATTACCGCGAGCACAATATCACCCCTACCCAGATCAACCTGCCGCTGGCGGTTGACACCGTGATGGTCTCCCATGATATTCATCTTGAGCAGATTGCTGCAGTACTCGACCTGCCGCTCGAGGAGATCAGGGCCATGAACCCCCAGTACCGCACCGGGCTTGTCCCCGGCAGGAGCAAGGCCAGCGCCATTACCCTTCCCATAGACAAACTGGGTGATTTCATCTCAATGACTGACACCATCACCGGTTACATGAAGGAGCAGTATCTCACAAGGGTAAACCAGACTTCGGCTCCGACACAGTCGGCCTACGCACCACCCGACGTAAAGGGGAAGACAGCCCTTACCTATGTGGTTAAGGACGGTGATAACCTGGGCTTCATCTCCGAATGGTATGACGTGGGGCTTTCGGACCTGAGATACTGGAACAATATCTACCGTAACACGATAAGGATCGGGCAGAAGCTTACCATATACGTTGACCCTGCCAGGGCTGAAAGGTACAGCAAGGTCAATTCAATGAGTTTCACCGAAAAACAGAGACTCGAAGGGAAGGTCACCACGACTGCTTCCGGAGTCTCACAGGCAACTTCCGCCTCTGCACCCCTCTCCGCATTATCTGATGGTGAGTATGAACTTTATACTGTCAGATACGGTGACACGGTATGGGACATTGCCAAAAAGTTTAGTGGTGTAACTGCAACTGACATACTGAGAATCAACAATATCTCCGACGCTTCCAGGATACAGGTGGGACAGAAGCTGAGGATCAGAAAAAAAGGCTGATTAAAACACGAATATGCGCCCCGGCAGAATTCTGCTTTTTCTGCTTTCCGTCACTCTGACGCTCTTCATCCTGAGCCTTGTGATCGCTCAACAGCGATCCGGCAGGGACCTGCCTTTACATGAATCATCTGCTGACACGGCCACGCATCAGCCGGATCTTCATGCTACCGTGCTCAGCGACACAGTTGCAAAGGAGCCGCAGGCAGCTGGTACCGGTGTTCAGGAAATCCCGCGCGATCATGGTTCAGCACCGGCTGAGGCAGGAATGGCTCCGGCCATGGTCAAAGCTCCCTACTACCCGGGTGACGCGCTGAGAGACTCCCTGGCGGAGGGCCGCCAGGTAAGGATACTCTACTTTGGCGACTCACAGATTGAGGGTGACCGGGTAACCTCCATGCTCAGGCAGGAGCTGAGAGCCGGGGGCGGAGGAACAGGTCCCGGACTCTTCTCTCCCGTCATGCCGGTAATGTACACCAGGTCATATGTCGTCAGGTCGTCATCAAACTGGAGGAGATACACTCTTCTCGATTACAGGAACGGTTCGCTTCCCCATAACAGGCTGGGGCCGATGCTGGCCATCTGCCGCTTTACTCCCCCGGAGACAACCCTTACTGAACGATCATTTGCCTCGGTTAAGCTAAACCCCGTACCCGGTGCAGATGCCTCCGTTTCGAAGTACGAGAAGCTGAGGATCTTCTACGGTCACAACTATGACACCGTACTTGTCGGCATCAGGTCAGGAAGCACCCTGGTCGATTTTGCCATGCTGCAGATGGGCGAAGGGCCGATGGAGTATACCGTACCTCTTCCATCCATATCGGATATCACCGTCGAATTCACCGGCCGTAACTCTCCTGATATATATGCCATGAGTCTTGAGAGTGACACCGGAGTGATAATTGACAATATACCTGTGCGCGGGAGCGCCGGCCTTGAGTATGTTATGACAGATATCCGGGGCTTTGAAGGATGCCTTTCCAGACTCAACCCCGATGTCATCTTCCTGCAGTTCGGCCTTAATGTGGTCAGGAACGTCAGGAGCGAGTATCATTATTATGAAGAGGGCCTGGTAAAGCAGATCGAATACCTGAAGAGGGCATCCGGTGGAGTACCGGTGGTACTGGTGAGCGTAACGGATATGGCACTGCGGGTTAGTGACACCATAAGACAATTCCCCAATATCAGGGCAATACGCGATGCACAGGAGAAAGCCGCTGAGAGGAGCGGAGCCATATTCTGGGATGCGTGGAAGGAAATGGGCGGCTCAGGCTCTATCATGACATGGTTTAGCCACAAGCCGGCACTGGCATCGAAAGACCTGACCCATCTGTCAAATGCCGGGGCAGATACCCTGGCCGTAAAAATAATGGCAGACCTGCTGGTCGCCCGCTCAGCGCCGGCAGAGCCTGCTTTCAGGGCGACGGCTCCACCATATGACTCTCTTGCTGCAGCGGCTACGGAGTCCGTTGCAATTGAGGCCGCGACTGACGCCGATGATGATGGCGACGGCTGGGTCGCCTGGCTGCTGAAGTATAACCCGCGCCAGTCTTTTATCTTCACCACAACGGGCTTCTGGATCTTCTTCCTTGTAGTGATGGCAGGGTTTGCCCTGATGCATAAAAAAAGAGCCATGTGCCACACATGGCTGCTGCTGGTGAGCCTTTACTTCTATTACCGGGCAGGGGGTCTGTTCATCATCCTGCTGATGCTTACAACGGCACTGACTTACTTTACAGCCCTCATGACCGGCAGGGCTGAACGAAAGGCCGGGAAGCGACTGTGGCTGGTAACCAATATCGTTCTGCTGCTGGGCTTCCTCTCATACTTCAAGTACGCGGGGTTTATCACGGAGACGATTAATTCACTCTTCAACACGGCTTTTATAGCTCACGATGTCTTTTCATCCATGTCAAACAGCCTGTTGGGAACATCATTTGACATAAACACTATTGTGCTGCCGGTAGGGATATCGTTCTTCACCTTCCAGGCGCTGAGCTACAGCATTGACGTCTACAGGGGGCGCATGATGCCTGAAAAGAACTTCATCGATTTTGCCTTCTACCTGACATTTTTTCCCCAGCTGGTGGCCGGTCCGATAGTAAGAGCCTCAGAGTTCATCCCCCAGATGAGGGGAGAGTACAACATCAGCCGGAACGAATTCGGGTACGGGGTATTCCTGATACTGCAGGGCCTTGTCAAGAAGATGCTGATCTCCGACTTTATCTCTGTCGGGTTCATCGACAGGGTGTTCGAGACACCGGCACTCTATTCCGGTTTTGAGAACCTCATGGCAGCCTACGGTTACGGCCTTCAGATCTATTGTGACTTCTCAGGATACACTGACATTGCCATTGGCGTGGCTATGCTAATGGGTTTCAGACTGCCTCTAAATTTCAACTCGCCTTACAAGGCTGCCAATATCGGCGATTTCTGGAGGCGCTGGCATATCTCTCTCTCGAGGTGGCTTAAGGATTACCTCTATATCCCTCTCGGTGGCAACAGGAAAGGTCCTGTAAGAACAGGGATCAACCTGATGATTACGATGCTTCTCGGCGGTTTGTGGCATGGTGCTGCCATGCGCTTTGTGATATGGGGCGGCCTGCACGGGGCAGCACTTGTGGCAGACAAGATATGGCAATGGATCTTCAGGGGTGTGAAAAGAAAATCACGCATGTCACGCATAGCCGGCATCATACTTACATTTAACTTCGTCAGCTTCGCATGGATATTCTTTCGCGCTGGAACAATGGAAGAGGCAGGGGTGATGCTGACGCAGATATTCACCTCATTCACACCGGGTGACTATGGCATGGTCGTCATGGCCTACCTGCCCGTGATAGTGCTGATCGCCTCAGGATACATCCTTCATTTTCTTCCGGTAACCACCAAGGAGGCTTACCGGGGCCTTTTTATCAGGCTCCCTCTGGTGGTCAAGTTCCTGATAGCAATAGGAGTAGTCCTGCTGCTCCACAAGGTTGGAACCGATGTGGTTCAGCCTTTCATCTACTTCAGGTTCTGAGGAGTTACCGTTTCCTTCACCCTTTTTACTGCATCAGGTTGTGAGGATCTCCCGTTTCCTTCAGTCTTCTTTCAGCACCAGGTCATGAAAATCTATTGCCGTGGTGAGTCTATTTTCTTGACTCTGTCATTAATTCAGCTTCCGATATCCCTTCCGAGACGGCCCTTATCATTATCCTTCCCGGGTTTGTGCCGGCCCTGAGCAGGATTGAAGCTACCCCGGCTTCTGCCCTGGCAGGATTATCACCGATAAGCTCCGCATCACCCCTCACCGAGAATTCCACCAGGGAGCCGGCGTTATGGGCAGGGTTACCGCCGGAGTCAACCACCGCAGCATGAATAAATATGACATCCGAACCAATAGCCCGCAGCGTCTTGTTACTGAAGTCTGCCATCAGTCGCAATGCAGCCGGCGGCCCGGGTGTGGTGACGCTGTGTGAGACGAACTCGTTTCCATTCTTCAGCCCCGTCGCCCTCAGTGTCCCCGGTGAATACCCCGGCAGGGTGAAGGTAAAGGGGGGATGGGTGAGGTTCGTCGTTGTCGGATCACGGTCAGGTCCCCGGACATCGATCAGGGTATCATTCCGGAACAGCTTCACGCTGTCGGCGTTGCTGTATACCTTTACCATGTTCCCTGAAGAAGGGAGGTTATGATGCGCTATGAAGCATACCGGGCCATCGTCTGACTGGCTCCGGTAGAACCAGTAGGCGAACTTCGGAATCCTGAAGATATTCATTATGCCCGAGGCTGAAATACCAGGGGAGCAACCCCTGTTGTAGTCGAACATAAGCCAGTTGGCGTCACCGATTCCCGGTCCTGCAAGGTTATCATTATGAGCCTCCTGAAAATAATTTGCCTGTTGCAGAAGCCGGCCTTCTCCCTCACCGGGCATCTGCCCTGAGCCTGTCAGGGCAGGTTCCTGTTCACTGATGCCTGTCAGGCTGAGACCTTCATTCTCAGCGCAGGACTCCCGGTTCCCGTACTTAGCAATGAAGAGTGGCTTCCGGGCATTGTACCCGCTTAGGTAATCGGGAGTTAGTGGCTGCTTTCTTGCAGGAATGAAGACATCGCAGATGGTATCCATCCAGCTGCAGGTATAGTTGTTTCCGTAGGGAAGCTCCTCCTTTACCGTCTCATGCAGGCGCCGGAGGAAGCTGTATGGCATGACGGTCTCATTGAGCGAGGCCTCCCACATCACCACCGACGGATGGTTGCGGTCACGGCGGCACATCATTCGCGTGTCACTTACGGAGGCTTCTGCGAAGATTGAATCTCCCATCTGCCGCCATCCGGGGATGGCATCAATTACCAGCAGTCCCATCTCATCGCAGGCGTTGAGGAAGGCCGGGGAGGGAGGGTAGTGCGAACAACGGACAATATTGAAGCCCGCTTCCCTGATCTTGGAGGCATCACGGTAGCTTGCCTCGTCAGAGAGGGCGTAACCTATGTAGGGATATTCCTGGTGCCTGTTGGTGCCTGTAAGCCTTAACGGTTCTCCGTTCAGTATCAGCCCCATGTCAGAGGTTATCCTCACCGATCTTATTCCGGTCCGTGTCTCGCGCCTGTCAATGACGCCCTTGTCTGACTGCAGTTCGGTGACCAGTGTGTATAGGAACGGTTGGTCATGCGACCAGAGAGCTGGCTGCATGACAATGATTTTTGTCACCAGTCGCCTGCTTTGCCCGGGCTCCAGCTCCACGCGTTCGGAGCGTGATGATGCGATATCAAGGCCGGCAGCATCAAGCAGCGTATTCTTCATATGAAAAGAGCGCGGTGTGCGGTCATCATTGGCTACATGAACCGACACTGTGACGGTAGCCGCCTCCCGGCTTATATCGCGCGACCCGATGATTATGCCGCCGCCAGGAACCGACTGAACCTCCGGCGGAGAGGTGATGTGAAGCCTGTCAGTCACATACAGGCTCACGTTGCGGTAAAGACCGCTGTACCATAAAAAATCAAGCTCCGACAATGGCTTGCCGGGCGGAATGTCAGGGTTCTCCCTGTTGTCAAGCCTTACCAGGATCTCATTCTCCCTGCCATAATCAAGATCATCGGTAAGGTTAACATAAAACGGAACATAACCCCCTGAATGCCGGTCTATCTCGGCACCATTGAGATAAATTATGGCGTCATGCATGGCGCCGTCAAAGAGAAGCCCGGTGTGCCTGTGCCTCTGCCTCTTCTCTGCCCTGAAGACCTTCTTGTACCAGCAAATGCCCGTCCACTGGCTGCCTGATATGACAAGGGGCTCAATAAATGCAGAATGTGGCAGCGTTACCTCCTCCCACTTGTGATTGGGAATGATCCCGGGAAGGATCTTGTCAATGTTTGCCGAGTCCTGCCTGATGAACATCCATCCGTCATTGAAGGAGACAGGCATTCCCTCCCTGTCACTTCTGTTACATCCGGAAGAGAGGGCCAGTATCACCAGGAGGACAAGGACTGATAATATGCCGTTCCTGTTGTTCATAATTCTCCGAAACCCGAAACAGGGTGAGCATAAGCGATCACATCCCTGCCGGTGATCACATCGGGACAGAGTATGATGAGACGTTCAAGCACATTCCTGAACTCCCTTATATTGCCTGTCCACTTAATCTTCTGCAGTTCGGCTATGGCATCCGGTCCTATCTTCTTCCTGCTCATGCCGTACTCACCGCAGATCAGGGTGTTGAAGTGTTCGGCCAGAACGGGGATGTCATCACTTCTCTCGTTGAGAGTGGGTACATGGATCAGGATGACGCTCAACCGGTGGTAGAGGTCCTCGCGGAAGGTGTTGCGGTCAATCTCATCCCTGATATTCTTGTTTGTTGCGGCAATGACCCTGACATCCACATGGATGTCCTTGTCGGATCCCACGCGTGTTATCTTGTTCTCCTGCAGTGCCCTCAGCACCTTGGCCTGTGCTGCCAGGCTCATGTCTCCCACCTCGTCGAGGAAGATGGTTCCGCCGGTGGCCTGTTCAAACTTGCCGATACGCTGCTTGATGGCCGATGTGAAAGACCCTTTCTCATGCCCGAAGAGCTCACTCTCGATCAGTTCCGAGGGTATGGCTGCGCAGTTGACCTCCACGAACGGTCCCCTGGCCCGGTTGCTCTTTTCATGAATCTGGTGGGCGACAAGTTCCTTGCCTGTGCCGTTTGCACCTGTGATGAGCACGCGAGCCTCCGTGGGAGCAACCCTGTCAATCATCTCCTTTACCGCTATGATGGAGGGTGAAGAGCCTACTATTTCAAACTTCCTGCTTACCTGTTTCTTAAGGACCTTGGTCTGGGTAATCAGCGACCCTCTTTCTAGTGCGTTGCGGATGGTGATCAGCAACCGGTTCAGATCCAGCGGCTTCTCAAGGAAATCAAATGCCCCCTTCCTGATTGCATCTACAGCAGTGTCTATGTTACCATGGCCGGATATCATTATAACAGGGACATCAGCCGAGTGCTCCTGTAACTTCTGGAGGACCTCTATGCCATCCATTTTCGCCATCTTGATGTCACAGAGAACGACATCATAAGAACCCTGTGTAAAGAGCTCTGTTCCCGAGATGCCCTCCTCTGCAAGATCAACCTCATATTTTTCGTATTCAAGCACATCCTTCAGGGTGTTCCTGATGGACTTCTCGTCATCGATGACCAGTATCTTCGGCATTTCAGGCTCTGTTTATCCTTTATATGTCAGCCACTTCCACAGTTCCTTGTAAGAACTCTTCTTCCCGTACATGAGTATGCCGGTCCGGTATATTTTTGCCGCCATCCAGACTGCCCCGACAAGTGTGAGGACCATCAGGCTCATCGACAGTGCTATCTCCCAGGCCGGGACGTCAAAGGGAATGCGGGCCACCATCACGATGGGAGAGGTAAGGGGTATCATTGAGAACCAGAATGAGAGTGAGCTCTCGGGGTTCTGCATTGTGCCCATGGCTACAATCAGTCCGAGAATAATAGGTATTGTAACCGGCAGCATGAACTGCTGAGTCTCCGTCTCATTGTCAACCGCTGATCCTATTGCAGCGAAAAGTGAGGCATAGAGCAGATACCCGGTGATGAAGTAGAAGATGAAGCTGAAAATGATCAGTCCCCACGGCTGGTTCATTGCATTGACAAAGAGCGACTGGAACTCGGTTATCTGTTCCGCCGAAATTGCCGCTGCCTGTGTTCCGGCAATCGACTGGTCTGCTTCGGCTAAGCTCTGCGGGAGTTGCTGTATCTGCTCCATGGTTCCTTCGGGAAGCACATTTGCCTTAACCACCGTCACTATAGCCAGGGTAAGGATGATCCAGAGGCCGAACTGGGTCAGACCAACCAAAGCAACACCAATGATTTTTCCAAGCATCAGCTGAACGGGTTTGACCGAAGATATGATCACCTCCACGATACGGTTGGTCTTCTCCTCTATCACCCCGCGCATGACCATCGATCCGAACATGAAAACAAGCATGTACATCAGGAATCCGCTGATGTAAGCCAGTGCCATTGATATGCCGGTGCTGGTCTGTGTCACGCCTCCCGATTCGTCAATCTTAACGGTCTGTACCTTGACGCTGGTGTTGATGGTTTTGAGTATCTCATCAAGGTTCTCGATGTTGTATGCCAGGAGTTTCTGCTTCTCTATCTCCTTTTCGAGCGAGCCCGAGATATGGTCCAGGAGGCCCATGGGCGGCTGTTTCTTCGAGATAAGCTGGATAGCATTGGGGGTGGTGATGATCTGGGGAGAGATGTAGAGCACCCCGTAATAGCCCATATCAGCGAAGTTGTTCTTAATGTCATCCAGCCTTACGCCTGTGAGGTATTCGAAGTCAGTGTCCTTGGTGTCAGGAATGACATTGGTGAAGAGATCGGAGCCGTCTTCGATGACGGCAATCTTCTTGAAATCCTTGTCATCGCTTGACATGACCAGTGCCGGAATGACGAAGATGAGGGCAAAGAGGAAAGGTGTCAGCAGGGTCATTATGATGAATGACTTCTTGCGTACCCGTGTGATGTACTCCCTGCGGATTATTAAGGATATTTTGTTCATGGCTCAGATTGTTGCAGCTTCCTTGTTTTTTGCTTCCACGACTCTGATGAATATTTCATTCATTGAGGGCAGCGCCGGATTAAATGACACCACCTTGCCTGCCGATGTCATGGCCCGTATAATTTCGTTTGTATCTCCTGTCTCTGCCGCCTTGATCCGCACCATGCTCTTACCCTCCTCAAAGGCAGAACTGAGAATTGAGAAATGGCCGTTGCCTGATGGCGTCACGTTACCGTCGAAGACAATGTCATATTCACTTGCCGCCCACTCATTGCGGATTTTATCGACGCTTCCCTCGAGTATCGTATGGGCTTTGTTGATCAGGGTAATATTGTCACACAACTCTTCCACCGAGCTCATGTTATGAGTTGAGAAGATGATTGTTGCCCCCCTTTCCCTGAGGAAGAGGATCTCATCCTTTATCTGCTTGACGTTGATCGGATCAAACCCGGTAAAGGGTTCATCGAAGATAAGCAGCTTCGGCTCATGCAGCACCGTGGTAACGAACTGCACCTTCTGCTGCATGCCTTTTGACAGCTCCTCAACCTTTTTGTCCCACCATCCGGTTATCTCCAGTTTTTTGAACCAGTATTTCAGGCGACGCATGGCTTCAGCGTGGCTTAGGCCCTTTAGCTGGGCAAGGTAGAGGGCCTGCTCTCCGACCCTCATTTTCTTGTACAGACCACGCTCTTCGGGCAGGTATCCGATGTTGTGCACATCTTCAGGCTTTACCGGGCGGCCATTGAGAAATATTGCGCCGCTGTCGGGAGCAGTGATCTGGTTGATAATACGGATCAGAGTTGTTTTGCCGGCACCGTTTGGTCCGAGAAGGCCGTATATGCTCTGCTCGGGGACGCTTATGCTGACTTCGTCGAGAGCAGTCTGGGTTGCAAAGCGTTTGGTTACCTTTTGGGCTTCAAATAGTATCATTTTCTTTCCACGATTAAATCTGTCAGTCCGGGAATTTCAAAGATATAAAAAAGGTTGATACGCCCCCAGGGAAGCGGATCAACCTTTATCTGCACTATTAAAGTCTTTATGAAAAGTAATTTTTTACCCTGTCGAAGAAGCCTTTGTCATCAGCGTCGGGCTTGGGGGTGAAAGTAGGGGAGGTACGGTATTGCTCAATGTTCTTCATCTCCTCCTTCGTGAGGTTTTTTGGAATCCAGACGTTTACATTGACGAGCAGGTCGCCCTTACCATACCCGTTTACGTCAGGCAGACCCTTTCCACGGAGCCGGAGTATTTTGCCGCCCTGTGTCCCGGGGTCGATCTTTATTCTCACCTTGCCGTCGATGGTAGGTACCTCAACGTTGGCGCCCAGGATGGCGTCGGGGATGCTTATGAAGAGATTATAGATAAGGTCATTGCCCTCGCGCACCAGTTCGTCGTGGGGCTCCTCGTCTATCACCACAATAAGGTCTCCGTTGATGCCGCCGCGGCGAGCGGCGTTACCCTTGCCCGTCACGGATAGCTGCATGCCGGGTGCGAGTCCTGCGGGTATAGAGAGCGGTATCACCTCCTCTGCCTGCGTTATCCCTTCGCCATAGCACTTATGGCATTTTTTTGTTATCACCTTGCCTTCGCCGCCGCACACATTGCAGGCAGCGGTGGTCTGCATCTGCCCGAGGATGGTGTTCATCACCCTGGTGGTATGACCGGTGCCCTTGCATGCCGTACATGTTGTCACGTCACTGTCAGAGGCGGCACCGCTGCCGTGACAGGTGTTGCAGGTGACATATTTGGTGACCCTGACCTTTTTCTCGGCCCCATGTGCAAACTCCTCGAGGGTGAGCTTTACCTTTAACCTCAGGTTAGTCCCCCTGTTGACGTTGCGTGAACGCCCTCCGCCCCTGCGGGATCCGAAGGCTCCACCGAAGGCATCACCGAAGATATCACCGAATGATGAGAAGATGTCTTCCATGGTCATGCCGCCGCCGAAGCCGCCGCCCATGTTGTTGCCCATGCCGGCATGCCCGAACTGGTCGTAGCGGGCCTTCTTGTCATCATTGCTGAGGACCTCATAGGCCTCGGCCGCCTCCTTAAATTTCTCCTCGGCATCCTTGTCGCCGGTGTTCTTGTCAGGATGGTACTTGAGGGCCTGCTTGCGGTAAGCCTTTTTAATCTCATCCTTCGAGGCCCCCTTGCTGACGCCCAGAATTTCGTAATAGTCTCTTTTCGACATGTTTCAGTGCAGAACCTAACTGTTATTCACCCACTACCACCTTGGGGTGGCGGATCACTTTTTCATTGAGGGTATACCCCTTCTGGGTAACCTCTATTATCCTTCCCTTCATGGCATCATCGTCAACAGCCATGCCGGTCACGGCATCATGAAGGTCACTGTTGAATGGTTCGTTTACTGCCTCTATCTCCTTCACACCGTTCTGTCTGAGGAAATCATATATCTTCACATAGATAAGCTCCAGCCCTGCCTTCACGGCACTGCAGTCGTCCGTTGCCCGCATCGAAATCATTGCCCTGTCAAAGTCGTCAATGATGGGAAGCAGGTTTCTGATTACCGATTCACCGCCTGTCTGCGCCAGCTCTATCTTCTCGCGAAGGGTTCTTTTCCGGTAATTGTCAAACTCAGCTGATAAACGGAGGTATCTGTCCTGCATTTCTGTCAGTTTTTCGTGCATCTCGTCTTCGGCATTGCCACTCATGCCCGACTCCTTTTCGTCGGGGGTTGTTGTGCGCCCTGACTCATCAGACTCTGCATTGAACTGATTTTCTTGTGTTTCATTTGCATGCATGGGTTCATCATGCCTCTCTTCGTGACTTCTCTTTTTCACCATGATAAAAAATCTTTACTACCGGCCTCTAAGCAAAATGCCGGCCATAATGATAAACATGACAAAGTGGCAAATCAGAGGGTGAAGGCCACTGCCTCGATCTCTACCAGGCACCCGTGATGGAGGTCTGACACCGTAATGATTGACCGGGCCGGTTGCACGGGGCCGAAGAAGTCAGCGTACACCCTGTTGACCTCCTCCCACGATTTGACATCCGTAGTATAAATTGTTGTCCGTGCAATGGTCGTGATATCACCTCCTGCCGCTCTGACAATGCTGAGTACGTTTTTCAGCGCCTGCAGGGTCTGCTCGCTGATGCCTCCGGTTGTTTTATCACCCGTCAGCGGAACAAAAGGCAGCTGGCCGGAAACAAAGATCACATTCCCCGAGACAACAGCCTGGGAGTAATGGCCACCGGGCAGCGGTGCCTCATATGTCTTTACGCTGGTGATGCTCATGACCTGTCAGTATGAAATTGTTAATACCCGTTCTTGTGTTTTTTCTTCCCCTGTTTGTTTGACCTTCCCTGGTATTTATCCTGAGGCCTTCCCTGGTACCTGCTCTGCGTTTTGCTCTTGGGCGGTGCAAGAAGCTCCTTGATATCCGGCATTTTGAAGTTCTCAGGAACCTTCAGCCTGTTGCCAGACATATCCATCAGGTCCCTTATGATGAGGTCATCGGCCACCTGGGCTTTGTTCCAGGTAAGGTAATCTTTCTTCATCTGGTTAAGAATGAGAGATGTCAGGTAATCCTTCTCCTCTCCGTCTTCCATTGCAGAGGCGGCTTCTATCAGAGCCGGCACTATGCGACCATAATGAGCATACCTGATATCGCCGTTATGATATGGCACCTTGTTGGGCTTGGCATCAAGCTTGGAACGGTCAGGTGCCGGATAGGGAGAGTCGACAGCCAGATCGAAATCGGCGATTATCATCAGATGATCCCACAGCTTGTGCCTGAAGTCCGTTACCTCCCTCAGGTTCGGATTGAGATTGCCCATGATCTGAATGATGGTTCTGGCAGCCTGGTTCCTCTCCTCGGGATCCTTGATGGTCTTGATATGTTCAATCATTTTCAGAACATTCCTTCCATATTCCGGCAGGGACATTCTTTTTCTCTGTGTGTTGTAGTCGAAACTCATCTGGTAAATTTTGGCAAAACTAATAATAATATTGGTCTCACAGACCAAGAAGCTGAATGGCAAGTCCTGATACCGCGATAGTGGCTCCGGCAATCACGTTGACGTACTGTTCCAGCGGCTTCAGGTTTATCCGGCTCAGGCCGAGCCTGAAGGCAAGCACAACGGTCATCATGGTGGCTATGGTGACTGCCGAGAAGAGAAGTGATACGAGGATAACACCGTTGATGTTGTTTGCGGCGGCGGGATACATCAGTATTGGTATAAGGGGTTCGCACGGACCGAGGACGAATATCAGGAAGAGTATCCACGGGGTCATGTTTTTCCTGTCACCGATATGAATATGTGAATGACCGCTGAAATGATCATGCTCATGCTCATGTGTAATGCCTTCGGTATGGTGATGCTGATGCACATGCTTCTTCTTCCTGTAGAGCCGTCGCAGGCTGATGAGCATGTAAATGAAACCGAAAGCTATGAGCAGCCATGCTGCAATGTTCCCCCTGAATGATTCAAAAAGCTCCAGTTTTGAAAGTGACAATCCTGCAGCTATACCTATGAATCCTACTACCACTGAGCTGAGCACATGCCCGACTCCGCACAGGAAGGTTATGAACATAGTCTTCCTGATGCTCCAGGCACGCGCCTCCCCCATAACGATGAACGGCAGGTAGTGGTCAGGCCCGATCAGTGTGTGAATGAACCCGATGGTCACCGCTGTTCCTGTAAGAACTAATGTTGATCCCTCCATATCCGGCATGAAAACAGTGCAAAGATACTAATTAAGCGATACAGGTGACCGTTCCACCCTGATCCAGTTTCCTTCAGACCAGGTCATCTCATGGAACCCCTTGTTAAGGCTGTCAAGAAGCCTTCTGGCATCCCTGACGAAAATCATCATGGCATCATAATGTGACGAAGACTGGAAGAATTCCGGCCTGTTCTCAAAGGCGGCGCATGGCAGTACATAGAACCTTCGCTTCCCATACTCGGTGGGGGTGTAAACCCATGTAAGTACATAGCCGGCGTCAGTGATGACCGTGGTGTCTCCCCGTGTGGCAAGGTCAAGCCTTATCATTGCTCCCCCGTCCCTTCTTCTTGTACGCTGGTTTGAGACGAAGTTGCCCATTGACCATACCACGGGATTTCTTATTGCGCAGGAATCGGATTCCGCTGTCATTGGCTGCAGCACATGGGGGTGCGAGCCGATGATAATGTCAGCTCCGCTTCTCAGCAGTGCAGCTGCGGTTTTCTTCTGGTCAGGGTCAGGCAGGGTGTCATATTCAGTCCCCCAGTGAATGAAGATGACAGTGGGGTCAGCACCTGAGTCAAACGATTTTCTTATATCAGCGGCTGCCCTGACGGTGTCAATATAGGAGACTGTTGCCGGAGGAGGCACAATTATGCCGTTGGTACCATAGGTATATGCCAGCAGCGCAAGACGAATGCTGTCATGGCATATCATCAGCGGTGACAGGCTGTCTCTTGCTTCACCGCTGACCCATGTGCCGGTATGGGCAATGTTAAGGCTGTCAAGCACCCTGATGGTGCGCACAAGACCTTTTGTGCCCCGGTCGGCAGCATGATTGTTGGCAGTAACCAGGACGTCAAAACCCGCATTCAGACATGCCACGGCCAGGGCATCCGGTGAGCTGAAGGCCGGGTAACCCTTGTAGGGGGCACCCCCGAGAGTGACTTCCAGGTTGCCTATTGCAACATCAGCTGCGGAAATTAACGGCGAGATGTATTTGAAGACACTGTCATATTCATAAATACCCGTGGAATCATTGAGGGCAGCCGCGATCTGTCCGTCATGACCCATGATGTCTCCTGCGAAGAGAAGGGTGAGAACAGAATCAGGCACCTGCCCGGCAGTGAGGACTGAATCACGATGGTGGCCGGCTATGAGAGCCGTATCATGCCTGTGCCCTTCAAGGAGAGTTGAATCGTTCCCGTGCCCGGAAACGAGAACCGTATCCGGATCCTGAGCCCCGAGCATTACCGGAAGCATCAGACAGCTGATCAGAATGCAGGGCTTAAGGATTTTCATGATGCGCACTTTAGGGGACTATCCGTCTCAAAAATAGTCATAACTTTGCAAGTTCAAAAATGTTTATTGCCATCATGGAAACACTTAATTCAGACCTGGTTACATATGTCCTGTTGCCACTTTTCATCTTTGTGGCACGTATCTTGGATGTCTCTCTCGGAACCCTCAGGATAATTTTTGTCACCAAGGGCATGAGGAGTGTAGCTCCGTTTGTTGGGTTTTTTGAAGTGCTGATCTGGTTGCTGGCCATCAGCCGCATCATGCAGGATCTTGACAATTGGGCCTGTTACATAGCCTATGCCGCAGGGTTTGCCACCGGTAATTTTGTAGGCATGTTAATCGAGGAAAAGCTCGCCATAGGACACGAGATGATCAGGGTCATCACCCGCAAGGATGCTACTAACCTGATCGGGGAGCTGAGGGCGAAGGGCTATGGAGTCACCTCCGTCAGGGCCGAGGGGATTGAGGGTGATGTGGCGGTAATTTATATCATTGCCCGCAGGAGTATGATTAAGACGGTCCTCGATGATATCAACAGTTTCAATCCACGTGCTCTCTATACTGTGGAGTCGATCAAATATGTCAACAAGGAGATATTTCACCGTTCTGAGGAAGAACGTCAGTACAACTGGCTGACCAATCCCCGCAAGAGAAGCGGGAGATAGATTACTTTCCGGGTATGGCTTCCACCACCATAATGGTGTCCTTCACATTGATATTGTTGTCCATCCAGACTGTAAGGATATGGTTGCCGGTACGTTTCGGGGTGATGGTGATGAGCGTATCACCTGCAACAATCATCTCGGGGCATGCACCATAAGTCTCGAAATCAGCCAGGGCAATAAGTTCAAATTCGCGTTCGTCAGTCTCATCGAAGAAAAAGTGGATGTTCGACCAGCATCCGTTGTCCTGAGTCGCCATGGCATAGATGGTGAATGGTACGTTAACTACAGCAGTGGCCGGTACCAGCCTTTCACTGACTGGGATAACCACATCGCTGTATTTGGCGTGCGAGGGATCCATGTTGCATGAAGTGAGCATTACAGCTATAAGTAATGGCAGAAATTTAGTCAGGTGCATATATGTTTAACTAATAAATTGTTACCATTTTTTTAGAAGGTCTCTCTGCCTTTATGTATTTTGGTACCGCTACCGGTCCAGGGCACAAGGTAGCCGTTTAATTCAATCCGGTTCCCCCAGTTTGTATTAACTGTTGCAGACGCCATCTCTCCTGTTTTGTTCACATTCATCAAGATAGTGATGTTGCCGGCGTGTCCGATGGTATTCACCGTTATCATATAGGAGCCGTGTTTTTTCCCCTGTTCAATGTCGAGCGAGGTGATCTTGCCCCTCAATGTCACGCCACCGAGGCCGTTCAAACCATAACCTGAAGATGGAGATACCTGTACATATGCATCTTTGCCTTCCACGGCAACAAAGTTGATTGTGGGGTCAACGTTCATTATATATCCTCCCCGTCCCCTTATCCGGTCAGCCTTAAGAACGAAGGTGCCTGACCTGAGCGCCTCCGCAGTGGTCATAGAAAGAGCTGTCTCCTTCTGTTTCTTCTGCTCCAGTTTAAGTGCCTTTTTTTCCTCCTTTGAAAGAGAAACCTTTCCCTGTCCTGTTACTGCTATAGTGAATAGCAGAACAATGACTGATGCTGCTATCTTTTTCATTGTTTTTCAGTTTAGTTACACCTGGGAAAGTACAAGAACCGTACCAATTTATTCAACGTGGTAGAGAGCGAAAGTACTGATGTGGGGGGTTGCCCTGGAGGAGACAATTGTAAGCCTGATTTCGTCGGCTTTTACTTCGGGGAAACGGATAAGGCGCTTATACCCGATGGTTGTTCCGGTGGCTATTGTGTCCCATTCTGCGTCCGCCAGGGCTTCAATGACAAACTTCTCGACCCTCTGGCCTCTGCTGATCTCTTCCTGCAGCATCGCGACATTGAAGGTGGCGGCAATGGCGGGAACAAACGAGGCAACATTATTGCCGCGCGGGCTCCAGGAGGTATTATTGTCGCCGTCGATGGCGGCTGAGGCTCCCTGGCCGTAAGGCCTTGCGCCACTGAGAAGGTCAATGTCATACAGGCCGTCAATCCATGCCCTGAAAGCTTGCAGGCTTCTGATGTCATGATCGGTTATCAGGCCCCTGTTATCGGGGGGTACGTTTAGCAGAAGCACCGCGTTGCGGCCCACGGAGCTCAGGTATATATCCGCAAGCTTATCGACATCCTTTACCAGGCTGTCTTCAGAAGCGTGCCAGAACCATCCCGGCCGTATTGACACATCGACTTCGGCGGGGTACCAATAGACACCTCCTGCCTTGCTCAGCAGGGTGCTGCTGCCCAGGTCACCGGACAACGGAGTCAGCCCGAGCGCCTCGTTGATGGCCCGGCTGGCGGGTGTTCCTCCGGGCGCCAGTGCAGTGACGCTCCACTCCGTATCGCGACCGTAACCTGTCTCTGTGCCCACCCATCGCACATCCTCACCCATGATGGCGGTGACAGCGTCGGGCTGAAGCTTCCTGATGAGGTCATAATATGCCTGCCAGTCGTATTCCTGCCTGCGCCCGTCGGGGCCTTCGCCGTTGGCGCCGTCGAACCACACCTCATCCACCTCGCCGTACAATGTCAGCAGCTCGGTAAGCTGATCCAAATAAAACCTGTTGTAAGCCGGTGAGTCGCCGTAACTCTTCGCATTGCGGTCCCATGGTGAAAGATAGACCCCGAACTTCATGTCGTGCCTGTCGCACGCATCCTTCAGCTCCCTGATCACATCGCCCCTCCCATCCTTCCAGGGGCTTGAAGCCACAGAATGGGCTGTCGTCTTCGTCGGCCACAGGCAGAAGCCGTCATGGTGCTTGGCTGTGATGATGACCATCTTCATCCCTGCCTCAGCGAGGACCTTTACCCATTGGTCCGCGTCAAGAGAGACCGGATTAAACAGCTCCGGTGATTCGTCGCCGGTGCCCCACTCCCTGTCAGTAAAGGTGTTTATGCCGAAGTGAATGAAGGCCGTCATCTCCAGCTTCTGCCATTCAAGCTGCCGGGGATAGGGCACTACCCGCGCGGCAATCGCCTCCTTTGCCCCAAGGTTGGGTTTGACGGGAAATTTCACCCTGCCGGTGAAGTACTCAGATGCATCTTCCCTGTTACAGGAGATCAATACCAAAAAGCAACTTGCCGCAAGCAGGATCCTTTTCATCAGGCTGGTTATTTATCGGATCTGACGTACCTGGCATTCCTGAAGCGCAGGGCTGACCAGTCTTCATCAATGGCAACCTGGCCTACCCGCCTGAAACCGGTATCCTCCACGATTTCCCAGCCACGGTCACGGTTGATGTCACTGACATATCTCTTCGATGTGCCTTTGGGGTATGCCATCCAGAGTTTTCCGTCTTCGCTCAGGTTGTGAACGCATGCCGGGCCAATCCTCTTAACTTCAGACGAGCCGGGGGTAAATGCGATCATGAAGTCATAAAGATACCGGGCATTGATCTCAGTATCTATCTGCACTCCGGGCAAAAGCCCGTTTATGCGGTTCTGAAACCCTTCAGGCGCATTCAGAACTGCAATACGGTTCTGTTCGCCATATTTGAGTTTCTTCAGGATATCATCCATTTTCTTCCCTCTTTCCAGTCTACAAATATACAAATATAGGTTTAACTGAGCTTTGCTGTCATTTATTGGCATTTCAGGCTATTCTGTTGTATATTTGTAATGTCAAATTACGGGGTGCCTTACTTAACAGGCTGAGATCATACCCTTACAACCTGATCCGGGTAATGCCGGCGTAGGGAAAGAGAGTAATCATTTCCGGCTTGTTGAGACACCACCGCTTCTGACGATAATAGTTAAATGGTTAGAGAAATGGTGAGGAAGATTTTGTTTTTCATTATTCTGATGCTGGTTGCAGCAGGACCGCTGACAGGCCAGCGCTTCAGCGGAATGATCACAGGCAGGATTACTGACGAGGCCGGAGCGCCAATGGCAGGAGCTTCAGTTGTCATTGAGAGTCTCAGGGCCGGGGTGGCTGCGGATAATGACGGCAGGTATACCCTGCGTGGACTGCGTGACGGCACCTATTCACTGCGCATAAGTTTTACAGGTTATGAATCTTTTGATACTGTTGTGGTTGTCAGGGGCACCACTGTGGCCGATGCATCGCTCAGGGAGGGACTGTTCCTGGCTGAGGAGGTCATTGTCAGGGGGAGTCGCGCCGGCAACCGCACACCCATGGCACACAGCACCGTGCATGCTTCAGAGCTGAGAGAGCGTGATCTGACAAGGGACATGCCATATCTTTTATCACTTACGCCTTCGGTGGTTGAGACCTCCGATGCAGGCAACGGTATCGGTTATACCTCACTGAGGATACGCGGCACTGACGCCAGCAGGATAAACATAACCATCGACGGCATCCCTCTCAATGATGCTGAATCGCAGCAGGTGTTCTGGGTCGATCTGCCTGACCTGGCCTCCTCGGCAGGTAGTATCCAGGTGCAGCGCGGGGTAGGCACCTCCACCAACGGTGCCGGCGCCTTCGGAGCCTCGGTTAACATAAGCAGCATGACGCCGCCGGCAGACCCTGGCGCTGCCGCTGAGCTCTCATACGGCTCCTTCAACACCATGCGCGCCTCGGCCAGGGCATGGTCAGGAATGGTTGATGACAGGTTCAGCATGATGGTCAGGGCATCAGGCATAAGCAGCGACGGTTTTGTCGACTACAGCGCCTCAAACCTCAGATCGGCCATGGTCACGGGCATATGGTCCGGGCCTGCTGACATGATCAGGTTCAACATGATCACAGGCAGCGAGAAGACAGGAATAAGCTGGTGGGGTGTGCCCGCTGAGGTGCTACCGGAAAGCAGGAGATACAACCCGGCCGGAGAGTACGTTGACGCAAACGGCGTAACCCGCTACTATGAGGATGAGACCGACGTCTATTCTCAAAACCATTATCACCTCTTCCACACCCACCTCTTCACAGGACATGTCAGCCTCAATACCGGGCTTCACCTTACAACGGGAAAGGGATACTACGAGGAACAGAAGAGCGATATTGACCCGTTTGAATATGGTATCTCGGACATGTTCCCCTCTGACCCCATTATCAACGAGTTGGATATCGTCCAGCAGAAGTGGCTCAGTAACCTCTTCTTCGGTGCGGTATGGTCATTGATAAAGCAGGGGAACAGTGCCGAATGGACACTGGGGGGGGCGCTAAACAGGTATGACGGCGATCATTACGGAAGGATAAAGTGGCTAGAATATCCCGGCAACCTGGCACCGGGACACGAGTGGTACCGGAATAACGGGCTGAAGGATGAACTAAACGTTTATGGCAAGGTCAACGCCGGGGTTTCAGGCAGCCTTAGTGCCTTCCTTGACCTGCAGCTGAGACTAATCAGTTATCGCTTCGAGGGACCTGACGATGACATGAAGGACCTCACCGGCAGCCACCTGTTCACCTTCTTCAATCCCAAGGCAGGTCTTTTCTGGAGCAACGGCAGCGGCAGCGAGGCTTTTGTCTCGGCTGCGGTAGCCCATCGCGAACCCTCCAGGACAGACTTCAAAGATGCTGCCGGCGACCCCGGGGCAACTCCCCGGCAGGAGCGTCTTACCGACCTTGAAGGAGGATACGCATACAGGAACCCGAGGGCTGCCGTGAGCGTAAATCTCTATTACATGCATTACAATGACCAGCTGGTACCGACAGGTCAGATAAGCAACACCGGCTATCCGGTAATGACCAATGTGCCGGTCAGCTTCAGGACAGGAGTGGAGCTGTCGGGAAGTTACAGACCCTCCCCGGTGGTGGCACTGAGGGTGAACCTGACTCTCAGCAGGAGCAGGATAAGGGACTTCCTGAACTACTACTTCAACTATAACACCGATGACTGGAGCGAGGAGTATCTATTCAGTGACCTCGGCACTGTTGACATTGCATACTCACCCCGGGTCACGGGCTCGGCGGAGCTGGAGGTCAATCCTGTGGAGCGGCTTTCGGTCAGACTTACAGGAAAATATGTTGGCAAACAGTACTTTGACAATACGATGAGCGAGGAGAGAAGCATCAGCCCGTACCTGGTCAGCAACCTCTCTGCCGGCTACCGTCTTGATTTAAGGCAGGCGGGTGAACTGACGTTCCGCTTCATGGTCAACAATCTCTTCAATGCCATGTATGAGAACAATGCCTACGGCGGCATGTGGAGCGAGGACGGCGTTGAGAAGACATGGGCTTACTTTTTTCCGCAGGCAGGGATAACCTATACAGCCGGCATTTCACTATCTTTCTGACTGAATGGTGACCGACTGGATAACTGAAAACATTGTTGAGATCTTTGGTGCTGTAACGGGAATCGCCTATGTGATACTGGAGATCAGGCGCAACATACTTCTGTGGCCGCTGGGTATAATCACCTCGGCCGTGTACATTTATGTGTTCGGGCACAACGGCTTTTATGCCAACATGGGATTGCAGGGTTACTACCTTGTGATCAGTATCTACGGATGGTATGCATGGCGAAGTGCCCAGGGCACAGAGCTCATGGAAAAGGGCCCGGAATCAGGAACCGATGTTATCAGAATAGACAGAAAGACAGCCATTGTATGTCTCGTTGCAACACTGGTGATATGGGGATTGCTCTGGTTTGTGCTTGACAGGTGGACGGATTCACCGGTGCCGCTGTGGGACGGGCTGATAACATCACTCTCTGTGGTGGCCACATGGATGCTTACAAGAAAAATTCTTGAGCAGTGGTATGTATGGATAGTGGCCAACGCAATTGCAGTTGTCGTATATTTGGTAATGGGAATGTACCCGACAGCCGTGCTGTTCATTGTCTATTTCGGAATGGCAATTGTAGGAGTGCGGGCATGGAGCCGAAATCAGGCAATTGGCCACCTTCGCCAAGGCTTCGGCGGCTAAAAGCAATAGGCAGTAGTGAGGAATTGGCCGTATTCTAAGACAAAAACAAGCATCTTGAAAGATTTTTCGAGTTTTTT